>DASTOW010000285.1:0-30606 GCA_035762425.1 Hyphomicrobiaceae bacterium | reverse complement strand
CGAGGTCGACATACGAGAACAGTGACCCCGACCTCTCGTCCGATCCGCGCATGCCGTGCCCCCTCGACGTGGAGCCCGAACGGAATCATATTCGCCTGAGCCTGTCAGCAGACGAAAAGTTCAACAGCCTGCTAGGCTATCCCGGAACGATGGGAGCGGATTGGATCGACTATCTTGTCGCTGATCGCTTCGTTGCTCCTCCCGAGGCCGCCCGGTTCTATTCGGAGAAGATCGTCTATCTGCCAGGCTCCTACCAGGTGAACGACAACCGGCGCGACCCGGCAGGGCCTCGGCCAAAACGAACGGATGTGGGGCTGCCCGAGCGGGGCTTTGTGTTCGCCTGCTTCAATGCCAACAACAAAATAACGCCAGACATATTTGCGGTGTGGATGCGACTGCTCGGGCAGGTGCCGGGCAGTGTACTTTGGCTTCTCGATCATGGCGAAGCGGTGCGCGCAAATCTGCGTCGCGAGGCCGAAGCCGCCGGCATTGATGGCCAGCGGTTGTTGTTTGCGCCCAGATTGCCGATCGCGGAGCACGTCAATCGACTGCAGTGCGCGGACCTGTTCCTCGATACGCTGCCCTACAATGCGCATACGACGGCCAGCGACGCCCTGTGGGTTGGCTTGCCGCTTGTTACCTGCCCCGGGCGGTCGTTTCAGGCGCGCGTAGCAGGAAGTCTACTGCATGCGGTAGGCCTGCCTGAACTGATCGCATCCTCGCTTGCCGACTACGAGGCCATCGCCTTGAGAATGGCCCGCGACCGCGACGCCCATGCAGCCTTGCGTGCCAGACTGGTTGCCAACCGGCAGACTACGCCATTGTTCGATACCGAACGGTTCACTCGGGATCTGGAGGCGGCCTACGAGATCATGTGGCGGCGCTGGTGCGAAGGCATGCCGCCGGCGGCCATCGAGATCCCAGCACACCCATCTGCCTAGTGCGCACAAGGGCCATAGCGCGGATTGCTAGAGCTATATGACCAGCACGCCACAGAATGCCTCGTCGCGGCGCGCGCGAGAGGTTGTGCTCGAGCGCGCCACTGCCTTGCACAGGGCAGGGCGCTATATCGAGGCCGAGAAACTGTATCGGGAGCTACTCGATGTCGATCCCGCAGATTTCGATGCCGTGCATCGGCTTGGCATCCTGAAGCTGCATGGCGGCGAACTGCGGGAAGCCGAGACGTTTTTGGAGAAGGCCGTCGAACTGGCACCGGCATCCGCCGCGGCGCTGTCCAACCTGGGCTCCGTCTTACTCAAGAAGGGTCAGTTTGTGGCCGCCTTGGCGCGGTTCGAAGCGGCCGTCGCCCTCGACCCAGACGATGTGGACTTCCGCTTCAATCAGGCGAATGCGCTGCTGCTGCTCGAGCGCAACAGCGAAGCGCTCCGCGTACTCGATCGTTTGGCCGAAGGGCAGCCGCACGATGCCGAGATCCTGGGCAAGCGGGCCGTGACGCTGAAAAAGCTCGGGCGCTACGCGGAAGCTTTGACCTGTTACGATCAGGCGCTTGTTCTCGCGCCGAACGATGCCATTCTTCACCTCAATCGCAGTAACGTCCTGAGGGCTCTGTGGCGCTTCGAGGAGGCGCTGGAGGCTTGCGCACGAGCCGTCGCGTTGGCTCCCAACGACGTCGACTGTCATATGCGGCATGCCACGGGATTGGCCGACCTGAAGCGCCATGCAGAGGCCCTCGCGGCCTTCGATCGAGCGATCGCCATCGCGCCCGATCACAGGCCGAGCGTCTACAATCGCGGCAATCTGCTTCTCGAGATGAAGAACTACGACGCAGCCATCGCCGCACATCAGGCCGTCCTGGCCGAGGAGCCGGGAAACTCGGAAGCACTGGCCCTGCTGGCGCACGCCGCCGCGGTGACGTGCAACTGGTCGCTAGCGGCCGTGCTGAAGGATCGCTTGCGCGCAAGCATCGAGGACGGGTCATTCGTCGGTGATTGCTTTGCCGTCCTTTCCGCCTTCGATGACCCGCTGCTGCAACGCAAGGCAGCCGAGGGTCATACTGCACAACAGGTGCAAACCCACGCTGCGCCGTGCAGCCCCCACGCTCGCGTTCGCCGAGATCGCCTGCGTGTCGGCTACCTGTCGGCCGACTTCAGGATGCATGCCGTTGCCTACCTCATGTCGGGCCTTGTGGAGGCACACGACCGCACATTCTGCGAGGTCTATGGATTTGCCGCCTCGAAAGATGACGGCAGTCCGCCGCGCCAACGCCTGACCGCTGCCTTCGATAAGCTCATCGACGTGTCGCAGCTCCCCGACGCGGCGCTGTGCAGCGCAATACGCAACGCCGGCGTCGACATCCTCGTCGATCTTGGAGGCTACACAAAGGACAGCCGCTTTCTGGCCCTCGCTGAACGCCCTGCGCCCATTCAGATCAGCTACCTTGGCTACCCCGGCAGCCTAGGCGCACCGTTCATCGACTATATCATCGCCGACGATTTTGTGGTCCCGAGAGACGCAGCCCAGTACTTCATCGAGAAGGTCGTGCATCTGCCCGACTGCTTCCAGGTGAACGACCGTAAGCGTCTGATCGCACCCGTAATCCCGACGCGCGCGCAATGCGGCTTGCCCGCAAACGGCTTCGTGTTCTGCGCCTTCCATAGCGCCTACAAAATCAATTCGGAGGTGTTCGACGTCTGGATGCGTCTGCTGGCAGCGACGCCTGGGAGCGTTCTGTGGTTGGTGGCGGAAGCAGGAGCGCACGACAATTTGCGCCGGGAAGCTGTCACACGGGGCGTAGATGCGGCGCGCTTGGTATTTGCGGCGCCAGAAAAGTATCCAGACCACCTGGCGCGACAGCAGCTGGCAGATCTATTCATCGATGCGTGGCCCTATAACGGCGGGACTTCTGCCAGCGATGCACTCTGGGTGGGATTGCCCGTGGTGAGCCTTGTTGGACGGAGCTATGCTGCGCGCATGGCTGGCAGCCTGCTGCGGGCAGTCGGATTGCCGGAGCTCATCGCCTATTCAGCCGAGCAGTATGAGGCGCTGGCCCTGAGGATGGCGACTGAGCCGGGGCTGCTCGACGCGGTACGCGGGAAATTGGCCGGCGCCATCGCCACGACTGCGCTGTTTGATACCGACCGCTTCTGCAAGCATATCGAGGTCGCTTACCGGCAAATGTGGGAGCGACACCTGCGGGGAGAGCCCCCGGCCTCTATTGTGGTCGATCCCATTGCCTCGTGAACGGCGCGGTTGTGCTGCTCCCCGCAGCCAGCGCGGCGCGCGAGGCGGGTCCATCAAATGCAGGACAATTAATCAATTCCCTCTTGCCACTTTTCAGAAGCGAGCGAGTTGAATTGCCAAGTCGGTGCGAAATGCGCATTGGCATTGGAAGTGCAGGGGAGTAATGAAAGCTGGAGCGGCGTCTGTCGCAAGGCGGGTCGAACTGCAATCCACGGCCGAAACGACAGTGTCACCCCGAGCGGTCTTGTCCGTTGTGCGTGCCGGAGGAGTCCATGAGCAAGGCTAGCGGCATTCTTCTCATTGCCGTCGGCGTCGGTGTGGCAGCCTATGCGATGCCATTTGAAGGCGAGCGAGGGGCGGCCCCGACGCAAGAAGCCCCGGTCACGGAGTTCGTGAAAGCGCAAGTCGCCAATCCCGTGACGGCAACACCGAAAGCATCTGCGGCCATGGAGCCGACCACGCCGCGGCCGACCGTCAAGTCGACGGCCGCATCAGTCGAGCCCAAGGTCGAGGCGCCTGCAAGGTCGGCCATCGTGGCCATTGTCCCGCGCGCTGTTGAAAAGCCGGCGGCCGTCGAGCCGAAGCCTCAACCGTCGGCGATTCCTGGCGATCCCGTCAGCCTGGCGCGGGAGCTGCAGCGGGAGCTTCGCCGCGTAGGCTGCTATGACGGCGAGATCAACGGCAGCTGGACGCCATCCTCGCGCCGCGCCATGAAGGCGTTCACCGATCGCGTCAACGCCAGTCTGCCGACAGAGCGGCCAGACTATATTCTTCTCAGGCTGGTGCAGAGCAGCCCCGAGCGTGTCTGCGGTGTCGGCTGCCCATCAGGGCAGAGTATGTCAGGCAACGGTCGTTGTCTGCCGGACGCGGTGCTTGCCCAGATCGCCAAACGACCCCCCAATGTGGCCGCGAGCAGGGCCCACGCCGACAGCCAGGTTGCCACCACATCGGGCTGGTCTACGACCACAACGGTCGCCACCCGCGAATTGCCAGAGCTGCCAGAAGGCCGTATGGCATTGGCCGGACCGAACCAAAAGGTCGCGCCAATCCGGCGCGGCGAAGACATCGGACTTGCAACGACTGACAGCGGCACGCCCGATGTGGCTGCAAATGTTGGCCAGGCGCAGCAGAAAACCGACCGTCCCCAGGTCAAATCTGCGACGCAGCGAAAGACCAAATTTGCAGCTGTGGATAATTCGAGCCGACGGGACGAGCCGGCGCCACGCAAAAAGTTCGGGCCGTGGTTCTTCAATCAACAAGAAGCATGGCGGAACTGAAGAATTTTGCTTGCGTGCAGGAGTCCTTGCTCAATTTCGTGGCACTTGCGCCACTGTCCCCGGTAATTGGACCTGGCGGCCCGGGTGATTATTTGCAGTTAACGGTTTACTCGAATAGTTGTGTTGTAGTTGTCAGCGAGTCGTGCGGCAGGGCCTTGTTGAGGCCTGATCGCTCATCCCAGTGCAAAGCCCTGCGGTAACCCTGCCGCAGCGAGAGGGATGGGTAGCAGGAAGCAAGCCCGGCGCTCCCTTGGGAAGCCGCACAGTGTCCCACCAGTAGTCTCAGCGTTGTAAGCGTTGCGTTCAACGCGTTTCGCGTCCGGTTCTCGGCGCCTGCGCACACGCGCGTGCGTGCGTCGTGGTCTGGACACGGGGCAGACGCCGGGCAAGCGCGTGCTGCTTCCTGCAACAACGCAAGATAACTCATTGGAGATGCAAATGAACGGGGCATTGATGAATGCGACAAGTCGCATCGCCATCCTCGCCGCGGCCGGACTTACGCTGAACATCAGCTCTGCATCTGCGGCCGACCTCGGCGGGAATTGCTGTGCCGACCTCGAGGAGCGAGTGGCCGAGCTGGAGGCCACCACGGCCCGCAAAGGCAACCGGAAGCAGTCCCTGACCGTTTACGGCCAGGTTAACCGTGCGATCCTGTACTGGAACGATGGTCGTCGGTCCAACACGTTCATCGGTCTCGACAACCACAACTCGGCCAGCCGCTTCGGCTTCATGGGCAATGCCAAGATCAGCCCGACGTGGTCGGCCGGCTACAGCATCCTGATCGACTGGGGTGACAAGGCTCGTACCTCCGGCGCCTCGCAGCGCGCGGAAGAGGGTGGCCCCCGGTCCAACCCGAACAACGCTGATGCCCTGAACGGCGACGGTCACTTGCGTCTGCGCGACGTCAACTTCTGGTTGGAGCGCAAGGACACCGGCCGCCTGACTCTTGGCCGCATTACCAACTCCGGCCTGAACGGACTGATCGACCTTGGTGGTACGACCGCTGGCTTCGGCTCCGATGTGGGCTGCGTGGGTGGTGGCCTCGCGTTCCGCCGCCGTGACAACAATCTGTTGGCGCCAGGTGCCGGCGGCGGAGGCTTTACCGCGACGATCAGTGGGCTGTCGTTCGGCTGCGGCGGCCCGATCGGCATCCGCATGGAGGGTCTGAAGTACACCAGCCCGACGGTGCACGGCTTCATCTTCGAAGCATCAATTGGTGAGTCTCTGAAGTACGAGGGCTGGACCGTTGACAACCCGACAGGCACTCTCACCAACCTCGGGCGTGTGCTGGGTACGAGCTTGAGATACGCTGGCGAGCATCATGGCTATCGAATTGCGGCGGGCGTCGGTGCCGAATGGTCAAAGGCCAACGAGGATGACTCGATTGGCCACATCTCGGTTGTCACGGCGATCCCGGTCGGCGCGACGACGGCGGGTATCACTCCGACCAACGCGTCGGCGGCTAACGTGTACTGGGCAGGTGCCTTGTCGGCGATGCACGTGTCGAGTGGTCTGTTCGTGCAAGGCCATTACACCAAGTTGTCCGTGGACGCGCAGAATCCGATCCTCGGTACGTTCGACCCCGACAGGGATGCGTCTCGCTGGGACATCCAGGTCGGTATCGCCAAGAATCACTTCGGGTTCGGAAACACGGTGCTGTACGGCGAGTACGGCCAGCATAAGAACTTCAAGTTTGCCTTCGACACGTGGACATGCGCAACCAGCGCACCAGCGGCCCCTGAGGGCGCCTTGCAGGTTGGTGGCACGTGCGCAAGTGCGACAGCTCCGGATCAGCTCAAGGGTGACAAGCTGAACTTCTGGGGCATCGGTGTGGTCCAGAACATTGATGCGGCGGCCATGGAGCTATATCTCGCTTGGCGTCACTTCGATGCGAAGGACCCGGGCACTACGGCGACGTCGACGCAAGGCATTGGTCTGAAGGATGTGGACGTCGTTCTGAGCGGCGCCCGCGTGAAGTTCTGATCCAGCCTGACGCCAAAAATGCGACACCGGAAGAGCCGCCCCCCGGGGCGGCTCTTTCGCTTTTGTGCAACGGGTTCGATTAGGCTGTTTGCGAACCACGCCGGGGGCGCGAATTTGCCTTAGTTACGCCTCGATTTTCGCCGAGCGGTTGCCCAGGCAATGACCATATGGCTCGGGTCATCGTTCGTGGACTGGCGCTGAGGGGGCGATATGAGGTTTGGCAGGCTGGGATTGTGGGCTAGGTTGGGGCTCTGCGCCTGCGCCTTGGTGGCGGCGGGAGCTGCGGCGAATGCGCAAAAAGCGCAGATGAGCGACAAGACGGTCTTGATCTTGATGGATTACGCCTGGGCTCTGACGCCTGCGGAGTTCACGACGGAGACCGGCAAAATCATTCGAGTGAACAAGGATAAGTTTGAAGAGGTCAAGCTGCCGCTGGATTCCGCTCGCGAGGTGATTCGCGTCGCCCGGATAAGTGGTCAGGCGCAGCTCTGTGAGATGGGGGAAGCGCAGACTGCCAACTACGAGACGTTGATGGAGCGCGAGGCGGCGCGTGGTAAGTGGACCGATCAGCAATTGGTGTTCATCAATAAGTTGCACCTGTTCACCGTCATGACCATGACAGGGCAGGTGAAGGCCACTGATCCGGATACGCCCGTGGGAACCGTGCCCAAAGAGGAACCGCCGAAGAGCACGGTGACGTGCACAGATGCGGATCGGAAGCGTATCGAGGAGCAGATTCTGGCTTACGTGAAGTCGGCTCCGGAAGGCCCAGCCAAGGATGCTCCGGCCAAGGACGCTCCAGCCAAGAGCGCTCCGGCAAAGGGCGCACCAGCTAAGAAATAGCTTAAATTCGGCGACCATTGAACGCTGTAAGCATTGGCCGTGGTTTTGTGACCTGTGCGCAACATGGCACTTTGGGCACACAATTCCCGGGAAAGCTTGAGGCTGGTTCAACTGCCGTGGATTGATACTGATTTTTGTGTATACCGTTCTCACCTACCAAGAGCCAACCGTGGGGTGCGGAAGGCGCGAGGTGAGAGACATGAAACCGATGCGACTGATCATGACCGCGGTTGCGCTGGGCCTGCTGGCCCAACCGGCGCTAGCGTTCAAGCAGACCGATGGCGGCTCGCAGGAGCCGGCTGCGTCGGCAGGCGATGGCGCTGCGCAAACAACCAAGCCGACGATCGAGCAAGGCAAGGGATTGAATCTCACTGTTCCGGGACTGAGCCTTGGCAAGAGCAGCGGCACGGAAGTGAAGATCCCGGGCATCGGTACGGTGGGGGTCCTGCCTAAGCTCGATTTTGGCCTGGAACTCCTCTACGGCGCCAACGGCAGCGAGGCGAAGGTGGTGCCGGATGAGAAGGAGAACAATGACGTGCAAATCCGCGGGACGATCAAGCATCGCTTCTGAGGGTTAACGCCGGCATTGAGGCCATGGTATTGAACAAGGAGCGCTGCGGCGCTCCTTTCGCGTTTCAAGGGCCGTTTGCAGCTATTCGGTATGGGCGGTTAGGCGGGTCGGGGATATGCGGGGGAGTTGGCTTGCGGCGCTGGTGCATGTCTTTACCGGGCTCGGCATCGTTTGCGCATTACTGGCCCTGTACGCGCTTCTGGAGCGGCGCTGGGAGCTGGCCTTCGCCTGGCTGGGCGTGGCTCTGGTTATCGACGGTGTTGACGGGACGTTGGCACGCTGGGCGGATGTCGGCACGCGCCTGCCGCGTTTTTCTGGGGAGCGGCTGGATTTGGTGATCGACTATGTCACCTATGTTCTCATTCCTGCGCTGGCGCTGGTGCTGGCCGGTTACCTGCCGGGTTGGTTCGGGTTGCTGCTGGCCAGCCTGATCCTGTTGTCGTCGCTGTTCCATTTCAGCGACACGGAAAGCAAAGCAGACGACAACAGTTTCATCGGCTTTCCCGCTATTTGGAATGTCGTGGCCTTTTACGTTTTTGCGTTCGACATGGCAGCATGGGTAGTGGCGAGCTTGGTGCTGAGCTGCGTTGCCTTGACGTTTGTGCCTATGCGCTGGGCACACCCCATGCGTACGCCTGTGTTCTGGATACCAACCCTGGTGGCAACCCTGCTGTGGGGGACGGCCGCTGGTGCGGCCTTGTGGGAAGGCTTCCCGGCTAAGGGTATGGCGCAGGTCATCCTGGCGGGGACGGGTATTTACGGGATCGGCCTGACAGTGCTGCGCAGCCGTTGGAATTGACGCTAAGTCTCTTGGGCACAACTGACATTCCAGTTGCGGCGTTCTATTGTGCACCGCAATGAAATTGGCCAAGATTGCAGGGAGGCGGTCGACAATCTGAGCAAAGGGGGTGGGCCATGCGGGTTGCGGCGTGTGCTGTCGTGGTGAGCCTGTTGGGTATTGGTGCCTGTGGTGCGGAGGACCAACTGGAGGGCGACACATTGCGCAAGGCGGTGGCCGGCAAGACCGTTCATCTTGAAACACCGCTCGGCAGTTTGCCGATTAGCTACAGGAACAACGGCACCATGCAGGCTTCCACCATTCAGCTTGCGGCCTACACCGGGTCAACGCGCGATCGCGGCACGTGGTGGATCGTTGCCGACAAGCTGTGCCAGCGCTGGAATACCTGGTTGGGCGGTAAGTCGTTTTGCTTCAAGCTGCGCCAGCAGGGTGAATCCGTGCAATGGACCCGCGATGACGGCCTGACTGGCGTTGCTACCATCCGGCACTAGGCCCAGGCCTCCTGAACCAAACCAGTTCCTAAGCGTTTTTGTCCTAGCTATCGGGCTCGTTCCAGCAGTCCGCTCTTGGGGCAATCCATGACGCTTGCAGCCACTGGCAGTCGCGCACTCGACTTGGCCGTTATTGGCAACTGCCGGACGGCGGCGCTCGGCAACACGCAGGGCCGCCTTCTGTGGTGGTGCTTTCCTCGTTTTGATTCCGATCCGGTCTTCTCCCGCCTACTCGCCGGTGATGAGGAAAAAGGCTTCTGTGATATCGTCGTGGATGGCGCGGTCTCTTATGAGGCGAGCTACCTGCGCAACACTGCCATCGTGCAGACCATCATTCGCGACCAGGCGGGCAATGCCCTCTCGATCACCGACTTTACGCCGCGGTTCCTGCGCTTTGAACGGGTTTTCAACCCCGCCCAAATATTCCGACGCATCGAGCCGCTGGCCGGGCTGCCTCGCATCAAGATCCGTGTTCGGCCGACGTTCAATTATGGTGGCCAGCCGACATCGCGGGCGATCGGCTCCAATCATCTGCGCTTCACTGGTGGTGCCGACTCGCTCCGAGTGACGACGGATGCGGCGATCACCTACTTGGCGCATGAGACATCGTTTGGCCTGGTCAAGCCCGTCACGCTCATTCTGGGATCGGACGAGCCCTTCGAGGCGGCCGTCGATACGACGTCGCGCGAGTTCCTCGAGCGGACCAAGGACTACTGGCTGAACTGGGTGCGGTCACTCGCCATTCCGTTGGAGTATCAGGCGGACGTCATTCGCGCTGCCATCACATTGAAGCTTTGCAACTACGAGGATACCGGGGCGATCATCGCCGCCCACACCACCTCGATCCCGGAGGCTCCAGGCACCCAGCGCAACTGGGACTATCGCTACTGCTGGCTGCGCGACGCGTTCTTCGTCATCAAAGCGCTCAATCGCCTCGGCGCTACGCAGACCATGGAAGAATACATCCACTACATCACGAATATCGGACTGGATTCGGATAAGCCGTTGCGGCCTGTCTACGGGATCGTCCCGCCTGATCCGATCGATGAGACCATCGCTGCGGATCTAAAGGGTTTTGAAGGCTTTGGCCCGGTGCGCGTTGGCAACCAGGCGGCGGAGCAATTGCAGCACGACGCCTACGGCAGCGTCGTGCTCGCGGCCTCGCAGATGTTCATCGACGAGCGGTTGCCACGCATGGGCGACGCGACCCTGTTTCGACGTCTCGAGCCGCTCGGCAGGCAGGCCGTGCGCTTTGCCTTGGAGCCGGACGCAGGGCCGTGGGAGTATCGGGGCCGCCAGCGCGTGCATACCCACTCGGCGACCATGTGCTGGGTGGCTTGCGATCGCCTGGCGCGGATCGCCGTTCGCCTCGGCATCCAAGATCGTGCCTCACATTGGCGACGCGAGGCCGACAAGCTGCGCCAGGAGATACTGAAGCGCTCCTGGAATGAGCGGCGCAAAGTGATCGCCGGCGCCCTGGACGGCCAGGACCTGGATGCCAGCGTGCTGTTGCTGCCCGAGCTCGGACTGTTGCCGGCCAACGACGAAAGGTTCATTCGCACCTGCCGTACGATCGGGGATCAGATGAATCGCAACGGCTTCATCATGCGCTACACCGAGAACGATGATTTCGGGGCGCCGGAGACGGCGTTCCTGGTGTGCCAGTTCTGGTATATCGACGCGCTGCTCCTGCTGGGCCAGAGAGATGATGCACGCGGGCTGTTTGCCGATCTCCTGAGCCGCCGCAACGCCTTTGGCATATTGTCGGAGGACATCCATCCCGCGACCGGCGAGCTATGGGGCAACCTTCCCCAGACCTATTCGATGGCCGGCATCGTCAACACGGGCCGCGTCCTCTCGCGCAGCTGGCAGGAGGCCTGGGCCCAGCCTTAGCTAGTGCTTAACGGGTGTCTGCTGCACTGCGGAACCTTCAACGCTGCCGGGCGTTGGCACACCGTCGCGCAGGCGGCTCCAGGCCGTCCGTCGATCCCGACAACAGCTCCAGGAGGCAAGGGACAATGAGCCGGCTCGTGCTGGTATCAAACCGCGTCCTGGATGCGCGCAAGGCCGCGCAAGCCGGCGGCATGGCCGTGGCGCTTGCCGACGTCGCCCGGGAGCGCAAGGGAATTTGGTTCGGCTGGAACGGTGAGACGACGCAGCCTGAGCATGCCGATGTGGTGAGCCGGGATGCCCGCACCGCCACCGTGCCGCTGACGCTGGAAGAGCACGCCGGCTACTATCTCGGCTACGCCAATTCGGTGTTGTGGCCCGTATTCCACAACCGCCTGGACTTGGCGCAGTTCGAGGCCGGCTATTTCGAGCGCTACCAGGCCGTCAACCGCAGGCTGGCGCGGCTGTTGCAGCCGATGCTGAAGCCCGATGACCTGATCTGGGTGCACGACTACCATCTGATCCCTTTTGCCAGCGAGCTAAGGAAGCTCGGCGTGCAGAACGCCATCGGCTTTTACCTGCACATTCCGGTTCCGCCCTGGCAGACCTTCATGGCCATCCCGGAGCATCAGGCGTTGGCCCGGGATCTGTCGGCCTATGACCTGATCGGCCTGCAGACGCTCGCCGATGTCGGTAACCTGATGCGCTATTTGGAAAATGCCGTGTTCGGGCGCATTGTGCCGGATGGGCGCATCCGAGTATTCGACCGCCTGGTGTCCATTGCCAGCTTCCCTGTCGGCATCGACGTGGACGATTTCGCCAACGTCAAGCGCGACACCGGTTTGGCGCAGGCGCGCGCGGCCGTGAACCGTATCGTTGGCATCGACCGTCTCGACTATACCAAGGGGTTGCCGCACAAGTTCAAGGCGTTCGGGCGCTTCCTCGACAAGTATCCGCAATACCGGCGGCAGGTCGTGCTCACGCAGATCGCGCCCCCAACGCGCGAGGACGTGGAGGCCTACGCCGACATCCGTCAGCAGCTCGAAAGTCTGGCGGGGTCGATCAACGGGAGGTTCGGCGAGCTGGATTGGGTACCGATCCACTACATACACCGCTCGACGCCGCGGCGCAGGCTGGGCGACATCTACCGTTCCTCACGGATCTGCATGGTAACACCGCTGCGCGACGGCATGAATTTGGTGGCCAAAGAGTACGTGGCAGCACAGGACCCGGCCGATCCGGGCGTGCTGATCCTGTCACAATTTGCCGGTGCCGCCGAGGAGATGACCGAGGCGCTGATCGTCAACCCCTACAACATCGAGGAGACGGCCGACCTGATCAAGTCGGCGCTGGAAATGCCGCTGGAGGAGCGCTTGGCCCGCTACAATGCCTTGATGGCTGCCGTGCGCAAATCGGATGCCGGCGCTTGGGCAAGGTCGTTTCTGGCCGAGCTGGAGCGTGTGCGCAATGCGGACGCCCCCTGGGAGACGCCTGAGCCCATCCGCGATGCGTTGGAGAGGCTGCAGCGGTCGGCACCGCGCCGGCTTAGCAAGGCCAGCCGGAGGACATCAGCGCACGGTAGCGTGTCATCGGGATAGAGCTGCGACAGCCTATGGCATTATTCGCTCCAACAGACGAGTGGCCGGACCCTCGCGATGTCGCGCAGGACGGAGCGTTTCCGATCGCAGGGCAAGACCTTAGACACCTACGCATGTATACGTTTGTGGCATGAGCGCCGTGGACACCATTGCGAGCCCTCGTCCAGGAGGCAATCAAGGCGCGGGGGGCCCTCTTACGCTCGGTGTCGACATCGGCGGCACGAACGTCAAGGCCTCGGTCCTGGACCGCGACGGCGGACTGGTCGCCGAGCAGGTGCGCACGCCGACGCCGAAGCCGGCTACGCCAAAAGCTGTGATCAAGGCGATCGAAGAGCTGGCGGCGCGGCTGCCGGCCTTCAATCGCATCTCCGTTGGGTTTCCTGGGGTGGTCAAGAGTGGCACCACGATCACCGCTCCCAACCTCGGCACGGAACACTGGGCAGGTGTGCGCCTGATTGAGGTTCTCTCGCAGAAATTCGGTGCACCTGTTCGGGTTCTCAACGACGCGGCCGTGCAGGGCCTCGGTGTCGTGCGGGGGCAAGGCCTCGAATGCGTGCTTACGCTCGGCACGGGGGTTGGCTGCGCGCTGTTTCGCGACCGGCGCCTGCTCCTGCCGCTCGAGCTTGGCCAGCACCGCGTGCGCAAGGCGAAGACCTACGACCAGTATATCGGCCAGGCGGCGCTGGCCGCGAAAGGTCCAGAAGCCTGGAATCGGCGCGTCGCCAAGGCCATCGCTTATGTGGCGGAGCTGACCGTGTGCGACACCCTTTATGTGGGTGGCGGCAATGCCCGCAAGATCACGTTCAAGCTGCCCCAGAACGTCAAGACCGTCAGCAATACCGCGGGCATCACCGGCGGTGTGCGCCTGTGGGAGCATTCGCTCGACGAGCTGTTCCGCGACGAGCCGATGGCGCAGGAGGGCGCGCCATGAAGGCCCTGACTGTGGGCGGCGCCATGATCGATACGATCGCCATCATCGACAGCGATCGCATCGAGCAGATGACGATGAAGAACGCGGACAGCTCCTTTCTGCTGCTCGAGGAGGGCCGCAAGACGGAGGCGCTGGAGATCTCGACCCACGTCGGCGGTGGTGCGATCAATGCCGCGGTGGCCATGGCCCGTCTCGGCCTCGATGTGGCGGCGTTCATCAAGCTCGGCAAGGATGCCCGGGCGGAGACGGTGCTCGGCCACATGCTGCAGGAAGGTGTGTCGACACGCTGGGCTGTGCGCGACGGGCGCGCCCCGACCGGTGCCTCGGTGCTGCTATCCTCGCATGACCGCAACGCGGGGATCTTCACATTCCGCGGTGCCAACACGCTGCTCGAGGAGGCTGACCTGCGCGAGGAGGCGTTTGCAGCCGACGTCGTGTACGTGTCTTCGCTCAGCAACGAGTCCGCCGATGCCTTCCCTGGCATCGTTGAGCGGGCCAAGGGGCAAGGTGCACTGGTTGCCACGAACCCGCGCGTGCGGCAGCTGTCCTCGCGCGGCGGCGCCTTCCAGGAGGCGTTGCGGCACATCGACATCCTGGCCATCAATCGCTCGGAGGCCGAGGTGCTGGTGCCGGGGCTCGTGGCGCGCTTCGGCGAGGGCGGACCGGCGCTGCAGCTGGAGCCTGGCGAGACGCCGCCCCGGCTTGCCGCTCGGGGGTTCGTCGGCGGCGGCCACGAGATGAGCCTGGTGGCCTTCTTCGACGCGGTGCGTGAGCTCGGACCGCACTATGTCGTCGTGACCGACGGACGCTATGGCGCATTCCTGGGCACGCCACAGGGTCTCATGTTTTGCCCAGTGCTAGACGCGAAGGTGCTGGGAACGGCCGGCGCTGGGGACGCTTTCAACTCCACATTCGCCGCCTTCATCGGCCTCGGCAGACCGCCGCAGGAGGCCCTGCAAGCGGCGGCCATCAACGCCGCCTCGGTGATCGGCCACGTCGATACCCAGACCGGGTTGCTCAGGCGGGAGGACATCGACCAGCGCTTGCTTGCAGCTGCAGTATCGCTGCCAGTGCGCGTATGGTCGAGATAGGGAGAGGACGTGTCGACGGAAGCGTTCGGACGCATGATTGGTTGGATATCGTGGCTCAGCAGCAAAACATAAGGAATGGAGCAACTCGGCTCCCCGCAGACGTCGATCATCTCGCTCTGTTCATCGATATCGACGGCACGCTGCTGGGTATCGCTCCGACCCCGGACACCGTCCTTGTTCCGCCAAGCCTGATCGAAGTTCTCGAACGGCTGGTGCTCGGCCTCGGTGGGGCCGTGGCCCTGCTGACCGGGCGCCGCATCGCTGATGCCGACCGGCTGTTCGCACCGCTGAAGATGATCGCGGCCGGCGTGCATGGCACGGAGTTGCGCAGCGAGCGCAGCGGATCGATCCTCATGCTGGCCCCTCCTGTGTCGCCCGAGTTCGTCCAGGCCGTCAATCGCATCGGCGAGCTGTCACCCGGAATCCTGATCGAGCAGAAGGGGGCGGGCATGGCCGTGCACTACCGCAATGCGCCCGAGACAACGGCCATGGTGATCGCCGAGCTCAACCGTATTGTCGCCGCTGACGCCTACGACATTACGTTGCGGCGGGGGCGCAAGGTCATCGAGGCGTTGCCGCGAGGATTCTCCAAAGCGACGGCGCTGACCTGGCTGGCAGAGCGACCGCCTTTCAAGGGTCGCCTACCGGTCATGATCGGCGATGATGTGGGAGACGAATCGGCCCTGCAACTCGCGGAGAAGCTGGGCGGTGTTGGTCTGCGCGTGGCAGGCGAACACTTCGCGCACGCCCAAGCCGATTTCGATGGTGTGGACAGCGTGCGTGCCTGGCTGACGGAATTGGTCCGCCGTGTCGAGGGCACGACGCGAACGGCACATCGGCCAACCGTATAGCCCGACGCCGCAAAGCAACCGGGGCAGACCTCGACAGGCCTGCCCCGCAATTGGCTGAGCGTATGGACCCGGGGATGCGGGTTTGCCGCCGCGCCTCAGTTCTCGTACGCGTAACCGCGTTCGCCGTGTTCGGCTAGGTCGAGGCCCTGCGTCTCGGCATCCTGGCTGACGCGTGTCCCGATCAGCACGTCGACGACCTTGAGGATGACGGCCGTGCCGATGCCGGACCAGACCAGGGTCAGGGCCACAGCCTTCAGCTGGGCCATCAGCTGCACGTCACGGACGTACTCCGCGACGACGGCCGACCCGGGCTTGGCGGCATAGTCGAGAATGCCGGTGCCGCCGTACTCGGGACTGACCAGGATGCCGGTCGCTACCGCACCCAAGATGCCGCCGATGCAGTGAATGCCGAACACGTCGAGGCTGTCGTCGTAGCCGAGCAGGCGCTTCACTCCGGCGCAGAACACGAGACAGACCACGCCCGCCGTCGCGCCCAGGACGGCTGCGCCCATCGGGCTGGCAAAGCCGGCGGCGGGCGTAACGGCGACCAGACCTGCCACCACACCGGATACCAGGCCAAGCAGGGACGCCTTCCATTTGAACATCCACTCGAACACCACCCAGGACAGACCAGCGGCGGCGGTGGCCACGAAGGTGTTGATCATGGCGAGTGTGGCGGTGCCCGTCGCTTCCAGGTTGGAGCCGGCATTGAAGCCAAACCAGCCTACCCAGAGGAGCGCACCACCCACGCAGGTGAGCGTGAGGCTGTGTGGTGCCATCGGCTCCTCGCGGAAGCCGACCCGCCTGCCAAGCATCAGCGCTCCAACCAGCGCGGCGATGCCTGAGTTAATGTGCACCACGGTGCCGCCGGCAAAATCTATGGCGCCCCACTGGAAGATGAGACCGGCGTCGGCCTGTACAGCGGCCAGGGCTTCTGCGGCAGCGGTCTTGGCGTCGCCTGAAGCTTCCGCCACCTTTTTGGCGGCGTCGCCAATCGCGTCAGGGCCGGCCCAGTACCAGACCATGTGCGCGATGGGGAAGTAAACGAACGTCACCCACAGCGCCACGAACAGCATCAGGGCAGAGAACTTCATGCGTTCGGCGAAGCCGCCGACGATCAGCGCCGGGGTGATGCAGGCGAAGGTCATCTGGAAGACGATGTAGACGTATTCGGGGATGACGACGCCGTTCGAGAACGTGGCCACGGTGGACTCAGGTGTGACGCCCATCAGGAAGGCCTTCGACAGGCCGCCCACGTAGCTGTTGAAGGGGCCAGAGGTGAAGGCCAGGCTATAGCCGTAGACCACCCAGATCAGGATCACCATGCAGGCAATGGCGAACACCTGCATGAGCATCGATACGACGTTCTTGGCCCTCACCAATCCGGCATAAAACAGGGCGAGGCCCGGTAAGGTCATCAGCAACACGAGCACGGACGAGGTCATCATCCACGTCGTATCGCCCTTGTCGGGCGTGGGCGGGGTCTGAGCTAGCGCTGCTTCCGCAAGCAGGCAGGAGAGCGCGGCGAGCGCCGCAATCAGCGAATATCGAGGCGGAAATCGCAGCATGGATTGTTCCCCCGTTGTGTAGGCGGCGAGCGAGATCGGCACGCATCCCGAAATCACAGCTGGGAGGGCGGGACGCGCGACGCTGCCTGAACATGCAGGCGCGCGTTAACGCTTCCGCAAGCTGCGTGCCAAACCGAGCGGCGTTGATAACGCATTGATCGCGCGCGAGGTTTGGCTCAGCGGACAGAAATGTCCGGCCAAATCGCAAGCAATCGCCTTAGTCTTGTGCACACCGCTGCTTGCCAAGCAAGCAGCATGAGCAGGGGCATGCGCACTCGCCAGAGGGCCGACTTGGCCGGGGCATTCGGCTCGGTTGGCCTCGGATCAGCTGGCTTAGCGCGTGCAGCCTCTTAGGCACACGCGCGTGTATTGATGAGGGCCAGCCCGCTTGCCTCGTCCCTAACCTTGCACAGGTGAGCCGGCGCTTCCGTCACAATGACTTCGAGTGTCGGGCGCACCAAGCCGTTTTGCAGATGGCCGGCCATGGCCGCACCGTCGCGACGACCAAGCACCGCATGCACGTGCACGCTGGGCGTCCGATCCGGGCCAAGCGCAATGTCGCCAACCAGCGAGGCGACCTCCACCTGCTCGTTGATCGGGATTGGCTGATACGTCTTCGCCTCCCAGTCGAAGAAGGCTAGCGTGGCGCTGCTCATGGCGCCTATCGCCGTGATCTGCGAGGCGGCGAGCCGCTCGCGGGCGGCGAATGTCTGCAGGCAGGACATGGCTTCCTCGCCGGTCTCGAGGATCACGACAAACGTGCGCTTGCCGTCCTGCTCGTGCAGCAGTTTGCTTTGCATGGCGAACCTATGCCGCCCGATCGCGGAGGTTCTTGATGCCTTCGTGCTTGGCGCAATGTGCGCAGCAGAAGATCTTGCCGGCCGCCTCGACGCCGTGACCGATCACTCTGCAGTCGCAGTGCGCGCAACGCGGCGCCATGGCGTTGATGGCGCACTCGAAGCTGTCGAAGCTCATGGTGCGCCCGCTCTGGGACACTGTGAGGGGCTTGTCGTAGTCGTTGCCGCACACATCACACTTGGCCATGACGGAAAGCTCCTTCCTGGGACAGTCCTTTTGAAACAACGGGCGAACCGATGCCGGGGTTCCTGCCGAACCGGTCGCAGCGCCCTCGCAAAATCAAGGCTTTGCGCGCCGCGCGTTGCCTTGAGGATTAGGCATCGGTTTTGCAGCTGGGCATTGGTCTTGGCAAGCAGGCGGGCTGGCAGACAGGCTGGCGGGGACAGCAGTCAAGTCCAAGTTGCGAGGGCCGGAGAGCGGGTCGTCCGGCAACTCGGTTAACCGCAATTTACGTTGCGCGTTGACCTATGGTCGCCAAGTGACACCGTTGGGCAGGGTCAAGCGAGGGGAAACATGGGGTTCGAAGCACCGTCGCAATTGCATGGCGGGGACGCGCGTCGGGTCCAGCCATTCAATCGCCAAGCCGACGCTCCCTGCCAGGAGCCCATCGGCGCGCCGTTGGAGCGCGCGCGCTTGCGGATTGCCGCGCTGCTCAACGATCTGGAGGGTATGCTGGGTGAGCATGCCGCACCATTGTTGCGGGAGGCGCGTCGCCAGATCGATGAGCGGGCCTGCCGCATTGCCGTGATCGGCCAAATCAAGGCCGGCAAGACCACGTTCATCAACACCCTGATCGGTCAGCCCGGGCTCTTGCCGACCGACATCAATCCCTGGACGGCGGTCGTCTCGGCCCTGCATTTCCGCTCGGGCGTCGCGACGCCCGAGCATGCGGCCGTGTTTCAGCTCTTCTCCATCGATGAATGGAAGCAGATCGCCAAGGGCGGCGGACGCCTGCGCGAGCTGACGGAGCGGCTGGTGCCGGGCTTTCAGCCGGACCTGCTGCGCGCGCAGCTTGAGGTCATGCGCAGCCGCTCTGAGCGCCGCCTGGGTGCGAAATTCGAGCAGCTGCTCGGCAAGTCGCATCGTTTCAAGACGATCACGCCGGAGCTATTGGCCGACTACATCAGTGCCGGCGATCCCAATCTGCAGGCCAGCACGACGGAGCAGCGGCGCAACTATTCGGACATAACGCGTTCAGCTGATCTTTATTTCGACGATAGCCCGTTTGCCTTCCCGATCACGCTGATCGACACGCCCGGCACCAACGATCCGTTCCTGGTGCGCGACGAGATCACCCGGCGCAGCCTCGAGAACCCCGACATCTACATCTTCGTGCTGTCTGCGCTGCAGCCCCTGTCGGCGGCCGACGTAGCCATGATCCGGTTGTTGAACGGCCTGTATAAGGACCGCATCATCGTCTTCATCAATCGGGTGGATCAGCTCGCCAACCCGGGCGTGGATGCGACCATCGTTAGGCGCTCAGTCAAGAAGCGGCTGCGGCTTGAGTTCCCGAACCTGCACATACCTGTCATCAGCGGTAGCGCCTGGCTGGGCGGATTGGAGATGTCTTCCCAACCAGCCAGCGGTAAGGAGGCGCAATTCTCAGCCCTTGTTGCGGGCTCTGGGTCGCCGTTTGCGGCGCCGGCGCTCGCCACCGGTATGAGCGAGGTTGCCGCAGCCATAACGCAGATGATGTGCAACAGCACGATTGCCGTGCTGCTGCAGCAAATTGCCAGTTGCCTGCTCGAGTTGGTCCGTTCTGATCAGGCTGGCGTCAGTGCGCAGCTGCAGCAGATGCAGACGTTGTTCGAAGCCGAGCGCACCGAAGTCAATGCCTTGCAGAAAAAGATCGCCGAAGAGGAGGCGGCACTGGCGGCCTTCGAGGCGCGCGCGCACGCCCTGCGGGCATCGTTCGAGGAAATGCAGGCTCATTTCGATCGAACCATCGAATCCGGGCAGAATATGCTGCGCAGCGAGCTGCGCAGCATCGTGCGCGACTTCGCGCAAACGAGCGCCGACCGGCTGGCCGCGGCGATCGAAAACGGCGTGTCTACCCGGTCCTGGCGGTGCAATGTCACGCCGCTGCGAAGTGATCTGGAGACGGCCTATCTGACCGCGTTCGACGACCTTGCCCGGGACGTGGTCCGCGTCGAGCAGTTCCTGTATCCGCAACTTCAGGTGATCGTCTCCAATCTGCTGCCTGGCTACCGCGGAACGGTGCTCGAGGCCCCCGAGGCGCCGCTTGCCGGATCGTTGTCGCTTTCCGCTCTGTCCGATCGCGTGACCATGGATCTCGACACGCACTGGTGGACGCATTGGTTCAGGGCGCGTCGGTCGGCGCACGAGCACGGCAACCAGCTGCGCATCCTGATCGAGAACGACTTCCTGCCGATTGTCGAGCAGCTGGTCGGCGACGCCGTGGATAGTCTGCGCCAGCGGGTCGAGTACACGATGCAGCGGGCCAGTGCCATCGCCAGCGGCCTTCTGTCTGGCGTCGAGCAGCGCCGGCAGAACGTCGCGGTGCAGGCAGCACCCCTCAGGGGCTCGGACGATGTGCAAAGCGCCGCGCACCGCCAGGGTGAGCAGATCGCTCGCATCCAAAAGTGCCTGGAACAGCAGGCGACGCTGACCGCCTCGTGTGAAGAGCTCGAAAGCATCCTGGCGGGCCTGGACGGCCTGCAGAGCGAGTCGGCAAGACGATGAGCCGCTCGCTCCTGCACCGGTCAGGTCAGTCGCGCGGCGCCGAGCTGCTTGCCGAAGCGCGGCTGCTAACCCGCGTGGCGATCGCCGGGGAAGTGAACTCCGGCAAGACGTGGCTTGCGAACGGTCTGCTCGGGTCGCAGGTGCTTCCGACCAGCTTCGTGACACGCACCGAAGTTCCAACCGTTGTGGAGTTCGGCGCCAAGTCGCGGCTGGTATTGGAGCGCAGCGACGGTTCGCGCGTCGCGGCCAGTTGGGAAGAGGTGGAGGCCGGGACCTGCCAGGGACGGCGACTTCGCCAGCGGCTGCCTTCACCGCGGCTGCAGGATTTGCGTCTGGTCGACACGCCGGGGCTCGGCGACGGCGATGAGCAGATGGCGCATCGCATTCGCTGCATCTGCCGCAGCGCGGACCTCGTGTTATGGTGCACGTCGGCCCTGCAGGCGTGGAAGGCCAGCGAGCGGGATTTCTGGCTGTCGCTGTCGCCGCGAGTGCGAGACAAGGGCCTGCTCGTGGTCACGTTTGGCGACATGCTGCGTCATGATCAGGACGCCGGCCGGGTGTTGGCACGGCTGCAGGCGGAGGCAGGGCTGCATTTCCGCAAGATTGTTTTCCCGGCGCAGCTGTTCGATCTGCTGGCGCGTGCCAGACTGCAGCGCGCCATCCACTCCGCACGGGAGCCAACAATTGCACATTCGCCTTCGACACGGGCCCTGCTCAGCGCCTAGGCGCCGGCAACAGCGGTCATTACACCGTTGGCGATTTACGCTCTTTGCCGTGCGCTTTGGACATTGGTGCCACGGTTGATGACGGTGACGTGGGGGAGGGTGGTGTGCTGTGGCTGGGGGCACGTCACCGGGGACCGGCTTGGAGCTCCCGAGGGAAGGGGTGAATTCCGGCCGGTCCCCGCATCCCCGCTCAGCATGCACGCTCTGCAGCCACAACTCAGCGCAGCCACACCTCAGCAGGCACATTCAGCAGGCAAGATGTGGCCCGGCTGCGCCGACCAGCGCCAGGCATGTAAACGGCCTCCCGGCCAACGCCGGAAGGCCGTCTTGCCTACCACATCTTAGTTCTTTTGCTGCTGCTGATCGAACAGCTTCTTTGCGCACGCCGCGTCGAACTCGGTCTTGCTCAGGCGCCCGTCGCTATCTGTGTCGGCCGAGCGCATGGTCTCGGAGCTGATGCCGGCCATGCGGCCATCCTGAACCGCTGACTCGTAACCGCGGGCGCATGGACCCTGGCCCGTCGGCAGATTGCCGCCGGGAGCCTTCTGTGCAGACTGGGCCATGGCGGCGCCCGCGCTGATCAACAGCGCAGCCGCCGAGATATATGCAAGCTTCATCACGCATCTCCTCTCGTCGTTTCTTCCCGTTGCTCTAGTGAACGCAGGCGCATCGCGGGGTGTTCCGGAAAGTTCCTTATCGAGCGCGCATTTTTCGCTCTCCTGCCGCAGCCGCCCGGCGCCCGTGACCGTCATGATGGAGGGATGGCCGCACCGTTCGGTGTGGCAGCGATCCCGCAGGGCAGCAACATCGCGTCTTGCATTTTGTCCTTAGAATGAGCCACATGGAACGAAGCGGTCGCTCAAGGCCAACAGACCGCAATGGAGGAGCGTGGCGCGATGACGTCGAACGGTGAACAGACTGTACCGGTGGTGGTGCTGGCCATGGGCGATCCGGCCGGCATCAGCCCTGAGCTCTCCGCCCGCCTGATGGCCGACTCATCGATACATGAAGCGGCGCGCCTCGTGGTCATCGCGGACCGTCGCG
This sequence comes from Hyphomicrobiaceae bacterium, assembly GCA_035762425.1. GTDB lineage: Bacteria > Pseudomonadota > Alphaproteobacteria > Rhizobiales > Hyphomicrobiaceae > AWTP1-13. Next base: position 8,182 of record DASTOW010000285.1, on the reverse strand, counting down.
CGCTCGACCAGGGCGCGCGCGTCGCCGGCGTTACACTCGACGTAAAGACCATCGCGCCGAACGCGCCAATCCCAACCGGACTCGGCCCTCCAGTCCTGGTCGACCTCGGCCACCTCGATCCCTCGACAATCCGTGTCGGGGAGGTGCAGGAAGCCGGCGGTCGCTATGCGCTGGAAAATTTCAAGACTGCGCTGGCCTGCGGCATGGCTGGTGCCGCGCAGGCGGTGTGCTTCACGCCCTTCAACAAGTCGGCCATGCGCTTGGCCCACCCGAGCTACGAAGACGAGATCGTTTTCATGCAGGAGATGCTGAGCCTCAAGAGCAAGGCCAGCGAGTTCAACGTGCTGCCCAAAATCTGGAATGCCCGTGTAACCTCGCATGTGCCTCTGTCGGGGGTTGCCTCGCGCATCAATCGGACGGTGATTTGCGATGCGTTGGCGCTGACCGATGCGGCCATGCGCGATGCCGGCTACACCACGCCGCGGATCGGTGTCGCTGCGCTCAACCCGCACGCCGGTGACAACGGCAACTTCGGCCGCGAGGAGATCGACGTCATCGGCCCGGCGGTGAACGATGCCAAGGCGCGCGGCATCGCCTGTGACGGTCCCTATCCATCCGACACGGTGTTCGTGCGCGCCATGCGTGGCCAGTTCGACGCGGTGCTGACCATGTATCACGACCAGGGGCAGATCGCCATGAAGCTGATTGGCTTCGATGAAGGCGTGACCCTGCTCGGCGGCATGCCGTTCCCGGTCACGACGCCCGCGCACGGCACTGCCTATGACATCGCCGGTCGTGGCATCGCCAATCCGGGTGCCAGTCGTGCGGCGGTGCTGCTGGCTGCGCGGATGGGGCGGGCGCGGATGTCGGCCGCCAAGTCCGCGGTCTTGCAGGGGCGCTCGGCCGCCGACATGCGCAAGCTCATTGCTGCCTGACGCGGAGCGGGCCGTGCGTGGATTGCCGATCATCGATGCCCATCACCACGTCTGGGATGTGGGGCGCAACTATCATCCCTGGCTGCGCGATGAGCCGATGATCCCGTTCCGATATGGGAATTACGCGGCGCTACGCCGCAACTACCTGCCCGCCGACTATCGGGCCGATGCGCGACGCTTCGATATCCGCGCCACCGTCTACGTCGAGACGGAATGGGACCCGCGCGATCCGATTGGGGAGACGCTCTGGGTGCACGGCATCGCCGAACGAGACGGCTTGCCCAACGCAGTTGTTGCGCAGGCGTGGCTCGATCGGCAGGACGCCAGCGAGGTACTGGCCAAGCAAGCTGCATTTCCGCTCGTGCGTAGCGTCCGCCACAAACCGCGTGCGGCGCGCGCAGCCGAAGAGGCCCGGCGCGGCGAGCCCGGATCGATTGATTGTCCGGCCTGGCGTGGTGGGTTTGCCCATCTGGAGCGACACGGCCTGCACTTCGATCTGCAAACGCCGTGGTGGCATTTCGATGCCGCCGCGGAGCTGGCTCGCGACTTTCCACGCACGGTCATCATCATCAATCACACCGGGTTGCCGGCGGATCGTTCGCGCGAAGGCATCGCCGGTTGGCGGCGAGCGCTCGAGCTGGTGGCGCGGGAGCCGAACACGCGGCTCAAGATCTCCGGCATCGGCGTGCCGGGCGCCAGCTGGACGGTCCCGCTGAACGGACAGGTGGTGCGCGACGCGATCTCGATATTCGGCGCGTCGCGGGCCATGTTCGCCTCGAACTTTCCGGTCGACTCGCTGGTTGCCACCTTCGACGAGATTTTTGACGGCTTCGATGCCATCATGGCCGATTTCGAGCAACGCGACCGCAGCCGACTGTTTCACGATACGGCAGCCGAGGTCTATCGGCCCGTGATGCGGCCGCCGCATAAGGCAACAACGTCATGACCAACGCCGCTGCGACCATCGGCCTGATCGGCCTCGGTCTGATGGGACAGGGCTTTGCCAAACGGTTGGTCGCCCAGGGCCATCCGCTGGTGGGCTATGACCTTGTTGCCGACAAGGTGGCACACGCCAAGGCGCTGGGCGTATCGCCGGCGGCATCGCCTGCGGAGGTGGCTCAGCGCGCGGACATCGTGCTGATGTCTGTTACCACGACGGACGCGGTGGCGGACGTTGTGGAAGGAGCCCAGGGCATCCTGAGCCTTGCCAAGCCGCGCGCGCGTGTGCTGGTGGATCATTCGACCACGGAGATCGATACAACCCGAGAGCTTGCCGCGAAGCTTGATGCGCATGGCACCACGTCGTTTGTTGACGCTCCGGTGTCCGGCGGCCCGGCCGCGGCGGAGGCGGGCTCGCTCGCCATCATGGCCGGCGGTGAGGATGCCGCGATAAAACTCATTCGATCAGTGATGCAACAGCTCGGCCGCTTCACGCACATGGGGGGCGTCGGCGCGGGCCAAGCGACCAAGCTCGTCAACCAGACGCTCGTTCTGACCAACTACTGCGTGATGGCGGAGGCGCTGCGGCTTGCGGAAGCCTATGGCGTCGATGCGGCAAGGATCCCGCACGCGCTTGCCACGGGGCATGCCGGCTCCAACCTGCTGCCCGTTCTTTTCGAGCGCATGATTGCGCGCGACTTCACCCCGAAGGGGTATGCGCGTCAGGTGCTCAAGGATCTGGAAATGCTCAACGCAGCTGCCAAGACCCAACATCTCGCCATGCCGATGTCGAGCCAGGCACTGACCTTGTTCCGCATGCTGGTTGCGCAGGGCAAGAGCGAGCTGGATGGCACAGCGGTACTCACGCTGCTCCCAGAGGTAACCCCTCAATCGGGCACATGAGACTTTCGCCGTTCGCAAGTTTGCTTGCCACGCGTTCATGCGCAGTGTGAAGGCAGGCTTGCGGCGACCGGCACTGGCGGAGCATAGTCGCCACCTGGCAAAACGATTTGTTGTGGCATCGGCAGCGGCCCCTGGTAGAGCTCGGCTGCCCGACCGCCCGCCTGGCAAGTAAAAAGGACAAGAACGTGCAGAAAGCGTCGCCTCCCGAGGTTACATCACCGCTTGCCCAGACAGGCACATTCTCGATCGTGGTGGCGCTGAGCTTTGCGCATCTGCTCAATGATATGATGCAGTCGCTGCTTCCCGCCATCTACCCGCTTATCAAACAGTCCTATGGCCTCAACTTCGCGCAGATCGGGTTGATCACGCTGACCTTTCAGCTGACGGCCTCGCTGCTCCAGCCTGTGGTCGGCATCTACACGGACCGGCGGCCGCAGCCGTTCTCGTTGGTGGCCGGCATGGGTTGCACACTGATCGGACTGATTCAGCTGGCGCATGCGGGAAGTTACGCGATGCTGGTGCTGGGCGCAGCCATGGTCGGGACGGGCTCGTCGATCTTTCATCCCGAGTCGACACGCATGGCCCGCCTGGCGTCGGGCGGACGGCACGGCTTTGCGCAATCGCTGTTCCAGGTTGGCGGACAGGCGGGCCAGGCCATCGGGCCGCTGCTCGCCGCATTCGTTGTGGTGCCGCACGGCCAAGCCAGCCTGTCATGGTTTTCGGTGGTGGCTCTGCTGGCCATGTTGCTGCTGCTGCAGGTCGGACGCTGGTATCAGCGGCAGTCGCCATCTCCCGTCAAGCCACGCGCGAGCGGCGCCGCCGCGAGCGGTGATAGGCGGCCGTCGGCCAGTGTGGTGGTGACGGTGGCCCTGCTGATTGCACTGATGTTCTCACGCAGCGCCTACACGGCGAGCTTGAGCAACTACTACACGTTCTTCCTGATCGGCAAATTCGAGGTGAGCGTGCAGGCCTCGCAGATGCTCCTCTTCCTGTTCCTGGGGGCCCAAGCGCTGGGTGCACTGCTCGGCGGCCACATCGGCGACCGCTTCGGACGCCGCGAGATCATCTGGTTCTCGATCCTGGGTGCCGTGCCTTTCTCGCTCGCTTTGCCGTTCGCCAACCTGTTCTGGACGGTGGTGCTGACGATCATCGTCGGTATGATAATGGCGAGCGCGTTTCCTGCCATCCTGGTTTACGCCATGGAACTGCTTCCCGGTAAGGTCGGCATGATTGCCGGTCTGTTCTACGGGCTGTCGTTTGGCCTGGGGGCGATCAGCGCGGCGCTGCTTGGGGTGTTGGCCGACATCACGAGTGTGGAGACGGTCTACCGATTGTGCGCCCTGCTGCCGTTGCTCGGCCTGCTGACGTGGTTCTTGCCCGACATCGAAGGAAAGCGAACGAGTTGGCGGGCGTGAAGAGCCAAGGGAGGCTCCAGCGCAACATCTGCGCCGGGCACCCCGGCGCAAGCCGGCGTGCTGCTCGCGGTGTGGGTAAAAGTCCGGCACCGTCGGCCCGGCCATGATGGCTTTCGCCCAACCCTAACCGTGGCGGCCAAACCCAATCGCGTCGACACACCCGGCAAGTGTGCCGGCCTCGCCGACCTTCATCGCCGTAGGCGCGCGATGCGACGGTGTGCCTCCGACGTGAGCATTGGATCAGGTAGGGTTTCGGTCCGCAAGCAGTTCTATCCGCGGCTGAACGTGCTCAATCTTACCTGTGCTGCTGGCTTACCTGTCCTGCTGGGCGGCGGCCTGCACTCGAGTTCTGCCGCGATCAGAACGAGCGCGACGGCGTTGAAGGTCACGGCACGTCGCGACGTTGCCCGGAAGGTTTTGCTGTCGAACGATTTTCGGGGAACACTTGGCCCGCAGGGCGCCAGTCCGCAAAGCCGTCGCGCCAAAGCAGGTCGTCTGGCCGCAAATGGCCAAGCTCAATGAACTTGGCGAGTTCGGCTTCGCTTAACGGCCCATGTTGCTGGCCATCACGTGCGAGATACCACTCAATGCGATAAGCGGGGCTGGTCATTGGTCTACGCGAAACGCTCTGCGCCTAAGGGATCATTCCTTTGCAAGCCCGGCAAGATGGTCTCCAGCCAGTCCTATGCGGGCATGGTTAACCTTGCGGGCTGCACGTGTGCGCTGCACCTGCGCTCAAGACACTCAGCCCTGCCGAGCGGCGTCGTCGCGACCCGGGTGGGGATTGTCGAGCATGTGCGGCAGGTCGCGCCTGGCGTTGATGGGCTCGACGGTCGAGACGCTCTCGACCAAGCTACTGGCACCACGACCCCCACGCCACGCGTACGGGCACCTCCCCAGCCCCAAGTGCTGATCGCCTTTGTCAAGAGCTGCCGGTACTTGATGCTCCTGTCAGACGCCTTCTTCCGGAGCGTGCGATCGGCCAGCCCCCGAGGGCGGCGAAGGCGGTAGGAATGGTCGTCCATTGGCGCTGGGCCAGTGTCTGGGCCAGTGTCTGGGCCAGCGTCTGCGTTACCCGGCTTCAATTCGGCCTCCTGCAGACATGGCCCGTCGTGCCAGCCAAGGGCGCGTGCTTGGCCGTGTCGTGGCCATGCCACTTTGCTCAGCCAACAATTGTTCGAATGCAAGCTCGGGCTGCTCGCTCTATGACCGCAGTAGACCTCATCGATGTTGCTCGGCATGTGCCAATCGCTTGTTTGGCGTGGGACCCGACCGCTGTGCAACAGGCCATCGACGAAATTGTCGAGGACGCGAAAGCCCGATATGGCGCTCGGTTCTGGCCGGTGCATCCGCAGGACGGGGGTGCTGGCGATGGCAATCCCAGTCTTTACCTGGGGGCAGCCGGGGTTATCTGGGCACTGGACCATCTGGCTCGCACAGGGGCGACGCGCCACCAATGCGATTTCGCGGGCGATCTGGACCGATTGGTGGATGCCGCGCGCAAGCAGCGAGCCACACTCGGCGATTACGGGCTGCACGGCTCGCTTCATTTCGGTGATATGCCCGCTCTGCTTGTCGCCATGCGCATCCGACCCGATGTTGTGACGGCCGACACGATTTACGCGCGCGTCAACGCTAACAACGAGCTACCGGTCCGCGAGCTTATGTGGGGCCTGTCCGGGTCCATGCTGGCGTGCATCTTCATGCATTCAATGACCGGTGAAGAGCGTTGGCAGACACTCTTCGAGGCGCAGGCTGCGCGCCTTCTGGGAGAACTGCACGACAGCGATCTTGGTCCTTTGTGGACGCAGGACCTCTATGGATCACGCGATCGCTTCCTTGGACCGGTGCATGGCTTCGCAGGCAACATGGTGCCGCTGCTCCGAGGCTGGGCGTGGCTCGACGAGGGCCAGCGTGCGCGGGTGGCCGATGCCGTTCCGCGCACTCTTGCCGCCAATGCGATCAGGTCGGAGTTCGGCGCTCAATGGCCGGCAATCGCCGGATCGGGGGATCCTCCACACCTTTGCCAGCACTGTCATGGTGCACCCGGCATGGTGACGACCTTCGCCGATGCGCCCTTCAGCACGCCCGAGCTTGAGGAGCTGCTGATTGCCGGTGGAGAACTGACTTGGAAGGCCGGGCCGCTCGCCAAGGGCTCGAACTTGTGCCATGGCACCGGCGGCAACGGCTACGCTTTGCTAAAGCTGTATCGACGTACGGGTGCCGCCCAATGGCTGAAGCGTGCGCGCGCTTTTGCGATGACGGCGGTGGCGCAATGCCGGCAAGCACGTGCCAAGTACGAACGCGGTCGCTACTCGTTGTGGACCGGAGATGTGGGGTTAGCCGTATATCTGCGGGATTGCATCTCGTGCGAACCGAAGTTCCCCACCGTGGATATATTCTGACGGCAGCGGAGGAGTGGCTGGCACCGAGCTTGGCCAGGTGGCCGCAGCTGGCCCGTTCGTGGCCACTGACATTGTGAGTTGCAGCAGATAGCACTTCGCCGGCGGCAAGCGACGATACGGAGGAGGGGCGCATGGTGACGCGACGAGTAGCTGTGGCAGCGCTGTTTGCTCTGCTTGGAGCACAGCCTTTGATGGCGCAAGGTCCGGTCAAGCTACGGGTGAACGTTTTTGCTGGTATCCAGAACCTGGCGCTGTTTGTGGGACAGACCAAGGGCATCTTCGCGCGCTACGGGCTCGAGGTTGAGCTGCAGTTCACGCCGAACTCGCCGGCCCAGCGAGATGGGCTCGCCAAGGGAACCTTCGCGATAGCCCATGCCGCCGTCGATAACTCAGTCGCACTGACCGAAGCTGGGGTTGCGTCGATAATCGTCATGGGCGGCGACAGCAGCATGCAGGAGCTTTTTGCGCAGGCCGAGGTCAAATCAATCCCTGATCTTAGGGGTCGAACGGTCATCGTCGATGCCCCCAACACCGCCTACGCCCTCATTGTCAAGAAAGCGCTCTTGCAGGAGGGCCTGCAGGAAGGGCGCGACTATGTCATGCAGCCCACTGGCGGGACAGCATCGCGCTACGAACTCATGAAGGCTCGCAAAGAGTACGCAGCCAGCATGCTCAATCCACCGTTCTCGATCTCGGCTCGGCGTGACGGCTTGCACAGTCTCGGCGTGGCCGTCAATCTTGTCGGGCCCTATCAGGGCACGGGTTGCTGGGTACTGCGCAGTTGGGCCGAACTCAACTCGACGACCCTCGAGCGTTACCTTTCGGCCTACGTGGAATCGCTCAGATGGGCTTTGAACCCGGCCAACCGCACAGAGGCAGCGGCGCTGCTCGCCGAGCGTCTCAACACATCGTCCGACATCGCCGCAGCTAGCTACGAGGTTGCTGCCGATCCGGTGAAGGGGCTCGCTCGCGATGCTCGCTTCGACATGGATGGCTTTCGCAATGTTCTGGCGCTACGAGCCGAGCTGCAGGGATTGTGGGGTGGCACACCGCCGCTGCCCGACAAGTATGTCGATCTGTCCTACTACCAGCGTGCATTCGCCGCCATTGGGCGGTGACTAGCGCGATCGCAAGACCGTGTGCCTTTGGCCGGCCGCGCCATTGGACGGTCCTCAGCGCCATCCGCAGCGGCACGACGGCTGCGGCATTGAACGCCGGGGGGCTAGGATCATCTGCGGAGAGCACCAGCTAGCGCCACTCCTTCTTAATTCGATTGAGCAATGCATGGGAGTCGCGAACCGATTGGCAGGCGGTCTCGATTTGCAAACGTGTCTTTTCTAGGCTTTTGCGCATTCTGCCGAGGAGTACCATATCCTGCTGGATCCGGTGCACGTCGGCCTCCGGCCGTTGCCGCAGGGCCGGCACTACCGGCAGCTTGACGTTCGTCGCCGAACCGCTTCCCATGGGCTACCCCAGCAACCCTGGTTCAGTCATCAGCCTATCGGCTGGCGTGCACGGCGCCACGGCCGTCTGGTTGGTTGACCTGTGTGACGCCTGGTCGGGCCGTCCATCCTAACAGATCGAT
>DASTOW010000284.1:0-2350 GCA_035762425.1 Hyphomicrobiaceae bacterium | reverse complement strand
CGCCGGACTCGCACGATCGGTATTCCTACAGTGTTGCCCGCCTGCTAGATCATTTCCCGATCTGCGAGCGGGCCGCTGGTCAGGGGTGGCGACAGCCGCTAGCTTTGCAGTGAATCTGGGGAGACCGTCATCTATGCTCACGAAGTATGCACTGCCCGCGGGCGTCCGCGTCGTTGGGGCAGTGGGCGTGGCCCTGTTGGCCGTTGCGCCGGCCTGGTCGCAGATTTCCCCGTCCCAGGATAGCGGTGCGCAGGCGGCAGAGCAGCAAATCGTCGCCCCCGTCGATCCCATCATCGCGGAGGTGCGCCGTCGCCTGGCCGAGCCCGCAGCGCGTAGCGTCCACCGCGGCGACCGCGCCGCCCTGGTGGCCTTCTACGCCGCGCGCGCCGGCGAACCGCTCTGGGTGACCAGCAGCGGCCTCAACATGCGCGCCCAGGATGCCATCGCCGAGATCCGCAGGATCGAGGACTGGGGCCTTTCGCTGGCCGATTTCGATCTGCCGCGTCCTGTCGAGGCCGGTTCCTCGCCGACCGTGCTGGCCGATGCCGAGATCATGGTCGGGCTGGCCGTGCTCGAGTACGCGCGGCATGCCCGCGGCGGTCGCCTCGATCCGTCCTCCCTGAGTGCCAACTTCGACGTGAAGCCGCCGGTCGTCGATCCCAAGCTGGTGCTGGAAGCGGTGTCCACGACCGATGCTGTCGGCACCTATCTGGTCGGCCTGCATCCCAAGCACGAGCAGTTCCAGAGGTTGCGCCAGGCGCTGGTCAAGTTGCGCGGCGGCGTCAGCAAGCCTGAGCCAGTCGCCGAGCCCGTGGTAAAGATGCCGGCCAGCGGACCGGTGCTCAAGCCCGGCATGACACATGCCGACGTCGCGCTATTGCGGCAGAGGCTGAAGGTGTCGGGGCAAGCCGGCCGTGAGACCTTCTACGATCCTGCGCTGCAGGAGGCCGTGGCTGCATTTCAGCGCGAGAACAAGATGACCCCCGATGGGGTGATCGGCAATCGCACGCGCTCGGTGCTGAACGGCAACGAGCCGCCCAAGCCGGCCCTTGCGGGCTCCGAAGCACAGCGCCTGATCGCCAACATGGAACGCTGGCGCTGGCTGCCGGAGGAACTGGGTGCGTTCCACGTGTGGGACAACATCCCGGAATTCACAGCACGGGTGCTGAAGAACGGCCAGGTCATCCACACGGCCAGGATCGTCGTCGGCAAGGTCGAGAACCAGACGCCGCTGTTCTCCGAGAACATGCGCTACATCGTGTTCCAGCCCGAGTGGGGGGTGCCCAACGGCATCAAGCTGAAGGAGATCGCGCCTTACCTGCGCTCCAGCGGGGGCGGCTTCTTCGGGTTCTTCAGCTCCGACACGTCGATCCTGCAGAAGCACAACCTGCGGGTTAGCCTGAACGGCAAGCCGGTCGATCCGAATTCCGTCAACTGGGATCAGGTCGACATCCGCAGGTTCAGCTTCATCCAGCCGGCCGGGCCTTCCAACGTTCTCGGCGTCGTGAAATTCCTGTTCCCCAACAAGCACGACGTCTACATGCACGACACCTCGCAACGCGAGCTGTTCAAGCAGACCGTGCGCGCGTTCAGCCATGGCTGCATGCGGGTGGACAATCCGGGGCGGTTGGCGGAGCTGCTGCTGGAGGAGGACAAGGGTTGGTCGGCAGCGCATGTGCAGCGCCTGCTCGCGGCCAGCGGCAGCAGCAACGAGGTCGAGCTGACCCGCAGGATTCCCGTGCACATCACCTACTTCACGGCGATCGCGGGCGATGACGGCCAGGTCAAGTATTTCGGCGACATCTATGGCCACGACCGTCGCGTCATGGCTGCGCTCGACGGCAAACCGTTGCCGATGGAGATGGCCAGCAACACCAGCGAGACGGCCGCCGCAAAAGAGCCACCCGCCAAAGAGGTGCGCAAGGGCAAGGGTTCCAAGCAGCAGCAGACCAGTTTCGATCCCTTCAGCGCGCTGGCCGGAAACTAGCGACGCCGCCACGCTTGCTTGGCGTGGCGGCGCGCGTGAGCGAGACGCCGCATCATGTACGGACGCGCGCTGCGCAACGCAGCGGTTCTAGTCTTTGTTCTGGTGGCCCTGCCGGCCGGCGCCGAGGAGGTGCGGGTGCTGGCCGCTGGCGCCGTACAAGCTGCGGTTCGCCAGCTGGAGGCCGGCTTCTCGGCCGCAAGCGGTCACACGCTCAAGCCGGAATTCGATACGGTGGGCGCTTTGCGCAACCGCGTGCTGGCGGGCGAGCGGGTCGATGTGGTGATCCTGAGCGAAGCGGGGATGAGCGCGCTCGAGGCGGCGGCCAAGATTGACCCGGCAAGTCGCATCGAGCTGGGTGGCACG
>DASTOW010000283.1:0-18620 GCA_035762425.1 Hyphomicrobiaceae bacterium | reverse complement strand
AGAATCTGGTCAAGGATCCCCACTACCAGGCGATGCGAGCCAGCCTGCAGCACATCGCGAATACCGAGAACGTGCCGCGTATCGGCCGCTACGAGGCGATGGAAATTCTTGCGCGCACGCTGCGCGAGAACGGCCGCCGCGATCCAAGCGAGTTCGGCTCGTCGGAAACCGCATACGACTGCATGGCGCGCTACGTGGCGCGCGTGATTGCCGTCGGCCTGTTCGCCAAGCAGCCCAAGAAGCCGGCTGGCCACTGACGGGTTAGCGACAGCCTAGCGCGCCTTCGGATCTGCTTCGGCGTCTTCCACCATCACCTCGACCACGACGCTGCCGGCCTTCTCGAATACGAGCGTCATGGCAAAGCTCTCGTACGCGTCGAGCTGCTTCTTGAAGCCGGTCAGCAGCAGATGTGGTCCGTTGCGCTTGAGCTCGACGCGCTTGCCGGCTCCGATCGTCACCGCGGGCCGCGCCTTGTCCTTGCCGAGCTCGCGGATGTGCACCTCGTCCGCGAGTGGGGAACTGGCGCCCAACAAGCGGTCATTGGCACCACGGTTCCTGATGGTCATCGACACCAGCACCGTGGTCTGCGACTTGTCGACCATCGCCCGCGTCCAGGGATGGATGATCTCGAGCTTCTTCTTTTTGTGGCTATGCGCAGAAACCTGTGCCGGCAGGATCAAAGTCGCCGCCAGCAGCAGCAGTGCGGAACGTGTCATCGTGCACCGGAGGATATCGGACCCAAAACTGCCAGCTGAGTCGCCCAGGCGACCATGCATCAATGCTGTCCGGAGCCCCCAACACCAAGACGCTAAGATGGGATCGACCTTGATGGAAGCACTTCGATCCTCCCTCAGACCGAGAATCGTTCGCCGCCATTAACGGAGAGCGGGCAGTTTCCTGGGCCGCAGCGTACGACCGGGGGGCCGCAAGTGCTCAGGTGCACGGCATCGCACAAGGCACGCGCAGCCAAGCCATCACTGATCGTCACACCGCACCAACTCGATGTTGCATGGGACGCCGATCCCCTCTATTGATGCGTTTCGCAGGCACCAATTGATTGTTCTCCATCATGTGAGGGTCGACGTGCGTACGGATGAGGCAGGTGGCGGTAACCAGCCCCTGTTTGAGCGCAGGCCTCGCGTTGCTGAGGTCGCCGCTCGCGCCGGTGTCAGCACCGCCACCGTGGACCGTGTCATCAATGCCCGCGGCGGTGTGCGAAAAAAAACTGTGGCACTGGTCGAGAAGGCGATACGTGAGATCGTTGCCGTCGACCGCGGCCGCCCGTCACAGGCACCCTCGTTTGACATCTTCCTGCCGGCGAACTCGGGTCGCTCGACAGAGCTGCTGGCCGAAGCCGTCTCTCGTGCCGGCGAGGCGCGGGGTGCGCAGGCCAACATCACGTTCGTCGAACGCATGAACCCGAGCGCGCTCGCCCACCAATTGCTGCAGTGCGCTCAAGGCGACGCCGCCGGCGTCGCTTTCCAGGCGCTTGACCATCCGTTGGTCCGCGAAGCCGTCAACGAACTGTCGCGCACCGGCATCCCGGTCGTCACCTTGTGCTCGGACATCGGCGACGTCGAGCGGCTGGCCTACATCGGTATCGATAACCGCGCTGCAGGCCGCACCGCCGGCTTCCTGATGGGCCGCTTTTGCTGTGGGCCTGGCAAGCTCGCCGTAGTGTGGGGCGGCCAGCTGTATCGCAGCCACGAGGAGCGCGAGATCGGCTTCCGCAGCGTGCTACGCCACGACTATCCCGCTCTGCAGATCATCGAAGCGGTCAACGGCAATGATGATCCCGGCCTGACCTTCGCCTGCGTCAGCGACCTGATCGCCAGGCATCCGGATCTGCTCGGCGTCTACTGCGTGGGCGGCGGCCAGGGCGCCGTGGCAGCCGCGATCGAGACCGCTGGTCTCGCTCAGAAGCTCATCATGATCGGCCACAACTTCAACGACGAGACAAAGCCGTTTGTGCTGTCGGGCACGATCGATGCCATCATCCACCAGGACATGGTGCGCATCGCCGATGCGGCCTTGAGCTGCCTGCTCGGGGCGAAAGGCTCGCCGGTCAGTGCCGGTATCCCCATCGAAATCATCACGCGCGAGAACCTAATGCACCGCTAGGGCTCGCATCGCGCGAGTAACCGGAAAATCGAATGCTTGGAGGAACGCATGAGCAGCAAGATCGATGACCTCGCCAAGAATCTGGCCGAAGCCTGGCGCACGGGCGGGACCACGCCCCTGTCCATCGCCGAGAAGGCACCATCGAGCCGAGCCGAGGCCTACGCGGTGCAAGACCGCATGGCCGAGTTGATCGGCGGCAAGGTGGCCGGCTGGAAAGTCGGCGCCACCGTGCGCGCCGTGCAGATCTTCGAGGGCCACGACGGTCCGCTACCCGGCCGCGTATTCGCCGATCGGTATTTCGACAGCCCGGCCAAGTTCCCGGCCAACAAAGTGCACGGCCCCAAGGTCGAATGCGAGTTCGCCATGCGCCTCACCAAGGACCTGCCGCATTCGTCGACGCCGGTAAAGCCTGCGGACCTCGTCGGCATCCTCACGTTTCATCCCTCCATCGAGCTGGCCGCTGGCCGCTATGCGCCCGGCACCGGCAATCGCGCATCGACGACATTCGACGGCATCGCCGACAATGGCGGGGCAGGTGCCGTCGTGCTAGGTGCAGCGGTCACCAACTGGCGCGACCTGGCATTTGCGGCGATGCCCATCGATGCGCGGATCGATGGCAGCCCGCCGATCCAGATGTACGATCCTCACTATCGGCGCCACCCGCTTGAGGTCACGGCCGAGATTTTCTCCGACCTGCGCGCGCGCGGCGTCGAGTTGCTCGCCGGCACCTTCCTTCTGACTGGCTCGCTCAGCCTGCCGACGCCCATCCGACCCGGTCAGACACTGACCGCCAAGTTCGCCGACTTCCCACCCGTCAGCCTGACGCTGACCTGATCCGCAGCAGCGAGACCAACATGACTACACGACTGGACGGACAGACGGCCATCGTCACCGGGGCTGCGCGCGGCATCGGCCTCGGCATTGCCAAGCGCCTCGCCCAGGAAGGCTGTCGCGTCGTGTCCTGGGACCGTGATGCTGCTGCACTCGCGGCGGCCAAGGCGGAATTCGAGCCGGGCCTCGCCCAGGCCGTCGACGTCACGGATCTCAAGGCCGTCGAGCGCACGTTCGAGGCGGCCGCCAAGGCGTTCGGCAAGATCGACATTCTGGTCAACAACGCTGGGGTGAACGGGCCAACGGTCCCGACCTGGGAGTATCCGCCGGAAGCCTGGGACCGCGTACTCGCCGTCGACCTGACCGGCGTCTTCTACTGCTGCCGGGCCATCGTCCCGCACATGCGTGCCAACCGTTATGGCCGAGTCGTCAACATCGCCTCGATCGCCGGCAAGGAAGGCAACCCGAACAACTCGGCTTACAGCGCCGCCAAGGCCGGCGTGATCGCGCTGACCAAGAGCCTGGCCAACGAGCTGACCGACAGCGGCGTCACCGTCAACTCACTCGCGCCGGCCATCACCGAGACCGACCTCTTCAAGGAGATGACGCAAGAGTTCATCGAGGGCCGCCGCAAACGCATCCCCATGGGCCGCTTCTGCACCGTCGAGGAGATCGCCAACATGGTGGTCTGGGTGGCAAGCCCCGAGTGCAGCTTCACCACCGGCTTCACTTTCGACATCTCCGGCGGCCGCGCCACCTACTGAGCAACTTGTAGTACGAGAGCGTAGCCGTGCCCAACGCTGACACCATGCCGCTGTCGATCGCGCATCTGAGCGCGCTCGATACGCCACCGCTGGACTACATCGAGTTCGCCGCCCGCGCCGGCTTCGCATCGATCGGCCTGCGCACCAATCCGGCGGCGCTGGGCGGCATAGCCTATCCGCTGGCCGCCGCTGCCGAGCAGGCCGAGCTGCGGCGGCGCATCGAGGCAACCGGCGTGTCGGTCATGTACATCGAGCTGATCGGCCTGTCGGAAACAACGCGCGCGGCCGACTACCGGCCGATGCTCGAGGTCGGCGCAGCGATCGGCGCCTCTCGCCTCGGCGTCGGCGGCGACTCCGCCAACTTGGCCGTGGTTGCCGAACGCATGGCCGAGATCTGCGACCTCGCTCGCAAATACAGTATCGCCGTCGACATCGAGTTCATGCCGTTCCGCCCGGTGAAGACCTTTGCCGACGCGCTCCAGGTCGTGCGCATGGCCGATCGGCCCAACGCCCACATCATGGTCGATGCGCTGCACGTGTTCCGTTCGAACAGCTCGCTCGACGACATCAGGCGTGCCGACCGGAAATTTCTCGGCACCTTCCAGATCTGCGACGCCCCGCGCGATCCACCCCCTGCTGACCAGCTCGCTACCGAAGCCCGTACGCGCCGGCTGCTGCCCGGCCACGGCGGCCTGCCCCTGTGGGAGCTGATCGATGCGCTGCCCGCAGACATTCCCGTAGGCGTCGAGCTGCCGATCGCCAGCCAGTTCCCGCAGCTCGATGCGCAGGCTCGCATGCAGCTGATGGCGCGCTCGACGCGCGAATTCTACGCTTCCCGGAGGAAACCATGAGCAAACCTGTCCTGCTGATCAACGGCCCCAATCTCAACATGCTGGGCACCCGCGAGCCGCACATCTACGGCTCGACCACGCTCGCCGACGTCGAGAAGATGTGCCGCGACCGCGCCAAACAGGTCGGCCTGACGTTGTCGTGCCATCAGTCCAACAGCGAGCAGCAGATCATCGAGTGGATCCACGGCGCCATCAACGGCGCGGACGGCATCATCATCAATCCGGCCGCCTTCACGCACACCTCGGTCGCCATCCTCGATGCGCTCAACATGGTCAAGGCACCGATCATCGAGCTGCACATCTCCAATCCGCACAAGCGCGAGGCGTTCCGCCACCACTCCTACATCACGCTCGCAGCCACCGCCCTGATCTGCGGCCTTGGCGTCAACGGCTATCCGATCGCCGTGGAGGCGATGGCCGGGCTCATCAAGGCGAGACAGGCTGCCAAATGAGCGACTACCAGCACGTCCTGGTCGAGCGCGAGGGGGCGATCCTGTGGATCACCATCAACCGCCCGGCCTCGCTCAATGCGCTGAACCCGCTGGCGCATCGCGAGGTGTCGGCGGCGCTCGACACGTTCGCCGCCGAACCTGAGCTGCGCGTTGCGGTGCTGACCGGTGCGGGCGACCGCGCCTTCTGCGTCGGCAGCGACCTCAAGTCGCGCGCCGAACGCAACGCCGATGATCACCCTCCCACAGGCTTTGCCGGCATCAGCCACCGCTTCGATCTGCTGAAGCCCGTCATCGCTGCCGTGAATGGGCTGGCGCTCGGTGGGGGCACGGAGATCGTCGCCGCCTGCGACATGGCGATTGCCGCCGATCATGCTGAGTTCTCGCTTCCCGAGCCGCGCGTCGGCCTTGCTGCTCTAGGCGGCGGCGGCCTGCAGCGGCTGGCGCGCAACATGCCGCTGAAGCATGCCATGGACCTCGTCCTGACCGGCCGGCGCATCGGTGCCGCCGAAGCGAAGGCCATGGGCCTGATCAACGATGCCGTGCCTGCCGCTGAGCTGAAGGCACGCGTCCGCCAGGTTGCCGAGATGATCATCGCGGGCGCTCCGCTGGCCATCGAGGCATCCAAGCAGGTGATGCTCGAGAGCCTGGAGATGGGCAGCCTGCAGGGCTCGCTGCGTGCCATCTACCCCGCTGCCCAGCGTATGCTGGCAAGCGAGGACGCCAAGGAAGGCCAACGCGCCTTCGTCGAGAAACGCAAGCCACGCTGGCAGGGCCGCTGAGCCCCCGCGCCCAAAACATTAGGAGCAACTGAGATGGCTGATTTCTACGTCAAGATCGGAGACGGCGCGCGCTTCTCAAAGACGGTCGGCGAGTACGACGTCTACAGCTTCGCCGGCATCACCGGCGATTTCTCGCCCAACCATGTCGACAAGTCGTACATGGAGAAGTCGAGCTACGGCCAGCTGCAGGCGCACGGCGCCTTGATGGTCGGCTACATGTCGACCGCCTCGACGCTGGCGATCGCCAAGACGCGGGCCGACGCCGACGAGACGCCGGTGTCGCTCGGCTATGACCGCATCCGCTTCCTGGGTCCGGTCTATTTCGGCGATACCATCACCGTCGAGTACCGCGTCACCGAAGTCGACGTCGAACGCCGCCGCTCTAGCGCCACCATCGAGATCAAGAACCAGAAGGGCGAGCTGGTCACGGTCGGCACCCACATCCTGAAGTGGGTCAAGAACGCCAAGACATAGGCTCAAATCCTGGGAGGCAACCATGAAGTACGGCTGGTGCGCCCCGCTCAAGGACACCGACCTCATCAAGCAGGCAGGCTTCGACTACATCGAGTACCCGCTCGCTGCGCAGGGGCTTGAAGACCGCGACACGTTCGCGGCCTCCAAGAAGGCCATCGCGGCATTGCCGCTGCCGGCCGCCGCCTGCAACTACTTCATGCCGCAGGACATGCGCGTGGTAGGTCCCGACATCGACACTGGCCGCGTCAAGAACTACCTTGCGCGCGCCTCTGAGCTGATGAACAGCGCCGGAACCCAGTCCTGCGTGTTCGGGTCCGGCTGGTCCAGAAACATTCACGAGGGCTGGGCACGCGACCGAGCCGAGGCGCAGTTCCTCGAAACGCTCGATTGGTGCGCGGATGCGCTCCGGGGCACGAGCGTCACGCTCGTGATCGAACCGCTCAACCGCAAGGAGTCCAACCTCATCAACAGTGTTGCCGAGGGCGCCCGTTTCGCTCGGCTCGTCAATCGGCCCGAAATCCGCGTGCTGGCCGACTTCTTTCATATGGACGAAGAGAGCGAGCCGTTCGACACCCTGGTCGAGCATCGCCAATGGCTGGCGCACGTCCATCTCGCCGACACTGGCCGCAAAAACCCAGGCACCGGCTCCTATCCCTACGATCGATTCTTCGCCGCGCTGCGCGAGGCAGGTTACGACCGCCTGATGTCCTGCGAATGCAGTGTCGACGACCGGTCCACAGGACTGCAGCACAGCGCCAATTTTCTTCGTCAGCGTTGGTCCGAGCAGGCAGCAAGCCGGCCGGCCGTCAGAAGGGAAACAGCACGGCCATGAAAACCAAACTGGACGGCCAAGTGGCCATCGTCACGGGAGCAGCCCGCGGCATCGGCCTTGCCATCGCCAAATTGCTTGCCGAGCGCGGCGCCAAGGTCATCGTCTGGGACCGTGACCTCGCCCCCCTACACAACGCCGCCGGTTTCAAGCCCGACGCGGCCGAAGTGGTGGACGTCGCCAGCTATGCCTCGATCGAGGCCGCTTTCAACAAGGCACTCAAGGCGTTCGACAAGCTTGACATCCTGGTCAACAACGCCGGCATCAATGGCCCTATCAAGCCGACCTGGGAATACCCCCTGGAGGACTGGGACCGCGTCATTGCCATCGACATGAACTCGGTGTTCTACGCCAGCCGCCTCGC
Source organism: Hyphomicrobiaceae bacterium (assembly GCA_035762425.1). GTDB lineage: Bacteria > Pseudomonadota > Alphaproteobacteria > Rhizobiales > Hyphomicrobiaceae > AWTP1-13. Next base: position 11,155 of record DASTOW010000283.1, on the reverse strand, counting down.
CGCCAAGCACATGCGCGACCGCAAGCAGGGGCGCATCATCACGGTCGCCTCGATCGCCGGCAAGGAGGGCGTGCCCAACATCTCGGCCTACTCAGCGGCCAAGGCCGGCGTGATTGGCTTTTCCAAGGCCCTCGCTAAGGAACTCGCCGACAGCGGCGTCACCGTCAATTGCATCGCCCCGGCCATGACCGCCACGGATCTCCTTACCGGCATGACGCAAGAGCACATCCGCAACATGAAGGCGAAGATCCCCATGGGCCGACTGGTGGAGGTGGACGAGGTGGCCGAGCTGGCGGCGTGGATCGCCAGTCCCGCCTGCAGCTTCACCACCGGCTTCGTATTCGACATCACCGGCGGCCGCGCCACCTACTAGCCCGAGAGCACCATCATGAGCCCAGCAGCCAAGTCCAAGCTCGACGAACGCCGGCTCTGCCTGCACCAGGTGACGGTGCTGCAGCAGTGGTCGACGCAGCAGTTCATCGACGGCATGCAGCGGCACGGCATCGGCGCCGTCGCCCTGTGGCGCGACAAGCTGCGCGAGGTCGGTGCCGCCGAGGTCGCCCGCATGCTGAAGGGGACGGGCCTGGCCGTCACCAGCCTGTGCGCGGCAGGGCTGATCACCACACCAGACCCGCAGGAGACTGTGGCCGCGATCGATGAGCTGAAGCGCGCCATCGACGACACCGCGGCCGTCGGCGCTGGGTCGCTGATGTTCGTCGCCGGCGGCATCGACCCGCGCGACAAGAACCTCGAGTCGACCCGCAAGCGCGTGCTCGACCGCCTGGCCGGTCTCACGCACTACGCACGAGCAGCCGGCATCAAGATCGCGCTCGAGCCCCTGCATCCCATGACCTGCGGCCTGCGCTCGGTGCTGAACTCAACCAAGACGGCCAACGACTGGTGCGATGTCCTGCGCGCCGACGACGTGTTCGGCATCGCCATCGACACCTATGCCGTCTGGTGGGACCACGACCTCGAGCGCGAGCTGATGCGGGCCGGCAAGCGCATCATCAATTTCCACGTCGACGACTGGCTCTCCGACACCCAGGATCTGCGGCTCGATCGCGGCATGATGGGCGACGGCTTGATCGACATCCCGGGCATCCGCAGCATGGTGGAAGCCGCCGGTTACGACAGCTATGTCGAAGTTGAAATCTTCTCGCAACGCAATTGGTGGAAGCGTGATGCCGACGAGGTGATCCGCATCGTCAAGGAACGCTTCCAGACCGCAGTTTGAGCAAGGACCACAGTAAATGGCATTCGAAAATCCCAACGTCGTCGTGATCGGCGCCGGCGCCATGGGCGGCCTGTTCGGTGGCCTGCTCGCCGAGGGCGGCCTCGACGTCACCCTGGTCGACACCTGGGAAGAGCACATCTCGACCATTGCCTCCAAGGGCCTGCGCATCGTCGGGGTCGGCGGCAATCGCGCCATTCCGATCAAGGCCACCACCGACGCCGGTACGATCAAGCAAGCCGACGTTGTGCTGTTTCAATGCAAGGCCTTCGTCAACGAGAGCGCTGCCAAGGCCGCCAAGCACCTGTTCACCGGCCAGGCTGTTGCCATCAGCTTCCAGAACGGCCTCGGCAACGAGGAGACGCTCAGCAAAATCCTGGGTGCGCAGAACGTCATGGGCGGTCTTACCGCACAGGCCGGTCTCGTCGAGGCGCCCGGTGTGGTGCGCAACTTCGGCGACCTGCCGACCACCATCGGCGAGATGCAAGGCGGCCTGTCGGCGCGCGCCACTGCCGTCGCCGACGCCTTCACCCGACATAGCCTGCCCACCAAGGCCAGCCCCGACATCAGGCGCGATAAGTGGAAGAAGCTACTTGGCAATGTGGCGCTCGGCGCCATCTCCGCCGTGACCGACCTGCGCTCGTTCGAAATCATGCGCGTCGCAGAGCTGCAGGAGGTCGTGTTCCGTTCGGTCGATGAAGCTGCCGCTGTCGCCAAGGCTGAAGGCATCGCGCTCGACGTTACGGAAGCGCGCGAAGTGCTGATGAAGCTGGTCGACACTTCCGGCGGCGGAACCGGCAACTCCAAGTCCTCCATGCGCGAGGACATAATCCGCCGCCGCCGCACGGAGATCGACACCATCCACGGCTCCGTGCAGCGGCTCGCCCGCAAGCACGGCGTCGCCACCCCAACCATCGACACCATGATCGCGCTGGTGAAGGGATTGCAATCCACCTACCTGCAGCAGGCCTGATCGATACACGTCGGAGTACAGCGGTGCCCATCAACAAGTTCATGTCGGCCGAAGCGGCCGTGGCGCTGATCAACGACGGCGACACGGTGGCGCTAATCGGCGGCGGCGGCGGTTTGGTCGAAGCCTCCTGCCTGCACGAGGCGGTCGAGAAGCGCTTCCTGTCGAGCGGCCATCCGCGCGACCTGACCGTCATTCATGCGCTCGGCATCGGCGACCGCAAGACGCGCGGCATGAACCGCTTCGCCCACGAGGGCATGGTCAGGAAGGTGATCGGCGGACATTGGGTGTGGTCGCCGCGCATGCAGCAGCTCGCCAAGGACAACAAGATCGAGGCCTACGTGCTGCCGGGCGGCGTCGCCATGCAGCTGTTCCGCGAGATCGGCGCGGGCAGGCCCGGCCTCCTCACGCATGTGGGCCTCGGCACATTCCTCGATCCGCGCATCGACGGCGGCCGCATGAACAAGGCCGCCAAGACCGACCTCGCCGAAGTCGTGACAATCGATGGCCAGGAACTGCTGCGCTACAAGCCGTTCCCTGTGAACGTGGCCTTGATCCGCGGCTCGTTCGCCGATCGACATGGCAACATCAGCCTCGACCAGGAACCGGCCAACGTCGACATCTATGCCACGGCGCTGGCTGCGCATAACTGCGGCGGCAAGGTGATCGTGCAGGTGCGCACGGCCGTCGAGGTCGGCGCGCTGCCAGCTCGCGCGGTGCGCGTACCAGGCGCGCTGGTTGATGCGGTGGTGGTCGATCCGTGCCAGTCGATGGGCTACGACGTCGTCTACGACCCCACCATGTCGGGCGAGATCAAGGGACCGCCCACTCCGCCGTCGGCCGCCCCATTCACGGTGCGCCAGGTCATTGCCCGACGCGCCGCCGAGGAGCTGCGCGACGGCGCCGTTCTCAACTACGGCTTTGGTATCCCGGACGGTGTCGCCAAGATCGTCGCCGAGCGCGGCCACCTCGACCGCTACTACCAGACCATCGAGCACGGCACCTATGGCGGCGAGCTGCTGGAGGGCACGCTGTTCGGCTACGCGCGCAACGCCACTGCCATGATCGACGGGCCCTCGCAATTCGACTTCTATTGCGGTGGCGGCCTCGACATCGCCTTCCTCGGCTTCGGCGAGATCGATGCCGTCGGCAACGTCAATGTCTCCAAGCTCGGCGGCATGACGGTCGGGCCCGGCGGCTTCATCGACATCGCGCAAAACGCCAAGAAGGTAGTGTTCTGCGGCACCTTCGACGCCAAGGGCACGGACCTCGAGATCGGCGGCGGTCGCCTGACCATCAAGCGCAACGGCGAGGTCGGCAAGCTCGTCAAAGAGGTCGAGCAGATCACCTACTCCGGCCGCGAGGCGCTCAAACGATCGCAGGAGGTCATCTACGTCACGGAGCGGGCCGTGTTCCGCCTGACCGATATGGGCGTTACGCTCATCGAGGTCGCGCCGGGCATCAACCTCAAGAAAGACGTGCTCGCGCGCATGCAGTTCGAGCCGCACATACCACGCGAACCGGCCGGCATGGCCGCCGCACACTTCAAGGCCTAACGGGAGACCATCATGGCGCCAGTGCGTATCGCCGTCATCGGGGCGGGCCTGATCGGCCGCACCCACATCCAGGTGCTGCGCGCGGGCAATCCCGACTACACGCTCGCAGCCGTCGCTGATCCGTCGCCGGCTGCTGCCGCGGAGGCCAACAAGCTCGGCTACAGCATTTTTGCCGGCATCGAGGAAATGCTCGACACGGCCAAGCCCGACGGCGCCATCGTTGCCGTACCGAACCAGATGCACGTCGCGGTCGGTAAGGCCTGCATCGCCCGGCAGGTCCCGATCATCATCGAGAAGCCGATCGCTGACGACGTAGCCTCCGCCCTCGACTTGGTGGAGGCCGCGGAGAAAGCCGGCGTGGCCACCATGGTCGGCCATCATCGCCGCCACAACCCCATCATGCGCAAGGCGGCCGAGATCATAGCCGGCGGCGGCATCGGCCGTGTGGTGGCCGCCAACGGCCTGTGGCTCAGCCACAAGCCCACCCCCTACTTCGACATCACATGGCGCAAGGAGCGGGGCGGAGGCCCGGTGCTGATCAATGCCATCCACGACATCGACTGCATGCGCATGCTGTGCGGCGATGTCGAGACGGTCAATGCGGCCACCGGCAACGCGGTCCGCAAGTTCGACGTTGAGGACACCGCCGCTGCCGTGTTGCAGTTCAAGAGCGGCGCGCTCGGAACCTTGCTTGTATCGGACACAGTCTCGGCACCCTGGACGTGGGAATGGGGATCGCGCGAGAACCCCAACCGCCCGATCGAGCCCGAAAACTGCTACATCGTCGCCGGCACGCAGGGATGCCTGACGGTGCCGACGCTCCAGCACCGCTGGCACAAACCGGGAGAGGAGAGCTGGGACAACCCGCTGCTGCAGATGCGCGTTCACTTCCGGCCCGCCGATGCCTATCATGAACAGATGCGCAATTTCGCCGGCGTCATCCGCGGCACGGAAAAGCCTGTGCTCAGCGGCCGCGACGGCACCAACACGCTGGCAACGACGCTGGCCATTACGGAGTCTGCGCGCACAGGGCGGCCGGTCCGGGTCGACGAAATGCTGGAGCGCAAACGGTGAGGAGACGTGCAAGTGAGTGAAGCAACCCGCGTGGCCTGCGTGATGGGCTGGCCGGCCAAACAGTCGCGCTCGCCGAAGCTGCATGGCTACTGGATCAAGCGCTACAACATCGACGGCGACTATCGCGTGGCCGAGATTGCGCCCGCGGACTTCCCGGCGTTCGTGCAAGGCCTGGCCAAGAACGGCTTTGTCGGCGGCAATGTCACCATGCCGCACAAGGATGTGGCGTTTTCGCTATCTGAACCCGACGAGCGTGCCCGCGCCGTGGGGGCCGCCAATACGTTGTGGCTCGACAACGGCAAGCTGCGCGCCACCAACACCGACGTGGAAGGTTTCATCGGCGCCCTCGATGTCAATGCGCCAGGCTGGGACCGCAGCACCGATACGGCGGTCGTGCTGGGTGCCGGCGGCGCGAGCCGCGCCGTGATCTGCGGGTTGATCGAACGCGGCGTCAAGACCATCCACGTCGTCAATCGCACCGCCGCCAAGGCCGCCGCCGCCAAGGAGCGATTCGGCTCGGCCGTGTCTCCCGCCACCTGGGAAGAGGTGCCGCGCCTCCTCAATGGTGCGAAGCTGCTGATCAACGCTAGTTCGCTTGGCATGAAGGGACAGCCGGAGCTCAAAATCGACCTGTCGCCGATGGCCAAGGATGCCGTGGTGGCCGATATCGTTTATGTGCCACTCAAAACCAAGCTCCTAGAAGCGGCCCAACAGCGCGGCTTCAAGACCTCCGACGGCCTCGACATGCTGCTCTACCAAGCCGTGCGCGGCTTCACTTTGTGGTTCGGCAAGAAGCCGGAAGTCACCAAAGAGTTGCGCGATATGCTGGCAGCCGACGTCCTCAAGTCGACCTGACGCCGGCCATTCCGGCACGCGCGAATGCGCCTATTCGGGAGCCAGGACCGCAAAGTCTCTGATGCTGGATCGCGGATATTCGCTGCTGCGAATTGCGCGATGCCGGCAAGCTACCCGCCCCACGCGCCCGCATTGGCACGCATCCAGTCGGCATAGGCACCGATCGCCGCCTCCAGCGAATGCGTCGGCGCGTAGCCCGTATCCGACAGCAGCTTGTCGCCGGCCAACGCTCCGCGCATGCTGGTGTAGCGTGTCCACGGCTCGGTGCCCCGTCCCAGCTCGAAGATTGCGCCCGGCACCGCCTTCTGCACCGCCGCCGCCACCTGCCCGAGCGTGAAGTTGACGCCCGGCCCGAGGTGATAGGTCGCAGACCGCAGGCCAGGTGCGCTCGCCGCGGCCAGCAGGCCCTCGGCCACATCGCTGACGAACGTAAAGCTCGCGGCAAAGTCGGCCCCGCCCTCGCGGATCGCCTGGCCGCGCAATGCGCGCAGCAGGTAGGAGGGGATCGGCCCCCGCGTCGGCTGCTCAGAAATGACGGGCGGACCGTACACCCACGAGATGCGCACCGTGGAGGCCGCTAGCCCGTACTGCGTGCGATACATGCGCGTGAGCTGCTCGGCGCACACCTTGGTGGTGCTGTAGACATTGGCCGGGGCTGTCGTCTCGTCCTCAAGGATCGGGCTCTTGGTGTCGGCCCGCATCTGGAACACCGAGCCGGTGCTGACCAGCAGGAAGCGCCGCCACGACTTGGTGCGTGCGCATTCCAGAATGTTGGCCGTTGCAGCAACGTTGCCGGCAACGGCCAGCAGCGGTGCCGGCCGCGCATAGGCCTCGTTGGAAATGGCAGCGGAGTGGATGCAGGCATCGATGCGATGCGCATCGGCGAGAGCACTCACGGCTGCGGCATCGGTGAGGTCGCATTGCACCCACTGCACGTCAGCGCCGGCTGCACGCGCCCGAGCTTCATCGAACGTGCCGCGATAGAGCGCGAGGACAGGCATGCCGCGCTGCGCCCCCTGGCGCACGACCTCGTAGCCAACGTGGCCCATCGCACCGGTGACGAGCAGCGTCATGTTCGTCCCTATCCCTACTGTACGCCGAACCCGAACCACCGGCGCGGGGTGTCCCATAAGATTTTGCCGCGCTCGGCCGGGTCGGGGACCAGGCCCTCGAACAGCTTCAGCAGCGGCCCGTAGTCGATGCGCTCGGTCGCCTTCACAAACGGCCAGTCGGATGCCCACACGCAATTGTCAGAAGTGAACGCATCGAGCAGCGCCGCAACGAAGGGCTGCACATCCTCGTGCGGATGCGGCCGGCGCGAAAACTTGGCGTAACCCGAGAGCTTCACGCAGGCTCGTCGCGAACGCCCCAGATCGAGCAGCGTTTGGAAGCCCGGCTGCTGCAGGCCCGCGGAGATATCCGGTCGTCCGCAATGATCGATCGCCAACTTCACCTGCGACTTGTCGAGAAGGGGGCGGAAGTCCACCAGCTGATCCTTCTCGGCCTGGATCTGCAGGATCATGTCGAGGTCGGCTAGCCGCGCCAGCAGGTCGTGAGCGCCGAGATAATAGTCGACGCCGTCGAGCGTCGAATTGAAGGCAATGCCGACGATGCCCTGCGCCTTCAGTGCGGCGAGGTCCTTGGTGGCGATGTCGAGCGCAACCACGGCGATGCCCTTGCAGCGACCGTTGCTGCGCGCGATCGCGTCGAGCACCGGGCGGCTGTCCGTGCTGTAGCCGGAGTTCGGCCCCACCACCAGGCCATAGCGCACGCCGTAGCAGTCCATCACGTGGCGAAACTGCCGTGCGGTTGCGATTTCCTGGCCGCCGGGCCGATATGGCGTGTCGGGCTGATAGGGAAAGCCTGCCGGATCGAAGACGTGGTTGTGACAGTCAATTTTCGGCTCGTCGAAAATCGACATCGCGCGCACTCAGGTCAGAGGCAGCATCACGTGCTGGGCAAACGCCGGCCGCTGCTTCAGGCGATCGTACCAGGCGCGCAGGTTGGGCAGATCGGCATGCTCGACAGGCAGCGCGTACCAGCGGTAGGTCGCGACGCCGACCGGGATGTCGGCAACGGTGATGGCATCACCCAGCACATATGCTTGCTTGGCAAGATGTGCATCGAGCGTGCGCAGCGCTGCCTGCGTAGCTTCGGCCGCCTTGCGCAGGGCCTGCGCATCGCGCTTCTCGGCTGGGGTGCGGATCAGGCCGAGAAACAGCGGAGTCAGCGCGCCCGGCATGACGGTGCTCTGCTGCCAATCCATCCACATCTCGGCTTTGGCGCGCAGGACGGGATCGGTCGGCATTAGCGTGCCCGCCGCGTGCTTGGCCGCCAGATAGCGCACGATCACGTTCGACTCCCACAGCACGGCGCCGTCATCGTCGATGGTGGGCACCAGCCGATTGGGATTTACGGTCGCGTACCAGGGCTCGCCGACCACGCCGTGCGCCATGCCGGCGTCGATGCGCTCGGGCTTGAGCCCAAGCTCGCCGACGGTCCACATCACCTTTTGCACGTTGATGGAGTTGGTGCGGCCCCAGATCTTCAGCATTGCTGCGCGGCTCCTACGCCTTGACCTTGGCCTCGACACCGAGGATGCCGGACGGCTTCACCATCAGGACGAAAATCAGCAGGATGAAGGCGTAGACGTCCTTGTAGGTACCAGAGATGAAGCCGGCGCCGAGGCTCTCCACCACGCCCACCAGCAGCCCGCCCAGAATGGCGCCCGGCAGGCTGCCGAAGCCGCCGACCACCGCCGCCGCGAACGCCTTGATCAGCACGCCGATGCCCATCTGCACCTGCACGTAATTGATGGGGCCGATCAATACGCCAGCCGCCGCCCCCAGCGCGCAGCCGATGCCGAACGTCAGCGAAATCATCAAGGGCACGTTGACCCCGCTCAGGTAGGCGATGTCCTTGTTGTAGGCGACCGCGCGCATGGCCAGACCAAGCATCGTCTTGCGCAGCAGAAGATGTAGGCCAAACATCAGTACGATCGCGGCCACCACGATCCACACGTATGACATCGGCAAGGCCAGATTGCCGATCTCGACCGGCATGCCGAACGGCACCGGGAACGGCAGCGGCTTGGCGCCCCAGACCAGATAGGCCACGTTCTGCAGCACGATCGACATGCCGAAGCCTGCAATGATCATGCCCATGCCGGCCACCGTGTAGCCGCCACCGGAACGCGTCAGCCGACGGTAGAACAGCCGCTCGATCAGCACGCCCAGCAGCCCCGTCAGCACGATTGCCAAGAGCAGGGTCGGCACATAGGGCAGCGCCAGCTTCTGGAACAGCATGAGCCCGATGAAGGCGCCCAGCATGTAGATCTCGCCGTGCGCGAAGTGCACGATGTCGAGGCCGGAGAAGATAAGCGAAATGCCGAGCGCCACCAGGGCGTACACCATGCCGACCGACAGGCCGATGATGATGAGATCGATAACGTAGTCCACGGCCTATTGTCCCGATTGCGAAGTTCGCCTGCCTTCGCCGCCAAGGTCCCGAACCAGGCCGCAAATTCTGGCGAATGTCTCGACTATCACACTGGTTACCTAGAGTTGCGCTTCACGGTTGGCGACCGTACCGCCGAGGTACGAAAGCCTGACATTGTCGTCGTACATGAGCTTCTCAGCCGGGCCCTCGATGTGGATGACGCCGTCCTTGATGACGTAGCCGTACTGGGCCAGCAGCAGCGCCATGCGCACGTTCTGCTCTACCATCAGCACCGTCATGCCGTCGCGTGTGATGCGGTGAATGGTGCGGAAGATATCCATCACCACCTGCGGAGCGAGCGCCGCACTCGGCTCGTCGAGCATGATCATCTTCGGGCTCGACATCAGGCCGCGGCCGATGCACACCATCTGCAGCTGACCACCGGACAGCGTTCCAGACAACTGGTTGCGCTTTTCCTTCAGGATGGGAAAGTAGCCGTACACCCGCTCGAGTGCGCTGGCCGTCTTGGCGCGATCGCCCACCGTGTAGGCACCGAGCCGCAGATTCTCCTCCACCGTCATGCCGGGGAAGGCTTCCTTGCCCTGCGTGACCTGCACCAGGCCGCGCTTCACGATCTTGTCGGGCCGCAAGCCGTCAATGCGCTCTCCGTCGAAGGTGATGGAGCCGCTCCAGGGCCTGATCAGCCCCGAAGTCGCCTTGAGCAGGGTTGACTTGCCGGTACCGTTGCCGCCGAGCAGCGCGACGATCTGGCCGCGAGCAACCTTGAGGCTGGCACCGTTCAGGATCTGCACGGTGCCGTAGCCGCCAACCAGGTCCTTGATATCCAGCATGCGCGTATCTCTAGACCTTCAACCTTCGCTTGCGAGCTTGCTCATGCAGACTGCAGGAAGGCGCGAACTTCTTCGTCCTTCATTTCCTTGCCGAGGTAAGCCTCGATCACACGGTGGTCGTCCTTAATCTGGGCCGGCGAACCTTCAGCGATCTTCTCGCCGTGCTCGAGCACGCTCACCGTCTCACAGGTTTCCATCACCACCTTCAGGATGTGCTCGATGATGACGACGGTGAGCCCGAAGCGGTTCTTGAGGGCCAGCACCGTGTCGAGCAGGATGTCGACGTTGACCGGCGACAGGCCAGCGGCGGGCTCGTCCAACATCAGCAGCTTCGGCTGCATGGCCATGGCGCGGCCAAGCGCAAGCAGCCGCCGCTGGCCGCCCGACAGCTCGCCGGCCGGCATGTCGGCGAAGTCGGCCAGCCCGATGAAGGCGAGCAGCTCCATCATCTCCTCGCGCACGCGCCGCTCCTCCGCCCATACCTTGCGCGACCCGACCACGGCGGAGGCCGATCCGTAGCGGATCAGGCCGTGATGGCCGATCAGCATGTTCTCGAGCACGCTCATCCCAGAGAAGATGCGCAGCAGCTGAAAGGTGCGCGCCACGCCGCGGCGGGCGATCTCGTGCGATTCCCAGTCGGTGATGTTCTCGCCGTCGAACACGATGCTGGCGCCGGGCTCGGGCTTGTAGACGCCGGAAATCAGGTTGAAGAGCGTGGACTTGCCTGAGCCGTTGGGGCCAATAATGCCGCGCACCTCGCCCTGCTGCACGGACAGATCAACCTTCGACACGGCCGTCATGCCGCCGAAACGCTTCGTTAAGTTTTTGACCTCGAGCAGCGTGGGCATGGCTAGGGTCCCTTGCCCTCGGCCGCTGCGCGCTCGTCGGCTCTGCGTTTGCGGATGGCGTTGAAGCGCCGGCGCACGAGGAAGTGGTCGATGATGCCGCCGATACCCTTTGGCATGAACATGACCGTCAGCACGATTACCGAGCCGAACATCGCCATGCGGTACTGATAGTAGTCGCGCGTCAGGTCGTCGATGATGGTGACGATGATGGCGCCGATCACGCCACCCCAGATGTGGCCGATGCCGCCGAACACCACCATCAGCAGCAGGGTGACCATCTCGGTGATGGTGTAGCTGTTGGGGTGCAGGAAGCCCGGCGCCATGTGCGC
>DASTOW010000282.1:0-3754 GCA_035762425.1 Hyphomicrobiaceae bacterium | reverse complement strand
AGCCGCCTTGCAACGCCAAGCCATGACCGCCGCCGGCGACGTGTCGGCCCTGCTGCGCCGCGTGGCCGCCAGGGACAAGGCCGCGTTTTCAGCCCTCTACGACGCCACATCCGCGAAACTCTATGGGGTCGTGGTGCGTATCTTGCACAGACGGGACCTCGCCGACGACGTCTTGCAAGAGGTTTACATTCGCATCTGGGAGCGGGCGGTGGACTACGACGCGGGCAAGGGTTCGCCGATCACCTGGATGGCGGCGATCGCTCGCAACCGCGCCCTTGATGAGGTGCGGCGCAAAAGCCTGGTTTCCATGGAGGATGCGCCCGAGACGCTGGAGGTGGCCAGCGACGAGCCGAGCCCATTGGACAATCTAAACCAGAGTCAGGACATGCAGCGGCTGGCCCGGTGCCTGGACGGCCTGGAGCCCGACAAGCGCGACATGGTGATGTTGGCGTACCGGCAGGGCCTGAGCCGCGAGGAATTGGCCCAGCGCTACGACCGGCCGGTGCCAACCATCAAGACCTGGCTGCGGCGCAGCTTGGCGCAACTCAGAGACTGCCTCGGTACATGAACGACAGGGAGGACATCGACGGTCTGGCGGCCGAATACGTGCTGGGCACGCTCGATGCGTCCGAGCGCACGGCCGTGGCGGCCCGACGCCAGCGCGAGCACGACCTCGATGCTGCGATCGGGGCGTGGGAGCGCCGTCTAGCGCCGCTGGCCGACGCCGTTGCCCCGCTCGAACCCCCGCGTGGACTGTTTGCCAGGATTGAGGCGCGGCTATCGGATGCCGGCGGGGCGGGGCAGATCGTAGAGCTGCAACAGCGGGTCAAACGCTGGCGCAACCTGGCCGCCGCGGCTTCGGCGGTGGCTGCCTGCCTGCTGGTCGTGATGGGCGTGCGCGAGATGGTGCGGCCGCAGGCGCCGTCGAGCTATGTCGCAGTGTTCCAGAAGGACGACGTTTCGCCAGCCTTCCTGCTGGCGGTCGATCTGCAGACGCGCACGCTATCGATTCGCATGGTGGCGGCCGAGCGGCAGCCGGGCAAGAGCTACCAATTGTGGATCGCCACCGAGCAGAGCGGCGGCGTGCCGCAATCGCTGGGGCTGATCGAGGATCGCGCCGATATTACCCGCACCGTGCTCACCTCCTATGATCCGGCGGTGGTGCAGACGGCGACCTTCGGCGTCAGCCTAGAACCCGCCGGCGGATCGCCGACCGGCAGGCCGACGGGCCCGGCGCTGCACGCCAAGCTTATTCCCTCGCCCAAGTAACTCGCCCAAGTAACTCGCCCAAGTAACTCACCCAAGTAACGAGCAGCCTTCGCCTGCGTATAGGTGAATGGAGCTGATCCGAACGCCCGCACCGTTCGTAGTGGTTGCGTCGCGCCGTCCACGATGCCGGTCGGCGCGTTTGCGGGGCGGCGAGAGGCTGGGCGTCCCCGCCGGTCTCTCGCCGTCATCTGCCCTTGACGGTATCGAATGCCGCCAAAGCGCGCGCTCGACCCTCGTCGAGATCGATGATCGGCTTGGGATAGCCGCGGCCAAGCTCAAGCTTTGCGGCTGCCAGAACCGATGCCGGCGCGTCCCACGGGGCGTGGATGTGAGCCGTGGGCAGCCCGGCGATCTCGGGCACCCAGCGCCGCACATAGTCCCCCTCGGGATCGAACTTCCGGCCCTGCAGGACCGGATTGAAGACGCGGAAATAGGGCGCGGCATCAGCACCGCTGCCGGCCACCCACTGCCAGCTCGCGGCATTGTTGGCGGCATCGGCATCGACCAGCGCATCCCAGAACCAGGCCTCACCCGTGCGCCAGTCGGTCAGCAGATGCTTGATGAGGAACGAGGCGGTGATCATGCGCACGCGATTGTGCATCCAGCCCGTGTGCCACAGCTCGCGCATGCCCGCGTCCACAATCGGATAGCCGGTGCGGCCACGCTGCCAGGCGCGCACCTGCCGGCGATCGGGCTGCCATGGGAACGCATCGAAGCGCGGCTGAAAGTTGCGGGTGGCCAGGTCGGGGGTGTGGAATAGCAGATGATTAGAGAACTCGCGCCATGCCAGCTCGGACAGAAACTTCTGGGCGTCAGCATGCGGGACCTTGTGGTCGGCAGAGGCGCGCGCCACACGATGCCAGGCCTCGCGGATGCCGAGCTCGCCGAAATGCAGATGCGGGGAGAGGCGCGATGTGCCCGTGAGGTCCGGGCGGTCGCGATTAGCCGCGTAGCCGTCGAGACCGCTGCGGGCGAATTGCGTGAGGCGAGCGCGTGCACCCTGTTCGCCCGGCGTCCAGGTCTCGCGCAGTCCGCCTGCCCAGTCGGGTCGCATCGGCAGCAGGTCGAGGCTGTCCAGGGTCACGCCGCCTAGCGCGTCAGGTGGCGACATTGCAGCTGCAGTCAGCGTGCGTGGCTTGGGCAGCGGCGGCGCCGGCTCGCCGCGCTCGCGCAGTGCGCGCCAGAATGGTGTGAATACCTTGAAGGGTTCGCCGCCGCGCGTCATGACCTCCCACGGCTCGACCAGAAGCAAATCGTTGCAGCTGTGCGCGCCAATGCCGAGCTCGCCGAGGCTCGTCTTGATCTGCGTGTCGACGGCACGTTCGGGGCCGCCATAGCGCCGGCTCCAGAACACGGCCGTCGCCCCACTGCGCTGGGCGAGCTGCGGCACGATGGTGCCGGCCGCGCCACGCAGGATGTTGAGCCTGGCGCCGGCCGCATCGAGATCACCGGCGAGCGCAGCCAGCGAATGGTGCAGCCACCAGCGCGAGGCCCCACCCAACGGCCGCAGGCCGGGACTGGCGTCATCGTAAACGTAGACGGGAAGCACGGGCTGGCCCGTTCGCGCAGCCGCACTCAGGGCACGATTGTCGGCCAGGCGCAGGTTGTCGCGCAGCCAGACGATCACCGGCTCCTGTTGATTGCGGGCGCGCGGCTTGGTCTGAGGCATGACAATCCCGCGATAGCGTTAAAGCTATGCTTGAACGCGCACGCCTTGGCATCGGATCACTCAGCGGCGCCCTGCCGCATACAGGATCAGCAAGACGCCGCCGATGACGATCACCATGGATGGCAGCAGTTCCGGGTCGAGCGCATAGGCCGGGATCAAGCCGGCAGCACTGCCGGCCATCTGCGCCAGCAGAGTGGTCACCGGCGTGAAAGCGCTGGCCGCCGTCAGGTTCTCGGTGCGGATCTTGACCACCGCGGAAAAGCTGAACACCACGATCGAAGTGATGACGATGCTGCCGACCAGCGTGCCGAGCAGGATGGTGGGGCCATGCAGCATCTGCGCGCGCGTAGGAATGACCGGCAGGGGCGGCAGCAGGCCGACGCCCACCGCAATGCTGCTGAGCGTGGTCAGTAGCAGTCCGACAATGCAGGTGACGAGCACCACCAGGCCGGTGACGCGCAGCTTCTCCATCACCGTCTGGGCACGCCGGTTCCAGGGATGGAACTCGGACGAGAAGCTGCGCAGAATGAAGGTGAGCGCGGCGGCGGTTACGGCCGAGAACACCGGCGTCCTGAGCTCGGCAGGCACCGTCAGGGCCAGTGGCACGACCCCGACCAGGATCGTCAGGCCGCCGGCCACTGCCAGGCGCGGCGGACGGCGCGAGAACAACAGCCAGCCGACCACCATCGCCAACGGAATGGCGATGCGCACGAGCAGGCTGCCGGTGGTCGGCGAGATGTGGGTCAGCGTCAGGTAGTAGAACACCTCCAGCGCCACGGTGGCGATACCGACCAGCCAGCTCTGCGGCGCCATGAT
>DASTOW010000281.1:0-3567 GCA_035762425.1 Hyphomicrobiaceae bacterium | reverse complement strand
TACGCCGCCGTGATGTAGAGCCCGACCGCGTAGGCGACTGCCGACGGCGCCGCGGTGATGCAGCCGAGTATCGTCAGGAGCAGACCGAAGGTGGCGACGGCCTCGGCGAACCACTGCCCGAAGCCCGTGCGCACGGTGGTGGAAAGCTGCCACACTGGCACCTCGAACATGAGATGGGCCGCCCACACGCCGATGAGCCCGCCGGCAATCTGCACGGCTGTGTAAGGGACGGCATCACGCCAGCGCAGCCCGCCGCGCAGAGCAAAGCAGAACGTTACGGCCGGATTGAAGTGCGCGCCCGACACCGGGCCGAGGATCAGAATCAGCACGACGAGGATGGCGCCGGTGGCCAGTGTGTTGCCTAGCAGCGCAACCGCCGTGTTGCCGGCTGCGAGCTTGGCACCCATGATGCCGGAGCCGATCACGGTTGCGAGCAGCAGAGCCGTGCCAAGCGCTTCCGCGAGCAGCCGTGCCGCGCGCGAGGGCTCCAGCATTCATGCCACCTTTGGATTCTTTTGCGTCGACCCCTCGCTGCTGCAGCCGATTTCCCGCAGCTTGGCGGTGAGCGCGAGCCTACTCAGCGAGGCGACCGGCAGGTTGACGAGGAGCGAGATCCGGTTGCGCAGGTACTTGAACGCGGTGACGAAGGCGCGCTCCTTGTTGAGGTCGCTGCCCTCGACGCTGGCAGGGTCCTCGATGCCCCAGTGCGCCGAGATCGGCTGGCCAGGCCATAGCGGGCAGGCTTCGCCAACTGCGTCGTCGCAGACCGTCAGCACGAGATCGATCTTGGGTGCGCCAGAAGCGGTAAACACCTCCCAGCTCTTGCATGTGAGGCCATCGGTCGGATAGCCGAAGCTCTCCAGCACTTTCAGCGCGAAAGGGTTGACCGTACCCTTCGGCATGCTGCCGGCGGAGTAGGCTCTAAACCGACCGGCGCCATCGCTGCGCAAGATTGCTTCGGCCATGATCGAGCGCGCCGAATTGCCCGTGCACAGGAACAGGACGTTCAGGACTTCTGTCATCTGGTGCGACATTGCCTGTTTCGTGCTTTCCTCATCCTACGTTCTCCCTCTGTCGCTTGCGCGCGGGCTTTGTCGGCTTGCAAACAGCGGGCGCGCACAGCTCGGGACGACCACCGCAGCAGTTCTGCGTGAGATACCCCAGGAGGTTACTCATGGTCTCGTAGCGCGCCGCATAGATCAGCGAACGGCCTTTGCGTGCCACGCTCACCAGCCCGGCATGCCGTAGGCGGTCGAAGTGGAACGACAGCGTGTTGGGCGCGATTCCCAATGCGCTGGCGATCTCGCCCGCCGCCATGCCCTCCGGCCCCGCCTGCATCAGCCGGCGATAAACCTCGAGACGATGTTCCTGCGCCAGCGCAGCCATCGCCGTTACGGCATCCAATCTATCCATAATTCAACGAATATGGAAATGAATATCAACTGTCAAGTCGGGACCACCCGGGCCGAATCCGGGGTCCCCATCTCGTAATGCTCCGGTAAGGCTGCGGTAATGATTCCGCCCAGATGCCGACACACCCTTGATGTCTGCTCTGCCGCATCGCAGGGGTGAAGCAGGCGGAGCACTCCCATGAAATTCCTTCCCAGCATGGCAGCACTTGCGGTGACAGCCGGTCTGGCGGGCTCCGCAGCAGCGCAGATGCCCTTTCCCTTCGGCGGCCCGCAGATGCCGGAGCCCGGCAAGGCGCCTCAGTGCACCAAGGAGTACGTCAAATCGGTCGAGGCGCAGGTCAGGGCCATGCAGAAGCTCCGCGCCTCCGGGCCGGAGTTCGTAGGCCAAGTCTGCAGCCTGATCGAAGCGGGAAGCGCCATCGTCGGCGGCGAGCTGTCCGACAGCACCCGCCAGCAGCTCAAGGGCATGCTCGGGTTCGATGTCGACCTGCGCTTCATCAAGACGCAATGCCGCGTCAGCCAGGGCAACCTCGACCGCGAGGTGATGACCCACATCGGCTACCTGAAGTCCGAGCTCACGCGCTGCAACGACACGATCTAGCGCGGTGCCCTTGCAGACCGCAGGGACGCCCGGCAGGGCTCGACCGCGCTGCGCTTCCGGCCTAAGCTCCATCGATCGGCAGCACTTCGAGGCGCGACGCTCGTCGCGAGACGTGCATGCGCAAATGGACTGCGGCTCTTCTGTTCGCGCTCGCATCGCTGGCTGGTCTCGGGGGCATCGACCGCGCGCTCGCCGATGACGACACTGTCGACCTCGTGCTTGTTCTAGCCGCCGACGTGTCGCGCAGCGTCGACGAGAAGAAGTTTCGATTGCAACGTGAAGGCTATGCCTCCGCCATCGCCGATCCTCGCGTCGTGCGTGCCATGACGGCGGGAGCCAGGGGGCGCATCGCGCTGAGCTTCCTCGAATGGGCGTCCGAGAGCGAGCAGATCACAATCATTGATTGGACGGCCGTGGGCGGCGAGGCGGAGGCGCAGGGCGTTGCCCAACGCATCCGCGAGGCGCCGCGCGCGTTCATGGGCCGCACCTCCATAAGTGCCGCCATCGACTACTCCATGGCCATGCTGGCCCGCAGCCCCTTCGCCGGCCCGCGGCGCGTGATCGACGTCTCGGGCGACGGCACCAACAACAGCGGCCGGCCGGTGACCGTGGCGCGCGATGCCGCCATTGCCCAGGGCGTGACGATCAACGGCCTCGTCATCCTGAGCGAGGTGCCGCTGCCCACCAATCCCATGCACACCCACCCCCCCGGGGGCCTCACAGCCTACTACGAGAACAACGTGATCGGCGGGCCGGGCGCGTTCGTCCTCGAGGCAGAGAGCTTTCAGGCCTTCGGCCAGCTGCTCATCTCCAAGCTGATCAAGGAGATTGCCGAGGCGCCGAGGCCGCCCGTGCGGCTTACCGCAGCAACCTGGCAGAACCTCCGGCGTGCCATGGCCAGGCGCAGGGGATGACAGGCCGTCGGCCGCCTACTAAATAGAGGCACCATCAACGATTTGCCTCGGCCGCTGCTGCCATGCCCGCCGTCATCGAGATTGCGCCGCCCGATTACAGAGTTGGCGATCGGCCATCTCTCGCCGGTCTCGGCCGCGCGGAACTGAAGGCAGCGCTCGCGGCAGCTGGCGTCCCCGTGGCTCAGCTCAAGATGCGCGTAGGCCAGCTGTGGAGCTGGCTCTATGTCCGCGGCGCGACCTCCTTCGAGGACATGTCCGACGTCTCCAAGGACCTGCGCGCCCGCCTCTCCGGCATGTACTCGCTGACCCGGCCGGAGATCGTCTCCGAGCAGGTCTCGGTGGATGGCACGCGCAAGTGGCTGCTCCGTCTCGCCAGGCGCGGGCACGACGCGCGCCCGCCCGAGATCGAGACCGTCTACATCCCCGAGCCCGACCGTGGCACGCTCTGCATCTCGAGCCAGATCGGCTGCACGCTCACCTGCTCGTTCTGCCATACGGGCACGCAGCGGCTGGTGCGCAACCTGACTCCGGAGGAGATCGTCGCCCAAGTTCTGGTGGCGCGCGACGCCGTCGGCGACTGGCCCGGCGCGGCGCCCCCGCCGGACGGGCGGCTCGTGCCCGCACCTGGAGCGCATGCCTC
>DASTOW010000280.1:0-8339 GCA_035762425.1 Hyphomicrobiaceae bacterium | reverse complement strand
CTTGCCTACGCACTCGAGCGAGCACCGCCGCCCTTCGAAGGCAACGACATCAAGTATCCCGAAGCCCTGGTGCGGCTGTTTGTGAAAAAGTTCACCAGACCGGGCGACCGGGTGTTTGATCCCTTCACCGGCCTTGGCACCACGTTGTTCGTGGCCGAGGAGATGCGCCGCATTCCCTTCGGCGTCGAACAGGACGAGCGGCGCCACGCTTGGGTAGCTGGTCAACTCCAGCACTGGGCCAACCTGCGGCTCGGCGACAGCAGCAAGCTCGCAGCGCTCGGACTTCCCAAGATGGACTTCTGCATGACGTCGCCGCCCTATATGCCGCGCCACCACAAATGGAATCCCCTGAGCGAGGGCGATCCCGCGCGCGCCGGCTACAAGGCCTATCTGGACGGCATCCGGCGCATCTTCGCTGAGGTTGCGCGTCAGATGAAGAAGGGCAGCCGCGTGGTGGTGCAGGCAGACAATCTGCCAGGTCGGGTGTTCACGCCGCTGGTGCGGGATCTTGGCATCGCCATCGGCGAGGTGTTGCGCCCCGACGCCGAGATCGTGGTGGCCTGGGACGGCGGCCCCAAGGATTTCCTGCACACGCATTGCCTGGTGTTCCGGGTCGTGTAGGCGCAACTGGGCGACGGGCCCGGCCCGGCACGTACACAACTGTTGTGCAGTGCGGTAGCCGTTGCTCCGCATTCCACCGACCGGACTGATTTGCTAAACCTTGGCCCCTGCAGAGCGCGGCCGTCCTGGCCCGTGGTCCCTGCGTGAACTCGCATTCCGCAGCAGCCTTGCCTGGCTGCTCCCCCGTCTCGAAGGTCAACGCCTTGCCCGCACTGTCAGAGCCGCGCATCGACTTGTCGGTCAAGCCCGCCGACGAGATCAAGACGACGACCTGCTACATGTGCGCTTGCCGGTGCGGCATCCGCGTCTACCTGAAGGATGGCAAGGTCCGCTACATCGAGGGCAACCGCGACCACCCCGTCAACAAGGGTGTGCTGTGCGGCAAGGGCTCGGCCGGCATCATGCAGCACTATGCGCCGGCGCGGCTGACGGCACCCTTGAAGCGTGTCGGTGCGCGCGGCTCCGGCGACTATGCGGAAATTTCCTGGGACGAGGCGCTCGGCCTTGCCACCGCGTGGCTGGGCGAGGTGCGGCAGAAGGATCCTAAAAAGCTCGCCTTCTTCACCGGCCGCGACCAGAGCCAGTCGCTGACCGGCTGGTGGGCCATGATGTTCGGCACGCCCAACTACGCCGCGCACGGCGGTTTCTGCTCGGTGAACATGGCGGCGGCCGGCCTCTACACCTTCGGCGGCTCGTTCTGGGAGTTCGGCGACACCGACTGGGACAACACCCGCTATTTTATGCTGTTCGGTGTAGCCGAGGACCACGCGTCCAACCCCATTAAGATGGCGCTGGGCAAACTCAAGAAGCGTGGCATCAAGGTCGTGTCGGTCAATCCCGTGCGGACCGGCTACAACGCCATTGCCGACGAGTGGATCGGCATCAAGCCCGGCACCGACGGCCTGTTCGTCGCGGCCCTGATCCACGAGCTGTTCAAGGCGCAGACTATCGATGTCGACTACCTCGTCCGCTACACCAACGTGCCGTGGCTGGTGATCCACGATGCGGGCGCCGCCGATGACGGCCTGTTCGCGCGCGATGCCGACGGCAAGCCGCTGGCGCACGACAAGGCGTCCGGCCAGCTGGTCGACGCGCTGACTGCGCCGCTGCAGCCGTCGCTGTCGGGCACGTTCACGCTCGCCGATGGCCGCAAGGCGGTTCCGGTTTTCCAGCTGCTGGCGCAGCGCTTCCTGTCGGCGGAGTACGCGCCAGACAAGGTGGAGACGGAGACGGGCGTTTCCGCCGACAGCATCCGCCGCATCGCTGCGGAGCTGGCGCACGCCGCCTTCAAGGAAGAAATCGTGCTTGACGTGCCGTGGACGGACTGGACCGGTCGCCGCCACGACAAGATGATCGGGCGGCCCGTCGGCATGCACGCCATGCGCGGCATCTCGGCCCATTCGAACGGCTTCCACACCTGTCGGATGCTGCACATCCTGCAGATCCTGCTCGGCTCCATCGATTGCCCGGGCGGCTTCCGCTACAAGGCGCCATACCCCAAGCAGGCACCACCATTCCTCAAGCCGCGCGGCAAGCCGGGCGACGTCAAGCCGATGCAACCGCTGCCGGGCCCGCAGCTCGGCTTTCCGACAGGGCCTGAGGATCTGCTGGTCGATGCTGCCGGCACCCCGCAGCGCCTCGACAAGGCCTTCAGCTGGGACGCGCCGTTCTCCGCGCACGGACTGATGCACATGGTGATCGCCAACGCCGCCAAGGGTGATCCCTATCCCGTCGACGTGCTGTTCATGTACATGGCCAACATGAGCTGGAACTCGTCGATGAACACGGGCGGTACGCTCGAGTATCTGACCGAGAAGGACCCGGCTACCGGCGACTACAAGATTCCGAAGATCATCTACTCGGACGCCTATTTCTCCGAGATGGTGCCCTACGCTGATCTGATCCTGCCTGACACCACTTACCTCGAGCGCTGGGACTGCATCTCGCTGCTCGACCGGCCGATCTCCGAGCCCGACGCGCCCGCCGATGCCATCCGCCAGCCAGTGGTGGCGCCTGACCGCGATGTGCGCCCCTTCCAGGACGTGTTGATCAATCTCGGCGGCAAGCTGAAGCTGCCGGGCTTTGTAAAGGACGACGGCTCACCGAAGTTTCCGGGCGGTTATCCCGACTACATCGTCAACCACGAACGCAAGCCGGGCATCGGCCCGCTGGCCGGCTTCCGCGGCAAGAACGGCGGATCATGGGGCAAGGGTGAGCCCAACCAGCACCAGCTTGATCGCTACATCGCCGACGGCTGCTTCCACGCACACCACCTGCCGCCCAACCTGCGCTACTACAAGCACTCCAGCCGCGACTACATCGACTGGGCGGTCGACATGGGTCTGCGCTTAACGCGCACGCCGGTGATCTTCCAGCTCTACAGCGAGCCGATGCAGAAGATGCGCCTCGCCGCGCGTGGTCACGGCACCGTACAGCCGCCGGAGCAGCATCGCCGCCGCATCGAGACCTATTTCGATCCGCTGCCGTTCTGGTATGCGCCGTTCGAAGACGCGGTCATGGATCAGAACGAATTCCCGATCCACGCCGTCACGCAGAGGCCGATGGCCATGTACCACTCATGGGGATCGCAGAACGCCTGGCTCAGGCAGATCCACGGCTTCAA
Source organism: Hyphomicrobiaceae bacterium (assembly GCA_035762425.1). Classification (GTDB taxonomy): domain Bacteria; phylum Pseudomonadota; class Alphaproteobacteria; order Rhizobiales; family Hyphomicrobiaceae; genus AWTP1-13. The sequence continues at coordinate 5,095 of DASTOW010000280.1, read as the reverse complement.
CCGGCTCTACATCAACCGCGCGCGCGCCGAGCAGCAGGGCATCGCCGACGACGACTGGGTGTGGATCACCAGCCGCATTGGCCGCGTGCGCGCGCAGGTAAAGCTGATGGAGGGCGTCAACCCCGATACGGTGTGGACCTGGAACGCCATCGGCAAGCGCGCTGGTGCCTGGGCGCTCGACACCGACGCGCCCGAGGCCACCCGCGGCTTCCTGCTCAACCACCTGATCGCCGAGCTGCTGCCCGAACAGAAAGGCGGCTACCGCTATTCCAACAGCGATCCTGTCACGGGACAGGCGGCCTGGTACGATTTGAGGGTGCGCGTCGAGCGTGCAATTGACCAGAAGGACGACCTTACAGAGCCGCGCTTCGAGGCGCTGGTCAATCCGACTGGCGTCGTTCCGCCGGCCGAATTGGCGTTCGGCGCCAGCTTCAAGCGAGGCCGCCGATGACCATGCTGCCGGCCGCTACCGCCAAGAAGCTCGGGCTCGTCATCGACCTCGACACCTGCGTTGGCTGCCAGGCCTGCGCGACCAGCTGCAAGGAATGGAATACGGGCGGCTACTCCGCGCCCCTCACCGACCAGGAGCCCTACGGCGCCGATGCGCATGGCGCTTGGCTCAACCGCATCCACGGCTTTGAGGTCGGCGAAGGCGCCAACAGCCAGACGGTACACTTCCCACGCTCGTGCTTGCACTGCGAGGAGCCCGACTGCGTCACGGTCTGTCCGACGGGAGCCTCCTACAAGCGCGCCGAGGACGGCATCGTCCTGGTCAATCCCGACACCTGCATTGGCTGCAAGCTGTGCTCCTGGGCCTGTCCCTACGGCGCGCGCGAGTACGACTACGGCGTCGGCGTGATGAAGAAGTGCACGCTGTGCGTCGACCGCATCTACAACGAGGAGCTGGTTGAGGAGGATCGCGTGCCGGCGTGCGTGCGCGCCTGTCCGACAGGTGCGCGCCACTTCGGCGATATCGGTGACAAGACCAGCGCGGTGTCGAGACTGGTGGCCGAGCGCGGCGGCTTCGACCTGCTGCCGGAGTTCGGCTACAAGCCGGTCAACAAATACCTGCCGCCGCGCTCGCGCCGCGATGTGAAGTCGATCGCAGGCAAGCCTGCCACGCCGAGCGATGCGGCGCCCGGCTCCGCCGCCGACCGCTTGTTCGCCTGGGTCGATCGCGTGCTGTCCGGCTGATGCGCACTATGATCTGCCGGCAGACACCGCAATCCGCTTTCTCCCCCTTGAGGGGGCGGAGCGGCGCGCCATCGCTTGGCCCCGCGCGCAATCGCTCATCCTCTTGCTCGGCAGCGGGACCAAGTGATCGTGGCGCGGGGGGTGGGGTGGACGCGTCCTGTATGCCAGCATCACCGGGACCAGGAGCACGGTCGGGTCTAGATCGGCGAACGTGCGTGGGGTGCTAGTCGTGTGCGGCGATCTAAGCCCGTGGTGTTGCCACCTTCCCCCTCCAGGGGAAGGCAAACCTTCTGCGTGGGTAGGGTAGGATGCACCCCGCTTATTCCGTCATTCTGTTCACCACGGCCTCGGGCGCGGGGTATGGCCTGCTGATGTGGCTGGCGCTGACCGGCATGCTCGGCCTGCTGCCCCCTGAGCGCCGGCTCGGCGTCGTCGCCTTCGGCCTTGCGTTCGCCCTGATCACGGCCGGGCTGCTGTCGTCGACTGCGCATCTCGGCCGGCCGGAGCGCGCGTGGCGCGCCTTCTCGCAATGGCGATCGTCGTGGCTGTCGCGCGAAGGCGTGATGGCGGTGGCGACCTACGTGCCGGCGGGTCTGCTTGCCATCGGCTGGGTGCTGCTCGAGCGCATCGATGGCATCTTCGCGGTGCTGGCCCTGCTCGCGGCGCTGGGAGCGCTCGGCACGCTGTACACCACCGGCATGATCTACGCCTCACTGCGCACCATCCGGCAATGGCACCAGCCACTGACCGCGCCGATCTACATCGGGCTGGGCCTGGCCAGCGGCGCGGTGCTGCTGAACTGCCTCATCAAGCTGTTCGGCCAGGGCGTAGCGGCATGGAGCGTCGAGTTGGCGATTGCGTGCCTGCTCGTGGCCGCCTGGATGAAATGGGCCTACTGGCAGGCCATCGACGCCGCGCCGCGCACGTACACGGTCGGCGCCGCGACGGGCCTTGGTCACCTCGGCAAGGTGCGACCGCTGGAGCCACCGCACACGCAGCCCAACTACGTGATGCGCGAGATGGGCTATCGGGTTGCCCGCAAGCACGCCGAGAAGCTGCGCTTGATCGTTCTGGCAGCAGCCTTTGCGGTTCCCATCGCCGCCATCTTGTTGTCCTTGGTCGGTGGGACTGCCGGCATTTTCGCCGCGGCACTCGCCGTCCTGTCGATGGCTCTGGGTCTTATCGTCGAGCGCTGGCTGTTCTTCGCCGAGGCCCAGCACGTCGTCATGCTGTATTACGGCGAGGATGCGGCTTAGCGCTCACTCCTCGAGCTTCTGCTTGATCAGCTTGAACGAAGCGTCGAAGTCGAGATCGCAGGTCTTGCCGTCGGCGCACTTGGTGTTGTCGGCCGCGACTTTCCGTCGTCGAACCCCATCTTGCCGCCCGAGCAACCGGCGGCCTGCAGCGCGGCCACCAGCTTGGCGCGCTCGTCGTCCGTTAACGCCCGGTCGGCCAGGACAGCACCAGCCGTCAGCGCGAGCAAGATGGCAGGCAGGAGCAGCCTGTACAATGTGTCGGTTGCTTGCGACGGTGACGCAGCAAGCTGGGCAACGACTTGCCGTGGACAATGCTTGCGCGGTGCCGGTGGACAGGTCCTCACCTTAGCTTAGTGCAACGCAACCCAGGCCGATCCCCGATGGCGTAGCTCGCCGGCCTTCGGGTGCAGTATCTCAGCCAAGATCTCGGTCGTTTCCGCCAGGCGGGGGCCGGGCCGGTTGCAGTAGGCATTGCCGTCGACGCAATAGACGCGTCCCGAGCGCACGGCCGCGATATCGGCCCAACCGGAACGGGCCTGCAGGATCGGCAACTCCTCAAGTGAGCGTTTGAGGTCGTAACCGCACGGGCCGACGATGATCACGTGCGGGTCGGCGGCCACGAGCTGCTGCCATTGCATCCAGTCGGAGTGCTTGCCGGCCGCGCCGAACAGGTTGTCGCCGCCGGCCGCCTCGATCAGTTCAGGCATCCAGTTGCCGCCCGCCATCAGCGGCTCGACCCATTCGATGAAGGCGACGCGCGGTCGCGGCCGGCCGGCAACGCAGGCGCGGACCGCGTCGATGCGACGCTGCATATCGGCGATCAGTGCTTCGCCGGCGGCGACAACATCAAGCCCGCGCGCCAGACGGCGGATGTCCGCGTAGACGTCTGCTGTGGAGTCCGGTTTCAGCGAGACGATGTCGACCGGCCGGCCGATCCATGTACAGGTGGCCGCCTCCACGTCGCTCAGGCTGACGGCGCACACCTTGCAGTGATCCTGCGTGGCGATGACGTCGGGTGACAGCTCCTTCAACGCCTCGCCGTCGACGCGATAGACGGACAACCCTTCGCGTACGATCGCCTGCACGCGCGCGTCGATCTCGGCGCTGCTGCCTTCCACCTTGAATTTGGGTGCGGTAATGGCCGGCAGTGCGGTGACGTCGGCTGGAAAGTCGCACTCGTGGCTGCGCCCCACCAGCCAGGCGCGGCGGCCGAGCGCGCAGATGATCTCGGTGGCGCTCGCAATCAGGCTGACGACGCGCTTGCTGCCTCTCGCCGCGCGCGGGGAGAGGCTTGGGGTGAGGGGCTGGTCCTTGTGCTGGTCCATTTGGCCGCCCCTCGCCCTAGCCCGCTTCCGACCAAGACGTGGGTAGAGGGGAGCATGGCACCAGGTCACAAAACACGAAGCCGTCGCGCGTGACCGGCTCGCCGACGCGGACGGGAATCGGACGGCGAAACATCGGGCCGGCGCAGGCAAAGGTATGGAACTCGCCGCTCTCCGCGCACGGGTCGACACCGGTGGGCAGCTCCGCCAGCAAGTCGAGGTCGAAACGCCGGCCGGCCAGACTTGCCGGCAGCTTGCGCGGGTCCAGGCAGGCGATGTGCGCCACCAGGCCAGCGCCAATCATGTCGCGCGCGAGCTTGGCGGTCTCGATGCCCCACATCGGAAAAAGCGGTGTGATGCCGCTGCCGGCGAGCCTGGTCTCGCGATAGCGGCGGATATCCTCGAGGAACAGATCGCCAAACGCCATGGCCTCGATTCCCTCCGCCACCTGGCGCGCCACGAACTCGCCCATCCGCGTTTCATAGGTCTCGTTTGGGCAGGGATCAGGGATTGGCAGCACGTGTAGCGGCAGGCCGGCGGCCTCCGCCTGCGCCTCGACCAGCGTACGCCGCACCCCGTGCATGGCCACGCGATCGAACGCGGCGTTGAGGGTGGTGACCAATCCCACCACCTCGACATCATCGCGCTGGCGCAGCAGATGCAGCGCCCAGGCCGAGTCCTTGCCTGAGCTCCAGCTCAACAGGGTCTTCATGGGACACCAACATGCATCGCACATCAGCCGCCGGCAAGGTCCAGCACCTGCACGCCCTTGTCCGGCCGGTCGCGCTTGCGCCATCTGGGATGGCGCAGCGTGTGTGTCACGTCGTTGCGACCCGCCTGCCAGTGCTCCTCGATCGACAGGCGCGAGAACTCGTAATCCTGCGCGTGCGTCTCATAGGCCGCGCGGCGATGGATTAGATGTACGATGGTGATAGCGCCGTTGCAGTTATGATCGCGGAGCAGCAGGGCATCCGGATCGTCGCGCAGCTCCGGCGGCAGCTTGGCCAGCAGGCGGTTGACTGCAAGGCGCAGGCTCTCCAACTCCTGGAACCTGTCGGTGTTGAGGCGGGTGCGGCTGGAGTAGCGGATCTCCTTTTCGCGCTGGGCCACGTCGAACAGGTTCTGCGGCATCGCGCCGCGCGCGCTGAACAGGTCGACCTGGAAGATGCACTTGTCGCTCTTGTCGCCGGTGTAGTCGAGGATGTATTGCAGCGGCGTGTTGGAAACGATCCCGCCGTCCCAGAAAGCCTCGCCCTCGATGATCACCGGCGGCAGCCCGGGCGGCAGCGCGCCCGACGCCATGATGTGCTCGGCATGCAGGCG
>DASTOW010000279.1:0-34207 GCA_035762425.1 Hyphomicrobiaceae bacterium | reverse complement strand
GGGCGGTGCCGCCGCACACCCCTCGCAGCACGATCGACTGTGCGGCTCGCGGACCCGACACGTCGGCGAAGTAGGTGCCGTCCTCGATCGACAGCGCCGCACCCGTCACCGACATGCGCCACAGCTCCCCGGTATCCAACGCCACCTCGGCGCCGTCGGGCGTCTGGCCGATCTCGGCCTCGGCCTCCGGATGCAGGTGGAAGTGGATAGCGAACGGCAGGTCCCAGGCGAGGCGTAGGACGCCCTTGACCGGGCTCAGCGTATCGACACCATCAAGCCGGATACCGCCTGCGTCGAGGTGCAGCGCGCGCGTGTGGATCAGGTTGAAGCGTGGCAGGTAGCCATCGTGCGCGGCATCGACAGAGATGCCGGCCTCACCCTCATGCACGCTACACCTGACGACGTGCGGATGGCAGATCGGGGCGGCGCCGATCGCCTGCTCCAGCTTGGCGTTGCGCACCAGCGTCGACGACGACTGGTCATTGAGGCACAGCGTGTTGTGGCTCGCCGTCGATCTGGCCATGGCGCGGGCATGGGCGTCCGGCGCGCTCGGCCGACCGGCGTTGACGAACAGGAGATCGCCGCCGGTGCTCATTTCGAACGCCAGGCTGCCGGCACAGGCGCTGCCGGCCAACTCCAGATCGGGCGGCGCACCGGCATCCATGACGATCACCGTGGCGCCGCGTGCCATGCGCAGATACCCGGACGGCGGCGCACCGACCGGAGCCATCGGCGGACTGTCGTCATAGGCGAGTGTGGTCGCCAGCGCATCGCGCTCCGTGAAGCCGACGCCGTTGAACCGGGCAGGCAAGCCGTCGCCCAGCAGCAGCGTGCGCAGCATCGGCGCCATGCGCGCAATGGCCGCCGACAGCGCCGGCTCCGGCTTGATGCTGCGCGCGCCGAAACATTGCCGCAGCGGCAGCAGATCGAGCATCAGTTCGATAAGGGTTGCTGCATTGCGGCTGAGATGGCCGCCATCGGGCAGGATCTGGCGCTCCAGCTCGGCGGCCAGGAGCGGCACGGAATAATCGAGCTGGCGATCGCGGCCGGCGATGCACAGATCGGCCTTCACCAGTGCGATCAGCGCCAGCAGGCGCGGATAGCCGTCGGGCGCGCTTTGCCAGGAGGCCTGCACATGCGACACCTGCTCATCCAGGCTGCGCATGAAGGCCGCATAGGGCCGCTTGCGCTCGCCATCCAGCAGTAGCGCGGCATGCGACAGCCAGGAGATGACGCGACGGCCGACCACATCGAGCCGCCAGGCGGGCGGGTAGCGGCGGCGGCTGCCGGCGATCCACTCGCGCACCAACTCGCGCGCGAAAGTCTCCACCTGCAGCGACCGCGCAGCATCGAGGTGCCGCAGCCAGCCGAAACCGTGCAGCGCGCGCTCCCAATCCGCATTGGGCGCCGCGATGGCGAACGGCGAGCGGCCGTGCAGCAACGCCACGCAGCCGGCGAGACCAAACGTGCCGGCCTCGATCTCGTCGACGAAGCTCGCGTCTTGGGTGCGCAGGTCGGGTGGGGCGATTAGCAGTTCCTCGGCCACCGGCGGGCGATGCCGCCAGCGCAGCAGCGCTGATCGGCGCAGCCGGGCAAGAGCGCCGCGCGGCCCGCGGCACGCGGCCACGATGGCCTGATCGATCTGCGCGCGCGTGGTGAGAGCCTGATCCGACCCGGCATCATCCATCCCGACCGCTTAGCTTGGCCCGGCAACCGGTACAACGCCCGACCCGAGAAATGCTGTGGGAAAACAGGTGACTGCCGTCAACCGGTACGGCGCAGGCGGGCAGCGTAGAAGCCGTCCATGCCCGCCAAGTGAAACGGCAGCGTGCGCAGCTCGCCCTGGGGCGTGAACCAGGCCGGGTCCGCACCGAACGGGGCTGGATCGATCGTCTCGCGCTTGAATTGTGATCCTTGGTCAAGGAACGCTGCCACCTGCCGCTCGCCTTCCTCCGGCTCCAGCGAGCACGTGGCGTAGACCAGCACCCCGCCAGGCGCCACCAACCCTGCCGAATTACGCAGCAGCGTGCCCTGCAATTCGGCCATGCGGGCGATATCCTCGACACGTTTCAACCGCAGGATGTCGGGATGGCGACGGATGGTGCCTGTGGCGCTGCAGGGCGCGTCGACAACCACCACGTCGAACGTGCGGCCGGGCGACCAGGTAGCGGCGTCGGCCGCGACGACGTCGGCCTGCAAGTGCAGGCGGGCAAGGTTGTCGCCCAGGCGGTTGAGCCGGGCGGCCGACACGTCGACGGCCGTCACCCGAGCCCCCGCTGCCGCAAGCTGGGCCGTCTTGCCGCCGGGAGCCGCGCACAGGTCGGCAACGCTGCGACCGGTCACATCGCCGGCCAGGCGCACCACCAGCGCGGCGGCGGCGTCTTGCACCCACCAGGCGCCACCGGCAAATCCCGCCAACTCCTCGATGCGGCCGTGTTGCGTCACCCGCACCGAGCCGGTCGGCAACAGCGCACCACCGAGCTTGTGCGCCCAGGCCTGGGCCTCTGCCTCGGTGCCGGGCTTCAATGTCAAATCGAGCGCGGCCTCGCTCAGGCTGGCCTCGGCGATGCGCCGCGCCGTCGCCGAGCCGTAGTGGTCCGCCCAACGCTGCCACAGCCAGTCGGGCGTATTGCAGCGCACGCCATCCTGGTCGGCCAACAGGCCAGTGCCGTGCTCGCCGACCCGCCGCAGCACCGCGTTGGCGAGTTTGGCGAAGCGATGGGCGCCCCGATCGCGCCGAGCCAGGTCGACGGCGATGTCCACCACCGCATGCGGCGGCATGCCAAGGCAGACGAGTTGCGCGGCAGCGGTGAGCAGGATCGGCCACAGCCGGCCTTTGTCAGCCGGTAGCGGCTTGGTCAGGAAGGCGTTGAGCACGTGCTCCAGCTCGCCCTGCCGGCGCAAGACGGTTGCAGCGATCAGGCGGGCGAGCGCCCGATCGCGCGGCTCCAGGGTCGTTATCGCCGGCCGCGCCGTCCAGTGCGACCAGGACTGGTCGAACGGCTGCCGGCCGATCAGCACGTCGGACACCAGTTGCACGGCAAGATGGCGCGCGGCCAGGCCTTGCGGCGAGCGCGCAGGCCCGGCCGGCTTGCTCGTCTTGTTCTGCTTGCTTTGCGCGCGCGCCATGCCGGCGACAGTAGCTGGAACGGATTGAAATGCCACCCTGTGGTGGCCTGCGCGTTGGCAACCGGGGCCTGGGCAGGTGGTGGGTTTTTGCCGGCGCTAGGAACTGCGCGCCGGAGCGCGTGCGGCCTTGGCGGCGCCGGCATCGCGGCCGCCGCGCGTGCGGCCGCGGCGCACCTTGGCGGCATCACGCGGGTCCGCGGTCTCGACGAGCGCATCCCGGTCTCCAAGCAAGTCGAGATAGGAGCGCATGGTCTGGCGAATGTGTATCCGCAGCAGGCTCTGCAATTCCTCCACCTTGCGTGCCTTGACGAGCTTGAGCATCTCGCCGTGATCCTTGAACGACGCCCGGTTGAGCTTCGACTCGTCGGCCAGCCGTGAGCGCAACGCCTGGATGCGAAAACCCACCGGATTGTAGGCATCGCTGACGTAGGGGTTGCCGCACAGGTCGATAATGGCCTGATGCAGTTCGCCGTCGCGCGCCCGGTAGCGGGCCTTGTCGCCGGCCTGATGGGCCTTGGTCATATCCTGATAGATCTCGCTCATGCGGGCGACTAGTGCGGCATGGTTGCGCTCGATGGCCGCCGCTGCCGCCGCCAGCTCCAGCATCTCGCGCAGCTCGCTGATCATCACCACTTCATTGCGGCTCAAGCGGAACACATAGGTGCCGCGCTGCGGCAGCACGTCCACCAGCCGCTCGAGCTTCAGCTGCAGCAAGGCCTCGCGCACGGGCGTCTTGGAGATGCCGAGATCGGCGGCGAGCACGTTTTCGGACAACCCCTCGCCGAGCCGCAGGCGGCCGTCGATGATGCGTGCGCGCAGCTCTTCGACGACCAACCCCGTCAGTGATTTCGGACGCTCGATTTTCATGCGTTCGCTTCCTGCCCGTCCTCACCATGCTGCCGCCGTGCGAGACCACGGCGCACGCCCTTGTGCCGCAACTCATATCTGATATCTTAGCACGGGGTGCTGAGAAAGGCACCATCCATGGAGGAGCGCCAACCGCATGCCGCCGCAATTATCGACACCCGCGCTCCGACCAGGCGGGACGGACCATGCGGCCATTGGCCAATGTCCGCAAATCACGACATCGCAATAGGGGGTACTCTGATGAGGATATCTCGGACGCTGTTGCCGTTGGGTACGGCGCTCGGCCTGGCGCTGCTCGGCAGCCACGCCGCACTTGCTCAGACGCCCAAGCACTCGCTCAAGTTCAACCACGTGCTGGGACCCAAGGAGCCCTACCACGAGGGCTTTCTCAAGTGGGCCAAGGCCGTCGAGGAGCGCAGCAAGGGCGAGCTGAAGATCGACGTGTTCCACTCCGCCCAGCTCGGCAAGGAGGAGGACATCATCGAGCAGATCCGCCAGGGCGCCAACATCGGCCAGAACACCGATTCCGCCCGCATGGGCAACTACGTGCCGGGCATGGCCGTGATGAACGGTCCCTACTTCGTCGAGACGCTCGAGGAGGTGGCCAAGCTGCGTCAGGCGCCGACCGTCATCAAATGGCAGGAGGAGCTGGCCAGCAAGCACGGATTGAAGGTGTTGTCCTTCAGCTGGGTGCAAGGCTACCGACACTTCTTCACCAATAAGCCGGTCAAGACCCCCGCCGATCTAGCCGGCCTGCGCATCCGCACGCCGCCGGCGCCGATCTGGCAGGAATCGATCCGGGCACTGGGCGCGGTGCCGGTCGCGATGGCCTTTGGCGAGATGTATCCGGGCCTGCAGCAGCGCGCCATCGACGGCGTCGAGCTGGTCTACAACAACATTCCCGGCGGCCGGTTCTACGAGGTTCTGAAATTCGCCAACGAAACCAAGCACATCATGCTGATCAACTTCGAGGTGGTGAGCGCCAAGTGGTTCGACGGCCTGCCCAAGGAGATGCAGGCGATCCTGGTCGAGGAGTGCGACAAGGCAGGCGAAGCAACCTCCAAGGAGATTTTCAGGCTCGAGACTGAGGTCGAGGAGCAGCTCAAGGGCCGCGGCATGACGATCGTCAAGGACGCCGATCTGGCCGCCTTCCGCAAAGCCGGCGAGAAGGCCTACGAGGTGCTCAAGATCAATGATGCCAAGGTTGCCGTGCACAAGGAAATCGGCAAGAACTAGCCACACGCCATGCCGGAAGGCGCGCCACATCAGCGAGCCTTCCGGCCTCAATCACACCGCAAGTCGCTGTGTCGCCTCCTATGCTTGCGAGGCTCGCATCGACGTTAGGCGAGCCTTGCAGGCGGGCTGTCGGCCAACCGCATGAAAAAACTCTACGCCAAGGTGTGCGCGGCGGAAGCGACGATCGCCGCAGTGTTCCTGATCCTGATGGTCGTCCTGATCTTCCTGGGTGGGGTCATGCGCATGCTTGCGACCCCCATCAACTGGTCGACCGACGCCGCCACCGCCCTGTTCGCCTGGGCTTGCTTCTTGTGCGCCGACATCGCCTGGCGCAACAACAGCCTGATGTCGATCGAGGTGCTCACCAACCGGCTACCGGCCAATCTGCAGTCCGCCTGCCGCCTGCTCAACTACGCCATCATCACTGCCTTCCTGGTCTATCTGATCGTCATGGGCCTCTACCTGTCCTGGATCAGCCGCATCCGCAGCTTCCAGGGCATTCCCGAGATCAGCTACTCGTGGGTGACCATGAGCCTGCCGGTCGGGGCCATGCTTTTGCTCATCACGACGCTATTGAAGGTGCGTGCCGTGCTGCACGGCGAGCGTATCGAAGACAAGGCGGCGGACGTGCTGTGAGGAGCTTGCTTCGCACATTTGCTGCCTTGTGCCCGGCCGGGATGAGCCCATGTTGATCGTCCTGATAGCCTTCACGGTTCTACTCCTGCTCGGCATGCCGATCGCCTTTGCCATCGGCATCTCCGGCACGCTGTTCTTCCTGCAGCATCCCGAGTTGCCCTCCACCATTCCAATTCAGGTCACCGTCACCGAGACGCAGAACTTCGCGCTGCTCGCAGTTCCGCTGTTCATCCTGGCCGGCAACTTTCTCAACAACTCAGGCATCACCACCAACCTACTCAAGCTGGCGACGGTGTTGACCGGACGCATGCAGGGCGGGCTGGCGCAGACCTCGATTGCCCTATCGACGCTGATGAGCGGGGTCACCGGCTCATCGATCGCCGACGCGGCCATGAACGCGCGCATCCTGGGCCCGCAGATGCTGCAGCGCGGTTTCTCCAAGGGCTATGCCGCCGGCGTGCTGTCGTATGGCTCGCTGATGGCGCCCATCATCCCGCCCGGCATCGGCTTCATCCTCTACGGGACGGTGGGCCAGGTCTCGATCGGGCGACTGTTTGCGGCGGGCATTATTCCGGGACTGATGCTGTGGGCGGCGCTGGCGATCGCCATCTCGATCACGGCCAAGCGCCGCGGCTATGCACCCGAGCGCGCCACGCGCGCCACGCTGCAGGAGATCGGCACGGCCGCGTGGGGCGGCATCTGGGCGATCCTATTCCCGATCATTCTGCTGCTGGGGCTGCGCTACGGCATCTTCACGCCATCAGAGATCGGCGCCTTCGCGGTGATCTACGCCGTCTGCATCGGCTTCTTTGCCTACCGCATGCTCACGTTCACCGGTTTCCGCGAGGCGGTGGAGAGCAGCCTGATCGACATCGGTGGCGTGATGTTCCTGCTCGCGCTGTCGGCCGTGTTCGGCTACGGCATCGTCTTCGAGCGCATCCCCGAGGTGATCAGCGAATGGATGCTCGGCATCACGGATAACGCCAACGTCGTGATGGTGCTGATCGTGCTGTTCATCCTGGTGGCCGGCACCTTCATGGAAGGCTCGGTCCTGATCATCATGCTGACACCGATCTTCCTGCCGCTGGTGACCAAGTACGGCATCGATCCCGTGCACTTCGGGCTGGTGTTCATCATCGCCGCCACCATCGGCAACTACACCCCGCCCGTGGGCGGCGCCATGTTCGTCGTGTGCCAGGTTCTGAAGTGCCCGATCGGCGACTATACGCGCGAATCGACGCCGTTCCTGATCGCGGTCAGCATCGTCACGCTGCTGCTGATCTTCACGCCCTGGCTCGTGCTGGTCGTGCCGGACTGGCTATTCGGCAAGTACTGACACCTGGCGCGGCGCCCCCCAAGCCTGCCCCCGGCCAAACGTCGCACTGGCGTGACTTTTGCCACGGCATCGGGCGGCAGGCGGTGCTATCGATGCCGTGTTTTGCACCGCGGCTGGCAATAACCGCGCATGTGGCGCTGCGCGCTGTTTGGCGCAGTCGCACCCGCTAACGGAGCCTACATCGTCAGCCGCTCATGGTGGCGCCAATGGCGGGCGGTCGCACGGCGTTGTCGGAGGCTGACATGTACTACGGTGGCTTGCGCGATAAGCGCTTCGATGCGGAACGTGCCAACATCGTCGCATCCCTGTTGTGCCTGAGAAAAGGCCTGCGGGCGCAGGTGCCCGACAAGCAGCCGGGAGGCATGCTGCTGGCCACCTGGAACATCCGCGAATTCGGCGGCACGAAATACGGCGGCCGTACCGAAGAGGCCCTGTACTGCATTGCCGAGATCATCAGCCGGTTCGACATTGTCGCCGTCCAGGAGGTGCGGCCGGACCTACGCGCCCTGGATCGGGTAATGGGGCTGCTCGGCCGCGACTGGGACCGTATCTTCACCGATGTAAGCTACGCCAAGAGCGGCAACCAGGAGCGGCTCGCCTTCGTGTGGGATCGCAACAAGGTTCGCTTCACGGGCCTTGCCGGCGAGCTGGTGCTCCCAGAAACGGAATCGAAGGAACTCGCGCAGATTGCCCGCACGCCCTTCATTTGCGGATTCCAGGTCGGCTGGGCGCGATTCAACCTGTGCACGGTACACATCTACTACGGACAGAGCGCCCCCGAGGACCCACGGCGCGTCGCCGAGATCGCGGAGACCGGCAAGCTGCTCAGCAAGAAGGCCAAGGATTACATCAAGATCGACAAGGAGGACCGGCGCACCTATTCCCCGGAAAACCTGGTCCTGCTCGGCGACTTCAACATCTTCAAGAAGACCGATGCGACTTTCAAGGCGCTCACCGAAAGCGGTTTCGTCTTGCCCAAGGCGCTCATGAAGGACGAGCTATCCGGGTCGAACGTGGCGCGCGACAAGTTCTACGATCAGATCGCTTTCTACAAGGAAGTCCGCGATATCGAGAATACCGGTGCGGGTATTTTCGATTTCTACGAGCACGCCTTCCGCGACGAGGACAAAGCGCGTTTTGCCAAATCATACAAGCTGGCCGACCCGTCCAAGTTCAAGGACTGGCGCACCTACCAGCTGTCGGACCATCTGGTGATGTGGACCGAGTTCTCCGTCGACAAGACCGACGACTACCTGACCCAGCTGGCCAAGCTCTGAAGCGCGGCAAGGTGGCGGCCTGAGCGACGCTCAGAGCCCGGACCCGGCAAAGCCGTTTTTGTGCATAGCCTGGCTCCCGGATCGTCGCTGCGCGACGTCCGGGATGACCGTTGGTCTTAGCCCCAGGGACCGCCCTGGTCGCGGGCACCGCCGCTGCCACCGCTCCACGGGCCGGCCGTGCTGCCGCCTGCGGCGCGCCCCGCCATGCTGCGCCGGCCGCCGGCGCCAAGCTCGGCGGCCAGCTTCTCCAACTCGGCGACGCGGTTCGCGGTGTTGGGATGGGTCGAGAAGAGGTTGTCCATGCCCTCGCCGGTCAGCGGGTTGATGATGAACAGGTGCGCGGTTGCCGGCGCCGCCTCGGCCGGCTCGTTGCGGATGCCGCGTGCATAGTGCTCGATCTTCTGCAGGGCCGAAGCCAGCCAGATCGGGTTGCCGCAGATCAGCGCGCCGACGTGGTCGGCCTGATACTCGCGCGAGCGGCTGATGGCCATCTGCACCATCATGGCGGCCAGCGGCGCCAGGATGATTGCCGCCAGCGTACCGAGCCAACCCACGTGGTTGTTGTCGCGGTTACCGCCGAACAGCGCACCGAACTGCAGGTACTGCGCCAGCATCGACACGGCGCCGCCGATGGTGGCTGCCACCGCCATGGTCAGCGTGTCGTAGTTCTTCACGTGCGCCAGCTCGTGCGCCATCACGCCCGACACTTCCTCAGGCGTAAGCATTTCCAGCAGGCCGGTCGAGGCACACACGGCGGCATTGGCCGGGTTGCGGCCTGTCGCGAACGCATTGGGCTGCGGGTTGTTCATCACGTAGACGCGCGGCATGGGCAGCTCCGCCCGGCGCGCCAGGTCCTGGACAATACGGTAGTACTCTCCGCCGCTGGCCGCATCGACCTCCTCGGCGCCGTACATGCGCAGCACCATCTTGTCGGACTGCCAGAGGCTGAACATGTTCATGCCCAGCGCGACGACGAACGCGATAACCATGCCGGTCTGGCCGCCGATGACCGCGCCCATAGCCACGAAGATGCCCGTCAGCGCGGCGAGCAGCAGCCCGGTCTTGGCGAAGTTGGTCGGCATTGCTGTGATCCTTGGTCCTTTTTCCTGTTCTACCTGCATAACGCAGGCGGAGGTAATATGGGTATGTTCGGGCCTGAGGGCCAGATCCCGGAGATGCGAATGTCCGATCACGAACCGGCCGCCAAGCCGGAACCCAAGCCGCGTTTGACGCCGCAGGCGGAGCGCGCCCTGGCGGAGGCCGAGGCGCGGCGCCGGCGGGCCGATGCCGAGCGCTCGGCCCATCCCCGGCCCAAGGAGGTTGGCGGCCGCGACGGGCCCGATCCAACCCGCTATGGCGACTGGGAGAAGGGCGGCATCGCCTCCGATTTTTGACGCGCGCGGTCTTCCTGCACCCCCAACCGACCGGCCGGCAGCTATCCTGGCTCCTACCTTTCGTTTGTTGTGCATGCCCCTGAGGGGACTTGCAGCCCGACTTGGCCGGGCCTCCGGCAGACCCTGATAGGTGCGATAATGCAGAAACCGACCCAACAACCAAGCGCCCGCCGCCGCTCGCGCGCACCGCGCATCTTCCTGATGGTGCTGCTGGCCGTAGGCGTGGCGTTGCTGTTCCGGCAAGGCTGGGTGCCGTCGTGGCTGAGCCCGTTGCCCAGGCTCGACCTTGCCAGCGCCAACCCGTGGCTGGTCGACTGGCGGCTGGCCGAGATCAGGCACCATCCCGATCTGTGCAAGCGTACCCTGAAGCCGCCGCACATCGAGGCCCAGCCGATCGCCGACAGCCCGCTTAAGGATGGCTGCGGATGGCGCAACGCCGTGCGCCTGTCGACGGCAGGCGGCGTCAAGTCAGGCTACGACAAGGTCACCTGCGAGGCGGCCTTGGCGCTCGCCATCTGGTTCGAGCACGATGTGCAGCCGGTGGCGCAGGAGATGTTCGGCCAACGCGTCGCCTCGATCCAGAGCTTCGGCAGCTATTCGTGCCGCAACATCATCGGCAATGCGAAATGGAAGGCCTGGCGCAGCGAGCATGCGACCGCCAATGCCGTCGACATCGGCGCTTTCCAGCTCGCAGACGGACGCCGCATCAGCGTGGCACAGCACTGGAAGGGCGACGGCGTCGAGGCCCGCTTCCTGCGTGCCGTGCACGGCCGCGCCTGCCGCTATTTCCGGGTCGCCATCGGCCCCGACTACAACGAGGCGCATCGCGACCACTTCCACTTCGACCGCGGCATCCTTTCGCGCTGCCAGTAGGGTCGGCCGCGGCAGCTCAGCGCCGGCCGAACAGGCGCTCGATGTCCGAGAGCTTCAATTCGACGTAGGTCGGGCGGCCGTGGTTGCACTGGCCGGAGTGCGGCGTCGCCTCCATGTCGCGCAGCAGGGCATTCATTTCGGGCGCCGTCAGCCGCCGTCCTGCCCGTACGCTGCCGTGGCAGGCCATGGTCGAGCACACCGCCTCAAGTCGCTGCCTGAGCGGACTGCCATGCCTCTCGCCGACCGCCTGGCGGGCGAGGTCGCGCACCAGGCCCGCAACGTCGGTATCGCCGAGCAGCGCCGGCACTTCGCGCACCGCCACGGCGCCCGGCCCGAATGCCTCCACGGACAAGCCGAGTTCGGCCAGTTCGCCCGTATGCTCGGCGAGCGCGGCGGCCTCGTCAGTGTCGAGCTCGACGATCTCGGGGATAAGCAGCATCTGGCGCGCCACGCCGCCGTTGGCCAGCGCCGCCTTGACGCGCTCGTAGACCAGCCGCTCGTGTGCGGCGTGCTGGTCGACAATCACCACCGCATCGCGCGTCTGCGCCACGATGTAAGTCTCATGCAGCTGTGCCCGTGCCGCGCCAAGGGGACGATCAATGAGATCGGACTGCGCCGGCTCGATGGCGGCGCCGGCATCCGCGCTCGGCGCAGCCAATTGTGCGAACGGCGCCTGCATCGCCTCGGTAAATCCACGTGCGAGGCTGGCGCGCGACACACCATTGGCGCGCATAAGTGCGCCGGCATAGGTTGGGGATCCGCCGCCCCTGGCCAGGCCCGACTGCACCCCGCGCGCCAGTGTCTCGATCGCCTGCGCACCACCCGCCGACGACGCACGATGCCCCGCCCCTTCCAGCGCCTGGCGCAGTGCGCCAGCGATCAGGCTGCGCACCGCACCTGCATCGCGGAACCGCACCTCGGCTTTGGCTGGATGCACGTTGACGTCGACGGCGCGCGGATCGAGCGTCAGGAACAGCGCCAACAGCGGATATCGCGCCTTGGGCAGTAGATCGCCATAGGCGGCGCGCACCGCACCGATCAGCAGCCGATCCTTCACCGGGCGGCCGTTGACGAACAGGTACTGTTGGCCGGGATCGGGCCGATGCAGGGTCGGCAGGCCGGCGAACCCGGACAGGCTAAGCCCCTCGCGTTCGGCGTTGATGAGCAGCGCATCGTGCAGGAACTCGCGGCCCATGATGTGCCCCAGGCGCGCCAGATGGCCGTCGGCGCCGAGCGGCTGGGCCTGCAGCCTGAGGCCCGCGCGCTCGCCGGTCGTCAGCGTGAAGCCGACCGTCGGCTGCGCCATGGCCAGGCGCTTGACCACCTCGGAGGTGGCCATGTTCTCGGCCCGCTCGCTCTTCAGGAATTTGAGGCGGGCCGGGGTCGCGGAGAACAGCTCGCGCACCTCCACCTGCGCTCCGCAATTTAGCGCCGCGGGCCGCACAGCGCCTTTGGCGCCGCGGTCCACAACGATCTCGGAGCCCGCCGCCGCGTCGCGCTGCCGCGAGCGGATGGCAAGGTGCGCCACCGATCCAATCGACGGCAGCGCCTCGCCGCGGAAGCCCAGCGTGGCGATGTTGAACAGGTCTTCGTCCGCCAGCTTCGAGGTGGCATGCCGCTCCACCGCCACGGCAAGGTCGCCGGCACTCATGCCGTGCCCGTCATCGGTAACGCGGATCAGCGACAGTCCACCCGCTGCCGTCACCACCTCGATCTCGTGCGCGCCAGCATCGATTGCGTTCTCGACCAACTCCTTGATCACGCTGGCCGGGCGCTCGATCACCTCGCCCGCGGCGATGCGGTTGACGATCTCGGGGCTGAGCTGGCGAATCGGCACGAATCCGGCTCCTCGCGAATCGTGATGGCGACGTCGCACGGTCTTAGCGGGCCCGCGCTCCGATAGCCAGGGCTGCGCCAAGATGGTTCAGCATCGGTGGAAAAGCCAATGCCGCCCACGCACCAGCTGGTCGCCTCGCGGCGGTCGGTCAGCCGCGCAGCCGCTCGCCCTTGGGATCGTACAGCGGCTCGAGACTGGCGCGGGCCGCGACCTTCTCGTTGGCCACCTCGATGGCGTAGTCGGACGCGAGCAGGTCACGCGCCGTCGCGCTTGCCGGGCACGTGACGTAGCCGAGGCCGACTGCGGCACCCAGATGATGTCCGTAAGCGCCGGACGTCAGGTATCCGACGATGCGATCGTCGCGCCAGATCGCCTCGTTGCCGTAGAGCAGCGGCTGCGCATCGGCGAGCATGAACTGCACAAGGCGTCGCTGCAGGCCCGCCTGTTTCGCCGCAACGGCGCTGTCACGACCCAGGAAATCGCCGAACCGGCCGCGCGGTTTGTCGATCTTCACTGCGAAGCCGAGCCCCGCCTCGAGCACATGGTCGGTGGAGGCGATGTCGTGGCCGAAGTGGCGATACGCCTTCTCCATGCGGCAGCTGTCGAGCGCATGGCTGCCGCAAAGTCTCAAGCCGACGTCAGCGCCGCGCTCAACGAGCGCATCAAACGCATGCCGCGCCATGTCGGAGGGAACGTACAGCTCCCAGCCGAGTTCGCCGACGTAGGAGACGCGGTGCGCGCGCCCAACCGCATAGCCGATCTCCACCTGGCGCCAGCTGGCAAACGGGAAGGCGTCGTTGCTGAGCGGCACATCCACAAGACCGGCCAGCAGCTGGCGCGAGCGCGGCCCCATCACCGCCAGACAGGCCTCCGCGGAGGTCACATCGGTGGCCACGCAATGCGCACCCTCCGGCGTGTGCCGCTTCAGCCAGGCGAGATCGCGCAGCACCGTCGCCGACGACGTCACAACCATGAACGTGTCGCTGGACAGCCGTGCAACGGTGAGGTCGGCCTCGATGCCGGCGCGGCCGTTCAGCCATTGCGTATAGACGATGCGGCCCGGCGGCATGGCGACGTCATTGGCGCAGATGCGCTGCAACACGTCCTCGGCGTCCCGGCCCTCGACGCGGATCTTGCCGAATGGTGAGAGGTCGAATAGGCCGACGCCGGTGCGCACGGCTTTGTGCTCCTCGCCGGCGTGGCCGAACCAGGTCTGCCGACCCCAGCTGTAGCGATACTCGGCCTTCTCGCCACGGTCGCGGGCCGCCTCGGGCAGGAACCAGCCGGCGCGCTCCCAGCCGGAGGCCTCTGTGAAGCAGGCGCCGCGCTCCAGCAACCGATCATGCAGCGGCGTGGTGCGTACGCCGCGCGCAGTCGAGGGAGCGCGATGGGGAAACTGGTCGGCGTAGTGCAACCCGAGCGCCTCGCCGATGCGATCGGCCAGATAGGTCGTGTTGCCATGGAAGGGCTGGCAACGGCGGATGTCGACGCTGGTGAGATCCATGGTCGGACCTCCCGCCTCCATCCACTCGGCGAGCGCCTTGCCTGCGCCGCCGGCGGTCTGGATGCCGATCGAATTGAAGCCTGCCGCAACGAAGAAATTGCGCAGGGTCGGCGCCTCGCCCACCACCCAGCGGCCGTCGGGCGTGAAGCTCTCCGGCCCGTTGAAGAAGGTGTGCAGCCCGATGCGCTTCAGGATCGGCAGGCGCTCGGACGCCAGCTCCAGCTCGCGGCTCAGGTGCTCCCAGTCGTCGGGCAGATTGAGGAACTCGCTGGCCTCGGGGATCTTGCTGTCGGGCAGCGCTTTGCCGTTCGGCTCGAAGAAGCCGATGAGCAGCTTGCCGGCCTCCTCCTTGATGTAGCTGCTCTCGTCGGGCACCCGCAGCACCGGCAGGTTGCGCGGAATATCGGGGCTCGCATCGGTGACGACGTAGAAGTGCTCCGCCGCCAGCAGCGGCACGTTCACGCCGGCCCAGCGGCCGATCTCGCGCGCCCACAGGCCCGCGCAGTTGACGACGTACTCGGCGCTGATCGCACCCTGCGCGGTATCGACGCCCGTCACGCGCCCATCGGCCTGGCGGATGCCGGTCACCTTGGTGTTCTCGAAGATGCGCACGCCGCGCTGTCGGGCCGCCTTGGCGAACGCCTGCGTGATATTGGCCGGATCGGCCTGGCCGTTTGCCGGGATGAACAGGCCGCCTTCCACGCCCTTCTGGTCGATCAGCGGATGTTTGTCACGCGCCTCCGACGGCGACACCATATAGGCCTCGACGCCGAACACCTTGCCCATGGTAGCCTGTCGCTTCAGCTCTTGCATGCGCTCACGCGACAGGGCGAGCGACAGCGAGCCGTTCTGGCGAAAGCCGGTGACGACGCCCGTCTCGGCCTCCAGCTCCGCCATCAGGTTTGCGGAGTACTTGGCGATTTTGGTGAGCGTGCTCGAGGAGCGCAGCTGGCCGATCAAACCCGCCGCGTGCCAGGTGGTGCCCGAGGTCAGCCGCTTGCGTTCCAGCAGGATGACGTCCTGCCAGCCGAGCTTGGCGAGATGATAGGCGACCGAGCAACCGATGATGCCGCCGCCGATGACCACGCATCGGACCTGTTTTGGAAGCTCGGACATGCGGCTTGCTCCATGCTGGCGCGTTGTGTCGAAAGCGTCGACCAGCGCGTGCACGAATGCAAGCTCAAGAGTGGACCAGAGCCCCTACCGCACCGTAGTTGTGCGCGGCAGCAGGAAAGTCAGGAGGCCCAGCGCCGGCAACCAGGCGACGAGCTTGAATACCGCGATGATACCGATGTGGTCAGCCAGCACGCCCAGCCCTGCCGCCGCCAATCCGCCTAGCCCGAATGCCAGGCCATAGAACAGCCCACCCACAAGACCCACGCGATGCGGGACCAGGTCGATGGCATAGATCAGGATCGAGGAGAATGCGCTAGCCATCACCATACTGACGATCACGCTGAGCACACCCGTCCAGAACAGGTTCGCGTAGGGCAGCAGCAGTGCGAACGGCAGCGACCCCAGAATCGATATCCAGATCACGCGGTGGCGGCCGAAGCGATCGCCGATCATGCCGCCGATAATCACACCGAGCGCGCCGACCACCAAATAAAGGAACAGCATGATCTGCGACAGCTGCACCGACACCCCGAACCGCTCGAGCAGGAAGAATGTGTAGTAGGACGTGAACGCCGCCGTGTAGCCGTTCTTCGACAGCAGCAGCACGATCAGGATCGCCATCGCCAACATCACGCGTCCGTCCGTCACGACCTGAGCGCCTGCGTCGCTCGTCGTCTGCTCCTTGCCTGCGGCGATCTGCGAGCGGCGCATCTCGGCGTAGCGGCCCGCCGTCCACGTCATCAGCACCATGGCAACGAGGGCCACAACCGACGTCCAGGCCAGACTAGACTGTCCGCGCGGAACCACGATCATCGCCGCCAGCAGCGGTCCCATGGCATAGCCCGCATGGCCGCCGATCTGGAAAATGCCCTGCGCAAATCCCTGCTGGCCGGCCGCGGCGTGGCGCGCCATGCGCGTCGCCTCAGGATGGAATACGGCCGATCCGAGCCCGATCAAGGCAACCGAGACGAGGATCATCGGGTAGCTGCCGGCGAACGACAGCCCGAGTACGCCTGAGAGCGTTGCGGCCATGCCGGCGACCATCGCGTAGGGCCAGGGCTTGTGATCCATAACCAAGCCGAGCACCGGCTGCAGCAGCGACGAGGTTACCTGAAAGGCGAGCGTGATGAGCCCGATCTGGGCGAAGTCCAGCACGTACGCTTCCTTGAG
Organism: Hyphomicrobiaceae bacterium; assembly: GCA_035762425.1. Classification (GTDB taxonomy): domain Bacteria; phylum Pseudomonadota; class Alphaproteobacteria; order Rhizobiales; family Hyphomicrobiaceae; genus AWTP1-13. The sequence continues at coordinate 17,832 of DASTOW010000279.1, read as the reverse complement.
AAGCGGGTACATGGCCGGGATCATCGACTGGATCAGGTCGTTCAGCAGATGCGCTCCGCTCAACGCCACCAGGATGGGCAGGAGCGGACGGCGCGGGGCGGCGGCAACCATGGTCATGGCCGGACCATTGGACCCCGCAGATGCGCGCGTCAACCTCGCCAGCTGCATAGCCGGCTCCCGCTCGTGCACCCCTGCGTGGCATGCTTGTCCGAGGCCCGTTGCCAAGGCCAGCCGTCAAACGCCTTGGCGGCGGCAACCTGAAAACGCCACATTGGCGCAGCACAAGCCGGCCATGACGCTTTTGACCTGACAGCTGCGCCGTTGTTTGTGCCGGCACCCCAAACCCGGCAGCGCTCAGTTGTTGCCTTGCACCGGCCGCGATGGTCGCGCCAACCCCGACAAGACACGCCTCCGCGCGGCATCGATCGCCACCTTGCGCTTGTGCGTTCAACCAGGAGATTTCACCATGCGGTATTTCCAGTGCACTCTGAGACAGGGCACCACCACCACGATTGGCTGGATCGAAGAGCGTGGCGCGCGGGTCGGCGTGCGCGTTGACGTGCCCGAGCTGGGCGGCCTCTGGGACGTGGTGACGGTCGACCGACACGCGTTGCCCGCCGCGTGGCTGCACGAAAAGCAGCGCAAGGATCGCAAGGGCATGCCCGACATCTAAGGGCGCAGGGCCAGGCCGCCCACGCTGGCCTGGCCCTGTGCAAAAACCTGACCCGCGCGTTCTCTTAACGCGCGGGAACCTGGTCACTCTGGGCGCGGCCCTAATTCCTGCAAACTCGCAAGGACAGCATTTGTCCTGCTGCGAATCGCGCAAACTTGAGCGTGACTTGGCGCGCAGCCTGGCGGGGAGGTGTGTGTGTGAATGTACACGGGTGGCCTGATCGTTGTGGTGCGCGCGCTGCTACGCCTTGCCGTCGCGGCCCTGATCCTGGTCGGTCCAGCGGCGCTCGACCGAGCACGAGCAGACAACCCCGTCGCCATAGAGTTCTTCTACGACGATCTCGCCGCACAGGGCCAATGGGTGCGCCACCCTTACTACGGCATGGTCTGGTATCCGGCCAGCCGCGATGCAAGCTGGCAGCCTTACGTGTCCGGCCAATGGGTGTACACGGAGGAATACGGCTGGTATTGGGAAACAGATGAGCCGTGGGGCTGGGCCACGTATCACTACGGCCGCTGGGTTTACACTGCGGAATATGGCTGGGTCTGGGTGCCCGACGACGCATGGGGACCGGCCTGGGTCGAGTGGCGTTATGGAGGCGGCTATGTCGGATGGGCGCCGATGCCGCCCGAAGCGACGTGGCGCCGCGGCACGGTCGTCTATGTGGGCGCCGACATCTCGGCGCCCCGCTATCAGCCGAGCTGGGTGTTCGTCGGCGAGGCCGATTTTGCCCGTGGCAACATCAGGGCCCGACGCGTGCCGCCAGCGCGCAACCAAGCCATGCTGGCGGCGACGGCGCGCGTCGGCAGCTATGCCGCGCTCAATGGCCGGATCGTCAACCGCGGCGTCGACGTGACCCAGGTCTCGGCGGCGGCTATGGTGCGCATCGCGCCGGCGGTCGTCGTGCATGGTCAGACTCGGCCCGACGTCGGCATGCGCACGGTGGGCCGCGTCACGATCTATCAGCCAAGCGTGGCCGCGCGTGCCGACCTGCGCACCAGCCTGCCGGAGCGGACGCGCCGCGCTTCGACACAGGCGATCGCGTCGACGTCCGCCCGTCGCTGCCCGACCTCGGTGGATCGGTCGGCGGCTCTGCCAGCGGAGGGATCGGCATCGGCCGGGGGAGCGGTGGCGGCGTGGGTATTGGTGGAGGCATCGGCGGCGGCGTTCGCGTCGGCAGGTAGACTTGCCCGCGGCCGTCCGCCCTAACCCTGGGTGACGCGCTCGCGCGTGATCACCTTGGCGAGTTCCACCGCCGGCTGGTCGAACGGGTCGACGCCCATCAGGCGCGCAGCCAGAATCGTCTCCAGCATGCAATGCATCATCAGCGCGCCCAGGGACGCCTCGTCGAGCCGGTCGAGATCGAAGGTGCGCACCGGGCGGCCAGCGCGGCCCAGCGCCTCGGGCACGGCATGCGTCTGCGCCGCCACCAGGTCCCCGACCGTCTTGCCAGCCAGAAAGCCCACGCCCGCCTTGCCCGCCAGATCGGTCGGCAGCTTCGGGCCGACGCCCGCGCTCGGCAGGCGCACGATGGTGATCAGATGCTCGCGCGGCCCATCCATGAACAACTGCAGTTGACTGTGCTGGTCGAGCGGCCCGACGCAGGCAATCGGCGCCGTGCCCTGGCCGTCCTTGCCGAGGCTCTCCGCCCACAGCTGCACGAACCAGTGCGAGAAGCGCCCGAGGCGATCGGTGTAGGGCATCATCACGTGCGTGCGTATGCCGCGCTCGCGCGCCAGCGCCACAGCCAGCGCCGCGCCGACCGCCGGCGGGAAGGCGAGGGGCGTGTCGGCCGCCAACATCGCGTCCACCACGCTGCGGGCGCCTGCTCGCACGGCGCGCACATCGAGGCCGCGCGCCAGGGCCGGCAGCAAGCCGACGTTGGTCAGCCCCGAGAAGCGACCGCCGATTCCCGGGTTGTGCTCCAGCACCGGGATACCGAGACCTTCAAACAGGTCGCGCAGACCGTTAGCCTTGCCGGCAGCGCGCGGTTCGGTGATGCCCAGGAACAGCTCGGGGATGCGCGCCTCCAGCCCTGCCGCCCGCACCGCCGACATGGCCGCGAGTGTCTGCGCAAGCGTCTCGGGCGTGCCACCCGACTTGGAGGTGACGACAAAGCGCGCGGTGGCGATGTCGAACGTGCCGAGCGCCGATTCGAGCGTGACGGGATCAAGATTGTCGTAGAAGCGCGTGCGTGGACGGTTTCGCTGCGCTTCGTCGGCGAGGCCCGGGATGTTCCAGCCGCCGAGCTGCGCCAGCGTCTGGCCGCCAAGACTGGAGCCGCCAGTGCCGAAGAAGATGATGGCCTTCGCGCCGGCGCTGAGCCTGGCGAGCGCCGCTTCGGCCGCGACGATGTCCGCCTCGTCCTCGGCGATGCGCAGCAGCGGCAGGCGCCGCTCGCGATAGTCGCCTTGCAAGGCGTCGAGAGCGGGAGCCAGCCGCTCGATCCAGAGCGTCAGCTCGTCCTGGCTTAGGCCGTGTTTGCCGATCGCGCCGTCGAGGCAGCCGGCAATCGAATGGGAGTAGGGGGCCGCGCCGGCCCGCTCGGCAATCGTCGTGCTCATGCCCGACGCCTAGCGCGAATCCACGCCACTGTCATCCCGGGGTCACTACCCGCGTGCTGGATGCCGGACATGCGCCCGACGCGAAGTCCGGGATGACAATTACCCGCGCGGCGCCAGGCCCTTGGGCTTGCCGACGATGGTGGTGATCAGCTCCTGGTCCGCGAACAGCCGCTTGGCGACGGCCTTCACCTGGTCGAGCGTGACCGCCTCGATCTCGCCGTTGCGGCGATCCACGTAGTCTTTGCCCAGGTCTTCCTGCAGAATCCAGAGCAGCTGGTTGGCGATCTTGGCGTTCGTATCGAACCGCAGCGCGAACGAGCCGACCAGGTAGCTCTTGGCGTTGGCAAGCTCCGTCGCGGTCGGCCCCTCGGCGGCAATGCGCTTCAGCTCGGAGTTGATGACGTCGAGCGACTGGCCGATCTCCTCGTTCTTGGTGGCGACGCCACCGGCGAACACCGAGGTATGCTTGAACGGCTGCACGGAGGTGTACACCGAATAGGCGAGCCCGCGCTTCTCGCGCACCTCCTCCCACAGCCGCGACGACATCACGCCACCGCCAAGGATCTGATTGAGCACGAACGCAGGCAGGAAATCCTTGTCCTTGCGCGGCATGGCCGGCAGGCCGAAGCGGGCCACCGACTGCGGCACGGCCATCTCGACCACTTTCATTTTCTCGGTGGCCTTGGGGCTCACCTGGGCAACGGGAGTAAGCTTGGCCTTCTCGGGCAGCCCGCCAAAAATCTGGTCGAGCATGCTGGCCAAGGTCGCGGCGTCGATATCGCCCACCGCCACCACGCGCAACGTGTCCTTGGCGAACATGCGCGTGCGCAGAGCCGCCAGATCCTCGCGCACGATCGTCTTGATCGATTCTTGGGTGCCGTTGGCGGGACGGCCGTACGGATGGCCGGCGAACGCCGTCGCCGCCCAGGTCTCGGAAGCGACTCGGTCGGGATCGCGCGCGGCATGGATCAACCCCGCCACCAGCTGGCCGCGAATGCGGTCCACGGCATCGCTGTCGAAGCGCGGCTTATTGAGCGCCAGCGAGAGCAGCGCCACGGCTTTGTCGCGGTTCTCGGTCAGCGTCTCGAAGCTGCCGTAGAAGGCATCGCGTGCGTCGTCGAAGGCCATGCGCATGGCGATCTCCTCCATGCGCTCCTGAAACTGCTTGGCGTTGAGATCGCCGGCGCCTTCGTCGAGCATGGAGGCCAGGAAGTTGGCGAGGCCCTCCTTGCCGGCCGGATCCTGCGCGTTGCCGCCATCGAAGGCATAGCGCAGCGCGATCAGCGGCACGCTGTGCTCTTCCACGAGCCACGCCGTGATGCCACCCGGACTCTTGACCTCTTGGATCTTCATAGCTTGTGCCTTGCTGAATGGGATGAGAAGCGCGGCCACAAGCAGAGCTGCGAAGAGGCAGGCTTCAAGACGCAGGCCGATTGCTGTCGGCCGGAAGCGGGAACAGGTCAAGGTGATCTCCCCTACCTAGGACTTCTTCGCCGGAGCGGACTTGGTGGTTTCGCTTTCCGCGCTCGGCTGGGTCGGAATCAACGTACCGGTCACCGAGTGGCGGATATCCAGATACTTGTTTGCCACCCGCTTCACATCGTCGGCCGTCACCTTGGACACCGTTACCGGCCAGTTGTTGATCTCGTCGATCGTAAGGCCGACGATGATGCCCTCACCGTACCGGCGCGCCAGCGAAGCCTGGCTGTCCGACTCGTAGATGAACTCGGCGATGAAGGCCTTCTTGGCGCGCTCCAGCTCGTCGGGGTTGACGGCCTTCTCGCGCAACTCGTGCAGCACCGCGTCGATCGACTGTTCGACCTTGTCGAGGCCGACACCCTGTGCCGCCGTCGCATATACGCCGATCGAGCCGCTGTCGAGGCCGCCGCCAGAGTACCAGCCACCGGCACCGGCGGCGATCTTCTCCTCAGCAACCAACTTCTGATAGAGGCGGCTGGTGCTGCCGCTGCCGGCGATTTTCATCAGCACGTAGAGCGCCTCGGCGTCGCCCTTGTCGGCCTTGGCGTGGCTCGGCGCCAGATAGAACCGGCGAATGGAGGCATTGCCGGCACGCGGGTCCTTCAGCTCCACGCGGCGCGGAGCGCGATGCTCGGGCTCCTGGGCACGCTGGCGCGGCTTGATGGCGTCGTTGGGCTTGAGACCGCCGTAGACGGCCTCGGCCACCGACTTCACTTGTTCCGGCACGACGTCGCCGGTCACCACCACGATGGCATTGTTGGGCGCGTAGAAGCGCTTGTAGAAGTCGAGCGCATCCTCGCGCGAGAGCTTCTTCATCTCATGCATCCAGCCGATGATCGGGATGCGGTAGGGATGGTTCTGGTACAGCGCCGCCGACATCTGCTCGGACAGGATGCTGGAAGGATTGTTCTCGGTGCGCGAGCGGCGCTCCTCGAGGATCACCTCGCGCTCGGTCTCCACGTCCTTCGGGTCGAGCTTGAGGTTGACCATGCGGTCGGCCTCCATCTCCATCACCGTTTTGAGCCGGTCCTTGGAGATGCGCTGGAAGTAGCCGGTGTAGTCGTGCGTGGTGAAGGCGTTGTCCTGGCCGCCGAGCCGCGAGATGGTCTTGGAGAACTCGCCCGATGTCAGCTTCTCGGTCGACTTGAACATCAGGTGTTCGAGGAAATGGGCGATGCCCGACACGCCGGCCGGCTCGTCGGCAGCACCCACGCGATACCACACGTAGTGGGTCACGACCGGCGCGCGATTGTCCGGCACGACGATCAGCTGCAGACCGTTGGCGAGCTTGTACTCGCTGACGCGAGTGGCGATCGGCTTGGCGTTGAGGGATGCGAAGGATTGCGTGAACATCATTGTTCCGAGTGCAAGAAGGAGAAGAAGCAGCTGCCTAGCATGGATACGCATGATCGTTCCTGTGCGCGAGCGACATACAGCCGTCCCTGACGGCGCGAGCCCATCGGATGCGGGGCAAGAAATGCGGCACGCTTGCGTCCACTGCGCACCGAAACCGCAGAAAGTCCTTGTCCGGCGTTCGGGGCCACGAAGTCAAATGACAAGGGAGCAATGTTTCACACTTCCTTCACCCAAGGTTAGCGCGGCATCGCGAGACGATTCCGCGAAGCCTGACAGGCACTTATGCTGGTCTTTTGCGGGCCTCTCGCAACCGCTGGGTACGTCAGTTTGGTGCACACCCGTTGTGTGCCGACTGTATCACCGCGGCGCAAGAGGACCCTGTCATGCGCATTCGCAAACCCTCAAACTCGCCATCCCTGAAGGTGAGAGGACAACTGACGCAAGACCAGGGCCAATCGGAAGCTGCTCACCGAGGCCGGCCTGCTCAGCCCAATCTGCAGTCGCATGAGAGTGTGGGATAGTGGCGCCCTAGACTAGCGGCACGCGGGCGCGCTACGATGTATCGTGCCCACTATCGACCGCCGAATGGGCAAGCAGCCGCCGTGCAGCAAGGTCGTGCGGGCGAAATTGTCCCAGAGCGCAGCCTCGCCCGCGACATTCGAGCGCGGGCAGCCAAGGTTCACGCATGCCGAGGGCGTTCACTCCCGCCCTGCCACCTCGTCGTGGTGGCAAACAATCCCCGTTCCTTCGACGTCTCGAGTTGAGCGTCGTAACCTCTCCGGGGTAGCCGCCAAGGGAAGCGCCTCGGACCCCGTCCTGCAGGTGGGGCGTTTCGTTCAGGCCATACCGCCGGTCACGCTGGGTCTAACGCAGCCTCCTCACGCTTCACCTCTTTCTCGATGATTTTGCTGTGGCGAACCATCAGGCCAAGGGTGAGCTCAAAACTCCGCAGCAGTTGTCGGGAAAGCTCACTGTTGTGCCCAAGGCGTATTTGTTCGTTAACACGGTCACGCTGGACGGCAACGCGCTCTTTGGCTTCGTTGATCAGATCCAGCGCTCGATCAAGCTGCACCTCGTGCGGCGTTCGCAAGCGATCAGCAATGACATCCAGCGCGGCCTGCTTCAGCCTACCGAAAATGACGCCGTGTTTGGCCTGGGCAAGTACGGCATTCGCCATCTTGAGCCGCGCGGCCTTGGCCTCCAGGGGGGCTGTGAAGCCGTAGGCCACCTGTTGCCAAGCCTCGTCGAAGGCTTGCAGCAAGGTGCTCAGTTCCGCGGGGCCAAGCGAGGCACTAGCTATCACTGTGCGGGCCTCGATCATCTGGCGAAACGTCGTTGCGGACTGGAACGTTCCAAAAAATAAGGCCGGCTGGGCGGTGAACCGCGCAGGGTCACCTATCACAAACCCTGACGCAGGTGGATCGCTGCCCCTCTTTGCAGGTGCAGAGGGCTACGGCTTGTTCACGTTGCTCAGCGTGTCGCCCAGCAGGGTCGGGCAGGCTCCGTAGGGGCTGCGATTGCCCGACGAGTCATCCGCCTTGTAGACCTTGTCTTTCCACTGGATCTCGCCGCGGCAGTAGGCCAGATGCAAGCGCTCGCGCTCCTTGGCCGCGGCCGCCTTCTTGCGATCAGGGTCGTTCAAGGCAGCGATGTTCGTCGGGTCCTGCTCCTGTTCGGAGCCAGGCGCCGGCAGCCGGTTGGAGTTGGGCGGCAGCACGAGGGGGGCGCGCGCTGCAACCTGCGGCTCGCGCTTGGACTGCTCCAGAGCAGACGTGCTGATGCCCATCCAGTCGAACAGCTTGCCGTTAACCTCAAGGCCGTCCGAACACCCGCCAAGAACGAGCGTCGCTGCGAACGCGACGGTCGAAGCCAGATGCACAACGCGTAGCTGCCATCCCGTCATCGTTTCATCCCCCGGGCCCGGCGGGCAAGCTGAGCCGAAGTCTCATACATTCCAATCAACTACGTTGATTTTGGGGCACGATTACGACTCGGCGCAAGCGAATCATATAGAAGGCCCACTACGCCGGCAACAATCGCCACGTCGGCCATATTGAACACGTACCAATAATAGCCGAAGGCGTGCAGAGAGAAGAAGTCGGCCACGCCCCCGATGACGATGCGGTCGATGGCATTGCCCAGCGCCCCTCCCATGATCAGCCCGAGGCTCACCGCCACCAACTTGTCGGTGACGCCGCGCGCCAGCCAGATGGCCATGGCAAGCGTCGCCAGCACGGCAAAACCGGCCAGCAGCCATTGGCCCTCCTGGCTTTCCTGCAGGAACATGCCGTAGCTGACGCCGGTGTTCTTCACGTACACCAGGTCCAGGAACGGCGTGACCGTGACGCGGCCGCGATCCTGGATGCGATAGATCAGCAGCATCCACCACTTGTGCGCCTGGTCGAAGGCCAGGGTCAGCACCATGATGGTGTAGCCGAGCTGTGAGTACGGGCCGTATAGCCAGGATTTGTGCGGAGTGGTCATCGATCGCTTGCGCCCGGTCGTTTCCCTCCCGCTGCAGGGGGGAGGACGGAATACCACGCACTTTGCGCGCGCCGCATCGAGACATCGTAGCATGCACCAGGCGCGCCGAGTGCGATGGCCTTCCAGGTCACGACACCCCCACCCGCCGCGCCAGGATCACCTAGCCCCTGGCCTGGCAATCCGCCGACAGCACGGCAACGCTCGAAGGAGCGAAGTGATGGCGCGCCGCCCGCCCCTTTCCAGGAGGAGGCCAGAGCGCATCTGGCCGCGATGGTCACCGCATCGCTCCCTTCTGCGCATCGAACTCGCGCACAGCCGCCGCATCCCGCGCGGACAGGTCCGGGAAAGCAGGATCGCTGCCGACGTCCTTGGTGATGCGCCAGGAGCGCGCGCACTTCTTGCCTTGGGCACGCTTCGGCACCACGCCGACGTTTGGCACATCGGGCAGTTTGAACGCGCCGTTTGGGGCCTCGCCCGCAATGATCTCCACACCCGAGGTGATGCACACTTCCGCGAAATCGACATCCTCGAGCGCGGCCATCAGCTCATCGTCGTCGATGAACACCTGCGGCGCCGCCTCCAGCGACGAGCCGATCTTCTTGTTGGCCCGCTCGATCTCCAGCGCCCCGGTGACGACGCGGCGCACACGCTTGATCTGCTCCCACTCCTGCGCCAGCGCATCGTCGCGCCAGGACGCCGGCAGTTTCGGGAACGTCTCGACATGCACGGAGGCCGTCTCGGACGGATAGCGTGCCAGCCACGCCTCCTCGGCCGTAAAGCACATCAGCGGAGCAAGCCACAGGCAGGTGCAGCGGAAGATCTGCTCGATAGTTTCCAGCGCCGCCTTGCGCTTGCCGGAAGAAATCGCATCGCAGTAGAGCGCATCCTTGCGGATGTCGAAGTAAAATGCCGACAGGTCGGTGTTCATGAACTGGGTCAGCAACGCCACCACGCGCTTGTAGTCGTATTCGGCGTACGCCTTGCGGATGTGGGTGTCGAGCTCGGTCAGCCGGTGCAGCATGAGCCGCTCCAGCTCCGGCATCACCTTCACGCCCACCGTCTTCTTGGCATCGTAGTGCGCGAGCGTGCCGAGCATCCAGCGCAGCGTGTTCCTGAGCTTGCGGTACGACTCGACCGTGCCCTGGATGATGCCGGGCCCGAAACGGATGTCGCTCGTGTAGTCGGACGACGCCACCCACAAGCGCAGGATGTCAGCGCCGGAGTTCTTCATGATGTCCTGCGGCGACATGGTGTTGCCCTTGGACTTTGACATCTTCTCCTCGCCCTTCTCGTCGAGGATGAAGCCGTGCGTCAGCACGACGTCGAACGGCGCCCGCGCCCGCGTGCCGCAGCTCTCCAGCAGCGAAGACTGGAACCAGCCGCGATGCTGATCGGACCCTTCCAGGTACATGACCCGGTCCTGGCCGCCGTCGCGTTGGCGGCGGATGCCGGCGAGGCCCGGAAACTCCTTGGCATCCTCGAGCGTGAAGGCGTGCGTGGAGCCTGAATCAAACCACACATCGAGGATGTCGGTGGCCTGCTGCCACTGCTCGGGCTTGGCCACCAGCCCCTTGAGGAAGCGCTCGGCCGCGCCCTGCTCAAACCAGGCGTCGGCGCCTCGCTCGGCCATCGCCTTGCGGACGCGCTCCATCAGCTCGCCCGATTTCTCGAAGCTCGCGGACGGGATCACCTCACCCGTCTGCTTGTGCACGAACACGGTGATCGGCACGCCCCAGGCGCGCTGGCGCGAGATCACCCAATCGGGGCGTGCGTCGATCATGCCGCGCAGGCGGTTCTGCCCCGAGGCCGGTACGAACTCGGTTTCGGCGATGGCCTGCAGCGCCGTCTCGCGCAGGGTTTGATTAGCGCCGGGCGCCGGCATACGCAGCGGCTTGTCCATGGCGATGAACCACTGCGGCGTGTTGCGGAAGATGACCGGCTTCTTCGAGCGCCAGGAATGCGGGTACTGATGCTTCAGGCGTCCGCGCGCGATCAGGGCGCTGGCCTTGGTGAGCGCCTCGATAACTGCCTGGTTGGCGTCGCCCTTGTTGCCCTTGTCGTCGATGACGCGCTTGCCCTCGAAGCCGGGCGCATCCTTTGTGAACCGCCCGTCGCCATCGACGGTGAATGGAATCGTGGTGTCGATGCCGCGCGTCTCCAGCTCCGGCGCCTTCGCCATCCAGATGTCGAAGTCCTCGCGGCCGTGACCGGGCGCGGTATGCACGAAGCCCGTACCATCTTCATCGGTGACGTGATCACCGTCGAGCAGCGGCACGTCGAACCCGTAGCCCATCGCGCGCAGCGGATGGTGGCTGACGACATCGCCACCGAGCGCGGCGAAATCGACGTCGAACAGCTTCTGGTAGGTCTCGACCTTGGCAGCCTTCAGCACCGCCGGCGCCAGCTTGGTTGCCAGCACGAGGCGGTCACCGGGCTTGGCCCAGTTGCCGTCCGGCGCCTGCGTCACCTCGAACAGCGCATACTCGATCTTGGACGAGTAGCTGATCGCCCGGTTACCGGGCAACGTCCAGGGCGTCGTGGTCCAGATCACGACGTGGGAGGACAGCAGCGCCCGGCTGAGCGGTGTCGGCTCGGCCGAGCCTGTGATGCGCACCACGGGAAACTTCACCCACACCGTGTCGCTCTGGTAGTCGTGATACTCGACCTCGGCTTTGGCGAGCGCGGTTTTCTCCACCACGCTCCACATCACCGGCTTGGAGCCGCGATAAAGCCCACCGTTCATGGCGAACTTCATCAGCTCGCTGGCGATGACGGCCTCTGCCTTGTAGGCCATGGTCGAGTAGGGATGCTGCCAGTCGCCCACCACGCCCAGGCGCTTGAACTCCTCGCGCTGCACGTCGATCCAGTGCTCGGCAAACTCGCGGCATTCCTTGCGGAACTCGTTGACCGGTACCTTGTCCTTGTCGAGCCCCTTGGCGCGGTACTGTTCCTCGATCTTCCACTCGATTGGCAGGCCGTGGCAGTCCCAGCCCGGCACGTAGTTGCTGTCCCAGCCCAGCATCTGCTGGCCGCGTGTCACCATGTCCTTGAGAATCTTGTTCAAGGCCGTGCCGATATGGATGTGGCCGTTGGCGTAAGGGGGGCCGTCGTGCAGGATGAACTTCGCCTTGCCCTTGGCGGCCTCGCGCAGGCGATGGTAAAGGTCGATGCGCTGCCAGCGCTCCAGCAGGCGCGGCTCGAGCTGCGGCAGCCCGGCCTTCATCGGGAAATCGGTCTTGGGAAGGAACAGCGTCGCGCTCCAATCGCGCGCGTCGGTCTTGGTCGAGCTCATGGATAACCCGTCTTCGGTCAGCTGATGGCGATGCGATAATAGGCGGGCCAAGCCCCGGCCGCCTCAGGTCTATCGGGCGACCGGGCCGCTAATTCGCGCGCTGTTCAGCTGCAACGGAAATGGCGACATGGTGCTGTGGTTCTAGCGGCGCAGACCCGGTGGGGCAACCTCGTAAGACCTCAGTCGTGTAAAAGACAACCTGCGATCTTCCGTTGCGGACGCATCACGCACGCACACGGGAATGGCGGTCAATGGGAAATCACCAGATCGAATCTGCGTCCGCAACGCTATGTTGACGGCAAGGGATGTCGCCATGGGCGCGGATGACAGGCCACTGTCACACCGTTTGCGGGGCTTGGGGGCGACATCCCTTCTGCTTTTTTCAGCCGACCACGACAGGCTTGGCCGGTGCCACCGCCAGGATCTGCCGGGCACGCTCACAATCCCTGGCCATCTGCTCCTGCAGAGCCGCGGCCGAGCCAAATTTGGCGTCAGCGCGCACGAAGCCGATGAACTCCACGTGCATCTGACGGCCGTACAGATCGCCGGCGAATTCGAACAGGAACACCTCCAGCACCGCCTCGCCGTCGTCGAAGGTCGGCCGGGTGCCCAGGTACGCGGCGCCGTCGACCCGCCGGCCCTCGCAATAGGCGCGCACGGCGTAAATGCCGTGGGCCAACGCGGTGCCTTCTGGCAGCACGATATTAGCGGTCGGGTAGCCGAGCCCGGTGCCGCGCCTGGCCCCGCCCACCACCGTGCCCGTCACGCGCCACCAGTGTCCAAGCATGGAGGCTGCGCCCTCGACGTCTCCCTGCGCCAGTTCGGCGCGCACTGCACTCGAGGAGAACACCTCGCCGGCCTCTGCCACTTGGCCCACCACGGTCACGCCGAAGCCCTGCCCGGCGCCGGCCCGCCTTAGGGTCTCGGGATCGCCGGCGCGGCCCTTGCCGAAGCGGAAGTCGTAGCCAACCACCACATGTCGCACCCCGAGCCCCTGCACCAGCACCTGCTCGATGAAGGCTTCGGCGGACAGACCCGCCAGGGTGGCGTCGAAACGGGCCACGACGGCGAGGTCGAGGCCGAGCGCCTCCAGCAGGGCCAGCTTGCGCGGCAGCGGGGTCAGGCGGAAATGGGGCTTATCTGGTTGGAAGAACTCGCGCGGATGCGGCTCGAATACGATGGCGCCGGCCGGCCAGCCATGCTGGCGAGCCTGGTCGATGGCGGCCGCAATCAGCGCCTGGTGGCCACGGTGCACGCCATCGAAGTTGCCAATCGCCAGCACGCCGCCCCGGGCCGCGGCTGGAACGTCTTTGGTACCATGGACAACGATCATAAGGGGATCATCGGCCTCGCATGACTTGATCCGGAAGCGCTTCAGATTGCCTCATCCGGACGCGGAGGAAGGGTGGACTGGTTCAGCCCGTGCATTCCGCCTCGGTCGCCGAGCGTAGAGGCGCATTTCTATTCTGTGCGCCGTCGAGGCATGTCCCGTCCAGCAAGGCGCAGCATCGGAAACGATCTCGCTTGGCAGCCATGACCGGAGAGCCTGGGCGCTGCGCCCCGATGCGACTTGCGACAACCTGCCGACGTGTGGCAACAGGAAGTCGCTTGGTATGGGTGCCGAGCCAGCAGGTTGAAGCCGCATGACCTACATCGTCAACGAGAACTGCATCAAGTGCAAATTCACGGACTGCGTGGAGGTGTGCCCGGTCGACTGCTTCTATGAAGGCGCCAACATGCTGGTCATCCACCCCGACGAGTGCATCGACTGCGGCGTGTGTGAGCCCGAATGCCCGGTCGATGCCATCAAGCCGGATACCGAGCCCGGCCTTGAGCAGTGGCTTGAGCTTAACCGCGAGTATTCCGAGAAGTGGCCGAACATCACCTCCAAGAAGGAGGCGCTGCCGGAGGCCGATCAATTCCGGGACGAGAAGGACAAATTCAAGAAGTTCTTCAAGGCCGAGCCGGGCGAGGGCGACTGATTTTACAGCAAAGCTCCCGATGCTGGTGCGGGTGTCCCCAATGCGCGCCTAGATTGCATTCAAAGAGAAGATCCATTGTGACGCGTATTTAAGCATCTGGCATGCCAGCGGGTGTGTTCTTTACGCCAGACCCTTCAAAATGCGTGAAGTTTGTGTTATGGTACTTTTCTGTGGTGACGGCCTGAACAAAGTCGGAACTGAGATCCGCGACGTATGCGGTATCGCTGCGCAATGGTGCCATTTGGCACACTGAGGTACGCGTATGACGATGCGCAGTTTTGGGCAGCCAAGCCATACAACATAGGCGGGAGGGGCAGGTGCGGCCTAGTGGGCCGGGCCCCGTGACGCTTGAGGGATTGGGTCTGGGCCACGACACGCGTCGGCGACCCCGGGGGGGTGTGCGCTAGCGCGAGCAGAAGAGAGTGGCGTGCGGAATGCTTAAGTTGAAACCGGAAGTAGCTAGTGAGACGAGCGACATGGCACGGAAGAAGACCTCGGGTAAGAGTGCGGCGCAGAAGCCAACCAGCAGGGCTGCGGTGCGCAAGCTGAGCGCGCGCAAGCCTTCGCCGGTCAAGTCTGCGGTGCCGAAGGGGCAGCCGGCCAAGGTTCAGGCCAAGCGTCCGTCCAAGCCGGCTGCGGCCAAGGTCGATCAGACCAACAAGCTGGCCAAGAAGGCGGCAGCGGCCGCCAAGCCGGTTCCGGCCAAGCCTCAGGTCAAGCCTGCGCCGGTAGCGGCCACAGCGGCCAAGCCCGCGGTTGCGCCCAAGGCGCCCATGCTCCCCAAGGCGATCGCCATCAAGCAGGCCATGGCCGCAGCGGCGGGGCGTCAGCCCGCCCCGACGCAGGGCGCCCGGGCGATGCCTGCCTCCGCCGGCAAGACCGGCCAGAAGATCACGGCCCCGGCCGTGCCGGCCGCCGGTACGGCGGCAGCGACCGCGCCTGCGGCACCGGCTGCGCCCGGCGCGCCGAAGAAGCCGGTCAGCCAACGGCACGGCTTCAAGACCAACGAGTGGATCGTCTATCCGGCGCACGGTGTCGGCCGCATTGTCGGCATCGAGGAGCAGGAGATCGCCGGCATCTCGCTTGAGCTGTTCGTCATCACGTTCGAGAAGGACAAGATGACGCTCAGGGTGCCGACCGGAAAGTCGGCGAGCGTCGGCATGCGCAAGCTCGCCGAGGACGGCATCGTCAAGCGGGCCATGGAGACGCTGAAGGGCAAAGCGCGCATCAAGCGTACCATGTGGAGCCGGCGCGCACAGGAGTACGAGGCGAAGATCAACTCCGGCGACCTGATCGCCATCGCCGAGGTGGTACGCGACCTGTACCGCTCCGAGAGCCAGCCTGAGCAGTCCTACTCCGAGCGCCAGCTCTACGAGGCGGCGCTCGACCGCATGGCGCGCGAGATCGCGGCTGTCGAGAAGCTCGACGAGCGCGGCGCGGTGCAGCGCATCACCGAGGTGCTGTCCAAGAGCGCCAAGGGCCGTCGCGCTACGACGGAGGAAGGCGACGAGGTCAAGGCGGCTTAGCCCGCAGCCGACATCGGCACTATGCGCCGCCCGGCTTGCTCAAGCCGGGCGGTTTCATTGTGCGAGCCACCTGCGCCCGGCCCAGTCTGCGGCGTGGCCTCGGTCGATTTCTGTCGCCGAAATTGCGACAGATGCCAGCACGCGTCGTTGCAGGCATCACGCGTCCCTCGACCATCTGGAACGCGACGTGCGGCAGGCTCCTTGCTCAACGTCCGACGCCGACTACACTTGCGCCCACGCATGACTGGCAGGGCTCACAAACCAATTCCGCTCACCCCATCGCGTGCCAGACGCATCTGGCTGCACGCGCAGCGGCTCGACGAGCGCGCACCATTCGGCGATGACGCCACGGCGACGCCGGCCGCCATCGAGCACCTCGGCTACGTGCAGATCGACACCATCAACGTGATCGAGCGCTGCCACCATCATATCCTGCACACGCGCATTCCATCCTATCAGCGCGAACACCTGCGCCAGGCGCAAAGCGTCGACAAGACGGTGTTCGAATACTGGACGCATGCGCTGTCCTATCTGCCGACCGGCACCATGCGGTTCTATGTCGACGCGATGCAGCGCCGCTGGCGCGAGCGCAGCGCCTGGTTCGCAAGCGTGACGGATAAGGATATGCGCAAGGTGATGGGCCTGCTGCGCAAGCAGGGCGCGCTGACCATCCGCGACATCGACGATGACGTGCTGATCGACAAGGAGCATCTGTGGGCCAGCCGCAAGCCGTCCAAGCGGGCGCTGCAGCTTGCCTTCTACCGGGGCACGGTGACCATCAGCGGTCGCACCGGCATGCTGAAGACCTACGAGTTGATGAACCGGCATTTCGGTTGGGACAAGCGCCCCAAGGCGGCTTCGCCGCAGGAGACCCTGACCTACCTGCTCGACCGCGCGCTACGCGCGCAAGGCATGGTCAGCCTCGACTCGATCTGCCATCTCGACGCTCCGCGCAAGGCAGGCATCAAGCGATTGATCGAAGCCAGGCTCAGACGCGGCGAACTGGTGGCAATCGAGCTCGATGGCGCGGGCAAGCTGCAGCACTGGGCGCGACCTGAGGCGCTTGCTGCCAATCTCGATCCTTCTGACGACCTGGTGCACATCCTGTCGCCGTTCGATCCGCTGGTACTGCTGCGCAAGCGCCTGCAGCTGTTCTTCGGCTACGAGCACCGCTTCGAGGCCTATGTGCCGAAACCCAAGCGGGTGTACGGCTACTTCGCACTGCCGGTGCTGATCGGCGAGGAGATCGTCGCCGCCATCGACCTCAAGACGGATCGCGAGCAGGGCAAACTGTTGGTGCAGCAATGGACCTGGATTGGCGGCAAAGGGCGCAAGCCCCGCAAGCGGCTGGTCGAGGAGGCCCTGCACCGTTTCGAGCGCTTTCAGCTGGCGCGCTGATCGGACACATCCTTAACTTGAATCGCCGATAGGAATGCCCAACTTCACCGGCACCGCTATCATGATGCGGCCGGCAGACTGGATCAGCAACAAGGAGCTGGCCTTGCGCAGTGCGTTGCAGGCCCTGCCCGCTGCGGCCGCCGCCGCGCTTTATGCCGCAGCCGCCGGTGTGATCGCCGGCATTCTCGGCTGCGTGCTCGCCGGCAGCCTGGCGTTTGGCGCGCGCAGCGCACTGGTGGGATTTCTGGTGACCGCCGCCGTGCTGGGATACATGCGCTGGCGCACCATCCGCTCGCAAAGGCGCGGCTTCCTTGATCGCTGGTATCACGAAGACCTGTCGGTGCCGGCGCGCGACGAGGCCTTCACGCACATCCGCATCACCGACAAGAGCCGCACCAACGGCAAAGGCCGTCGCTGATTAGGCGACGGCCTTTGTGTGTGCATTGTGAAGAAGGGATCTCGATGAACGTCCATCACCCTTTGGCAGACCTGGCAACGACCTACTCTCCCGCGTCTTAAGACGAAGTACCATCGGCGCTGGGGCGTTTCACGGCCGAGTTCGGAATGGGATCGGGTGCAGCCACCCCGCCATAGCCACCAGGTCAGCAAAAGGGTGATGAAAACTGGTCTTTTTGTTCGACGATTTCTCGTCTTGGCGATTTCTCACCGCCCATCAAGAGCATGCGCTAGGCGCACGCCCGATGAGCATTGCTTAATGAGAGCAATCAAGCCAATCGAGCTATTAGTACCGGTAAGCTCCACGCATTGCTGCGCTTCCACACCCGGCCTATCAACGTGGTGGTCTTCCACGGCTCTCAAGGGAGTACTAGTTTCGAGGTGGGTTTCCCGCTTAGATGCTTTCAGCGGTTATCCCGTCCGTACATAGCTACCCTGCTGTGCCGCTGGCGCGACAACAGGTCCACCAGAGGTACGTCCATCCCGGTCCTCTCGTACTAGGGACAGATCCTCTCAATACTCCTACACCCACGGCAGATAGGGACCGAACTGTCTCACGACGTTCTGAACCCAGCTCACGTACCACTTTAAATGGCGAACAGCCATACCCTTGGGACCTGCT
>DASTOW010000278.1:0-4497 GCA_035762425.1 Hyphomicrobiaceae bacterium | reverse complement strand
GCGGAAAAAGCGGCCTTGTCCCTGGCTGCCACGCGGCGCAGCAGGTCCGACACGTCGCCGGCAGCGGTCATGGCTTGTCGTTGCAAGGCGATTCCCAAGGGTTCCTTGTCCGCCAGATACGCACCTGACCCGGCGTCGGATCACTTTCGCAGGCCATTCTGGCCATCCTTCGGCGATGGCCTCGCCGCCCCCCACGGGGAGGCAGCCTAAGTATAGATCATCTTGCGGGTCATGCCGCCGTCGACCACCAGCTCGGCGCCGGTGATGAACCCGGCAGCGTCGGACAACAGATAGGCCACCGCCCCGGCGATGTCCTGCACGCGGCCGACGCGGCCCGCCGGATGCTGGGCATGATCGGACGGCGTGAGGGGCCCATGCTTGCCGGTATCGATCCAGCCCGGCGAGACGCAGTTGACGCGCACCTTCGGGGCCAGGGTGAGGGCCAGCGCGTGCGTCAGCGCCACCACGCCGCCCTTGCTGGCCGAATAGGCCAGCGTGCCGGGCTCGGACATGTGGGCGCGCGTCGAGGCGATGGTGACAATGGCGCCATGCGCCCGTTCCAGGTCGCCAACCGCTGCCTTCGCCAATAGGAAGGTCGACGTGAGGTTGGAGGCCAGCACCTGGTTCCAGGCTTCGAGCGTGGTTTGCGCCAGCGGCGCGAACTTGGCCATGCCAGCATTGGACACGATCGCATCGATACGGCCGAGGCGCGAGCGCACCACCGCGATCAGCCGCTCGATGTCCGCTTCCTGGCCGACGTCGCATTGCACGGCGATGCCGCCGATCTCGGCCGCAACTTGGGCTGCCGCCTCGCCGTCGAGATCGGCGCACGCCACCTGCCAGCCGCTGGCCGCCAGATGATGCGCGATACCAGCGCCGATGCCGCGGGCGGCGCCCGTGACGACAACGACGCCAGGAGGAGTTGCTTTGGGCGTGTGCGAGACAAGCATGTGCGAGACAAATCAGATTTCAGGGGCGCGCGCGAGGGCCGCGCACGCTTTGGGTAAAGGATGTCACGCTGGACCGAGCGCCAGCCCCGAACCGGGGACCCGAGCACCTATCATCGCCAGCCTGGGTGCTGGATACAGGCGCGCGCCAATTCCCGGCCGACAACAGTCTGCTCTCAGCTGCGGTAGTCCGCGTTGATGGAGATGTAGTCGTGCGTCAGGTCGCAGGTCCACACCGTGGCGCTGCCGCTGCCAACGCCGACATCGGCGCGAATGACGATCTCGCGACCTTGCATATACGCCGCCACCGTCTTCTCAACGTAGTCGGGCGCACGCTCGCCGTCCTTCGCCACCAGGTGCGGGCCAAACCAGATCGACAGCTTGTCGCGATCGGCCGCTTCGCCCGACTTGCCGATCGCCATCACCACGCGGCCCCAGTTGGGATCCCCGCCGGCGATGGCAGCCTTCAGGATCGGTGAATTGGCGCAGGCAAGCGCGATGGTGCGCGCCGCCACCCAGCTTTCCGCGCCGCCGATCTCGAAGGTTACGAACTTGGACAGACCTTCGCCGTCCTTGGCGACCTGGATGGCGAGATCGCGCATCAGGTCATGCAGCGCCGCGCTGAAGGCTGCGAGCCGCGCATCGCCGACCTCGCTCACGGGTTGCTGGCCGCGCTTGGCTGCCGCGCCGGTGGCAAACAGCAGGCAGGTGTCGCTGGTTGAGGTATCGCCGTCCACCGTCATGCAGTTAAACGTCGTCTGCACGTGCTTGCTCAGCAGTGCCTGCAGCACCGGCTGGGCGATGGCGGCATCCGTGAACATGAAGCACAGCATGGTCGCCATGTCGGGTGCGATCATGCCGGCGCCCTTGCAGAAGCCGTTGATGGTAACGGCGACGTCGCCGATGTTGGCCGTACGCGTGGCGAGCTTGGGGTAGGTGTCGGTGGTCATGATGGCGCGTGCGCCGGTCAGGAACGCATCCGGTACGGCGGACTGCGTCAGGTCCTGCAGGAGATGGGTGAACTTGCCCGCATCGAGTGGCTCGCCGATCACGCCGGTCGAGGCGACGTACACCTCGTTGGGGGAGCAGCCCACTGCCTTGGCGCTGGCCTCGGCGGTCAGGCGGGTGGCCTCACTGCCCTTCTTGCCGGTGAAGGCGTTGGCGTTGCCGGAATTGACGACCAGCGCCCGCGCTTGGCCGTGCTGCGCCAGGTTGGACCGGCACCACAGCACCGGCGCCGAGCAAGTCTTGGACTGGGTCAGCACCCCGGCGGCGACCGTGCCGGCATCGAGCACGGCGGCCATCAAGTCGGTGCGGTTCTGGTAGCGGATGCCGGCCGCGCAGGCGGCCAACCTCACGCCCGGCACGATCGGCATGTCGGGCAGGCTGGCAGGCGCGAACGGCGAAGGTTTTGCAGCGGACTTGGCCATAGCTAGTGCCCCGATTTGCGAAGTTCGCCAGTTTCTGGGCCAGCATCCCGAGCGCATGTCGCAAGCACAAGGGACGCCCGACCACAGGCGGGCGAGTGTGATGGCGAAATTCGCCGCCAAACAAGCCGCGCACGCCGGCCAATGTCTCGATCATCACACTCGTCTGCAGGCCCCCAGGCGTTGATAAGGAACCTGGGCTCCGAGGGATCAGATCGCGGCGTTACTTTTTCTGCCCCGGGATTTCCAGGGGTGTCTGCATGTTGGGATCGATATACTCGATTTTGGCCTTAGCGCGCAGGTCGCCCGCTATCTTCTGGGCCTTCTGATGGATGATGGTCGCGAGGATGCGATCCTTGACCGCATCGTAGGGAACGGCCTGCCCGGCGCGCCGGTCGTCGACCTTGATGATGTGCCAGCCAAATTGCGTCTCGAACGGCTGGCTCACCTCGCCCTTTTGCAGCTTGAAGGCAGCCTCCTCGAACTGCGGCACCATCTGGCCTTTGGAAAAGTAGCCGAGGTCGCCACCCTGGTCCTTGCTGCCGGGGTCCTTGGAGTGCTGCTTGGCCAGCTCCGCGAAGTCGGTGCCGTAGGCGACCTTCTCGAACAGCTCGCGCGCTTTTTCCTTGCTCTCGACCAGGATATGGCGGGCGCGCACCTCCTCGGTTTTCGCGCTACCGACTTGGCTGTCATAGAAATTTTTGGCCTCCGCATCGCTGACCGTGTCCTTCACAGTCTTGTCGAAGTAGAGGTCGCGTAAGGAGCGGCGGCGCCAGTACTGCATGCGTTCGTTGAAATCCGGCCCTGCGGCGAGCTTCTGGGCCTCGGCGGCATCGGCAAACAACTGGTTCTCGATCAGGAACTCAGCCAGCACCCGGCGCTTGGTGACGTCGGGCAGGGAACCAAGGTCGCTGCCGAGTTCGGCTTCGGCCAGCCGCATATCGGCTTCCGTGATGGTCTTGCCGTTGACCTTCGCCACCACGGCGTCCTGGGCTGCGGCCGACACGCTGCCGAGCAGCAGGACTGCGGCGGTCGCCGCCAGAATGCGAGTTGTTGCGCTCACCTGTCGGTTTTCCTTGCATGGGCGATGGAACTCCGGTCGGGCCGGACACGTGGAACCTGCTTAGACCCCCTGCAGGTAGGCCGACAAGTTACTATTGCGTCATAGGGAAACTGTGACGTTTACCCCAAGTTGACATCGAACCGGCCGGTCCTTATCTCACTTTGGTCCTCGGCGAGGCTGGCCTGTCGCGGCGCCTTCGCGCGGGCATTTGCTTCCCAGTAACGGAAATTTTCGCATGCAACGGCCGTGGAAGCGGTTGCCGGCGGAGGCATCGAAGGCGTCTAGTCGCTCGCCGCAGGACTTTCGCGGCTTCCTGTGCATTGGCACGTTGGATGTAAGGAACGGTTCGCATGCTGTCCATCGGCGCGTTAGCCGCCAAGGTCTTTGGGCGCTCCAACGATCGCAAGGTCAAGACGTACCGGCCCAAGGTTGAGGCCATCAACGCGCTCGAGCCGGAAATGATGCGGCTCACAGACGCGGAGCTGCGCGAGCGGACCGTCACGTTCCGCAAGCAACTGGCCGAAGGCGTTCCGCTCGACGACTTGCTGGTGCCGGCCTTCGCCACCGTGCGCGAGGCCGCCAAGCGCGTGCTTGGCCAACGCCACTTCGACGTGCAGCTGGTCGGCGGCATGGTCCTGCATCAGGGCAAGATCGCCGAAATGAAGACCGGCGAAGGCAAGACGCTGGTCGCCACGTTGCCCGTCTACCTCAACGCGCTGACCGGCAAGGGTGTGCACGTCGTCACCGTCAACGACTATCTTGCCAAGCGCGACGCCGAATGGATGGGCACCATCTACAAGTTCCTGGGGCTGACCGTCGGCGTGATCGTGCACGAGCTGGACGACGATCAACGCCGGGCGCAGTACGCCTGCGACGTCACTTACGGGACCAACAACGAGCTTGGCTTCGACTACCTGCGCGACAACATGAAGATGCGCGCGCCGGAAATGGTGCAGCGCGGCCACTCCTATTCCATCGTCGACGAGGTGGACTCGATCCTGATCGACGAGGCGCGCACGCCGCTCATCATCTCGGGCCCCGTCGAGGACCGTGCCGAGCT
>DASTOW010000277.1:0-2496 GCA_035762425.1 Hyphomicrobiaceae bacterium | reverse complement strand
GCCGGCCATGGCGGCGGACACGACGGTGGCCAGCACCAGGAAGCGCGTGACGTCGACACCGACCGAGGTGGCGAGCGGCTCGTTCTCGCGCAGCGCGATCATGGCGCGGCCGGCCCGCGACTGCACCAGGCGGCGGATCAGGACGTAGCAGACGATGCCGACCACCAGCACCAGGTAGTAGTTGGCGGGCTTGCGCAGGAACGAGATTTCGAATGCGCCGGGCACGCCGAGGCGAAGATAGGGGATGTTGTTGAGAGCCATCGGCCCCTGCGTCAGCTCCACCCAGTTGAGCGCGACCAGGCGGACCACCTCGGCGAAGCTGACCGTGACGATGACGAAGTAGGCGCCGCGCACCTTGAAGGAGATGCGGCCGATCACCCAGCCGCACAGCCCGGCCATGACGATGCCGCACAGCATGCCGAGCCAGACCGGCTTGGCAGCCAGTGACACCATGGTGTTGGGCAGCACGTGCACCTCAAAGCCGAGCGAGACCAGGCTCGAGGTGTAGGCGCCGATGCCGAAAAAGGCGACGTGGCCGAGGCTTAGCTGCCCGGTGTAGCCAAGCAGCAAGTTGAGGCTCATGGCCGCGATCATGAAGATGCCGGTGATGATCAGCACGTGCAGGACGTACAGATCCGTCATCCACAGCGGCACGGACAACAAAAAGGCCAGCCAGGCGTAGGTTGCAAGCCGCATCAGCCGATGCGCTCCTTCTGCGCGAACAGGCCGGTCGGCTTAATGAGAAGGATGGCAATGATGAGCAGGAAGCCCATGGCGTCGCGGTAGCCCGAGGATACGTAGCCGGCGCCCAGTTCCTCCATGAAGGCCAGGATGAAGCCGCCGATGGTGGCGCCCGGGATGCT
The DNA here is from genome assembly GCA_035762425.1 of Hyphomicrobiaceae bacterium. GTDB lineage: Bacteria > Pseudomonadota > Alphaproteobacteria > Rhizobiales > Hyphomicrobiaceae > AWTP1-13. Next base: position 1,633 of record DASTOW010000277.1, on the reverse strand, counting down.
GCCCAAGCCGCCGAGGATGACGATGGCGAAGGCCTTGAGCGAGGCCAGATCGCCCATGGTCGGGTAAACCACGAACACGGGTCCGAGCAGCGCGCCGGCTGCGGCGGCGAGGCCCGAGCCGATGGCGAACGTGGCCGTGTGGATGGTGTCGATCTTCACGCCCATCAGGGCCGCCGTCTCGCGGTCCTGGAAGGTGGCGCGCATGGCCTTGCCGAGCTTGGTGCGGTTGATCATGGCGTAGGAGCCGGCGATCAGGGCGAGCGCTACGACGAACACGAACAGCCGGTTCCAGGACACCGACACTGCACCCAGCACGAGCGGGGAGGAGGGGAACGGCGTGTCGATCGACTTGGCCACGCCGCTCCACACAAACTGCTCGGAGTTCTGCATGGCGATCCAGGCACCGATCATCACCAGCATGGTGGTGTCGATGTCGGCGCCGCGCAGGCGGCGCAGCAGCACGATCTCGATGATGCCGCCGAGCACGACGCCGAGCAGGACGGCGAGCGGCAGGGCGAGGTAGAAGTTGGCGCCCAGCACCATCACCCACATGTACATCATGTAGGCGCCGAAGGCGTAGAGCTCGCCGTGGGTGAAGTTGACCACCCGCATGATGCCGAAGATCAGCGTCAGGCCGATGCCGAGCAGCGCGTAGGTGCCGCCGAGGATCAGCGCATTGAGGGCGTGCTGGAGCAGCTGGTCCATTGCTAGCGGCAAGGCTTGCCGGCCCCCGGAGGGGCAAGGGCGAGGCGTCCGCGGCTTGGCTCGGCCAGCGCGGACCCATCGGATGGCACTACGGCCGAGCCAAGCCGCTGCACGCGTCGGGAGGGGGTGAAATTGTTGGCGTCGACAGTCCCCCCGACCTGACGCGCCCAACGAGTTAGCACCGCTGTTGTCCCTTGTGGCTCCGGACGATGCTGCGGCCGGTGCTAACGCGTGGCGCGTCGTCCTCCCCCTTCAAGGGGGAGGACGTGCACCGCTACTGGCGGGTGACCTTGCCGCCGTCGATCTTGACCAGATAGACGCTCGGCACGTTCTGGGCGCTCTCCTTGCCGGCCGGGCCCTGCTTGATGAAGGCGATGTCGCCATTGATGCCTTTCACCTTCACGTCCCACAGGGCCTTGGTGACGGCCTCGGGCTCGGCCTTGCCGGCCGCCTTGATGGCCTCGACGATCACGTGCAGGCCGTCCCAGCCGCGGAAGCCTTCGGTAAGGCCGCCGACGTTGTGGCCCTTGCCGTTCCAGAGCGCCACGAACTTCTTGGCGATGTCCGGGTTCTTGACGGCCTCGGGGAACCAGGGCGTGAAGAACACCAGGTGGTAGGAGCCGTTCGCCGCCTCGCCCGCTTGCGCGATCAGCTGGTCGGGCGAGTTGGAGCCGCCGGTGGTGATGATGCGCGCCGTCAGCTGCTGGTCCTTGGCCTGCTTCAGGATCAGGGTGATCTGCTCGACGGCCGTGGTGACGAACAGCGTGTCGGAACCGGACGCCTTGATCTTGGCGAGCTGCGCGGAGAAGTCGGTGGCCTTCGGGTCCATCGTCTCCATCACGCCGACCTGCACCCCCTCCCTCTTCGCCATCTCGGAGAATTCCTTGGAGGCGCCGAGGCCGAAGTCGTTGTTGGTCGCGAGGAAGTC
>DASTOW010000276.1:0-37379 GCA_035762425.1 Hyphomicrobiaceae bacterium | reverse complement strand
TCGGTCCGAGGCCGAGGGCACCTTGGGCACGCGCCAGTGCGGCCAGATCGATGTCGGGCTCCGCCATGCGCTGGCCGATCCACTTGTTCTCGACCGGACGAGTGCGCATGCGGGCGACACGTTCCTGGTGCACCTCGTCATTGTAGAACGAGCGGTTGTTGGCAATCACCAGCAGCAGGGGGATGGCGTAGTGGACGGCAGTCCAAAGGGCCGTCACGCCCATCAGGAAATCGCCGTCCCCGCAGATGGAGACGGGCAGACGGCCGCTGCCTTGCAATGCCAGCGCGGCACCGACGGAAATGCCGGGGCCGCCGCCGACGCCGCCGCCGCCATCGCTGCCGATGAAGTCGAGCGGATGCCGGAACGGCCACCAGGCGCCGTTCCAGGACAGCGGCAGGTGCAGCAGCGAGACGTCGCGGCCGGCAACCGCGTCGCGGAGCCCGCAGGCCAGATGCTCGACGGTCAGCGGGCCAGCCACGCTCGGGGGCGTCGGTTTGCGCGAGGCGGCTATTTCGACCGATGCGCGTGCAGCCACCGATTTTGCGAGCGCTAGCACGACGGCGTCGGGATCGGCAGCCACATACAGATCAACGGGGGCCAGGCCCTGGTGGTCCATGCTCCAGCCGTTGTGCACGGTATGGTCGAGCGAGACGTGGATCACCTCGGCTTGGGGCGGGCTTGGCAGGCTGCGCAAGGTCCCGGCCAGGTCCACCCAGTCGAGAGACAGGATCACATCGGCATCGGCAAGGGCTGCCTGCGCTTGCGCGGTTGGCGCAAGTATGGCCGGCGCGCCGACATGCAGAGGGTGATCGGTCGGGAAGCAAGCGCCGACCTTGAGATCGGTGACGACGCGCGCGCCGAGCCGTTCGGCGAGCGCGACGCGGGCCGACCAGGCCTCGGTGCTGCGCGAGGCCCGCCCGGCCAGGATCACGACCCGCCGCGCCTTGTCGAGCATTGCCCGTAGGCGATCGAGGGCATCGGCTGCTGCTCCCGCCGCAACGGGCGGCGTCGAGCGGCGCACGTCGAACGAGGCAAGAGGTGCCGCCAGCCTCTCTTCCTGCAGACCGGCATCCAATACCACGTAGGTTGGTCCCTGGGGCGGCGTGTTGGCGATCCAGAAGGCGCGGGCCACCGCCTCGCGTGCGGCCTCGGCGCTGCCTGGCTGGTCGTCCCATTTGGTGTAGCCGCGCACGATCGCACCCTGATCGCGCGCGGTGTGGATCCAATCGATCCACGGCCGGCGCTTGGCGGCGTCGACCGGACCGGTGGCGCCGATCACCAGCATCGGCATGCGATCGCACCAGGCGTTGAACATGGCCATGGTAGCGTGGAACAGGCCGACGTTGGAGTGCACCGCGGCAGCCATCGCCCGTCCCGTCACCTTGGCGTACCCGTGCGCGATGGCGATGGCCGCCTCCTCGTGCAGGCACAGCAGAAGCTGCGGTGTGTCGTTGCCGAGGTGGTTGACCAACGAGTCGTGCAGCCCGCGGAAGCTGGCGCCGGGATTGATGGCTATATAGGGAACGTCGAGGGCACGCAGCGTCTCGGCTACGACATCGCTGCCGAACTCGGCCATGTTGTGGGCGGGTCCGGCAACTTGCGGGCGCTCGATGGCCGCCGCGCCGCGCACCTGCGTTGCATGCCTTTGCGAACTCAAAGGCCGATCCTCCCAGACCGATCATGCCTGCGTTGCCGTGCCGTTAGACGCGGCCGGCCGCAGCGCTGCTCTGCGGCAGCTGGCAGGAGGCTACTCTTTGACATTTGCCAGCGGAAGATCCTAAATCCATGCGTCTTTATTGCAGAATATGCACCAATCCCATGGATCGCTTCCGCACGATGCAGAGCTTTGTTCGCGTGGTGCGCGCTGGCAGCTTCACGCTGGCGGCGCAGCAGCTCGGCATGTCGCGCGCGCTGATCTCGCGCCACGTCAGCGATCTCGAGGTACGTCTTGGCGTACGCCTGCTGAACCGCTCGACGCGCACCCTCGACCTAACCGAGGAGGGCAGCAGGTATCTCGAGTTCTGCGAGCAGATGTTCCGCGACCTTGAGAAGAAGGAGGACGAGATCGGCAAGGTGCGTGCCCAGCCGGCCGGAACCTTGCGCATCCTTGCGCCGAATTCGTTCGGCGCCCTGCACGTCGCCGACGCGGTCATTGCGTTCGCCAAGCAGCAGCCGCGGCTGAAGCTCTCCTTATTGCTTGAGAATACCTGGTTCCGGCAGGATGACTTCTCGCACCGCGGGCTCGACATCGCGCTCAGGTTCGCGCCGATCCGCAAGACGGCGCTGACGGCGGAGCCGATCACCGAGATCGACTGGGTGGTGTGCGCGGCGCCCGACTACGTGGCGCGGCACGGGCGCCCGGCCAAGCCCGGCGATCTCGCATCGCATGTCTGCCTGCTGCATGCCAACGCGCTGCCGGACGACCACATCTGGCGCTTCCAGACGCCCAAGGGTGTGGTTGCGGTTCGCGTCAATGCCGCGATCTATTCCAACAGCGCCATCGCGCTGCGCAAGGCCGCGGTTGCCGGCCTCGGCCTGGCGCTCCTGCCTCGCTATGCGGTAGCCGACGAACTCGAGGAGGCGCAACTTGTGACGGTTCTGCCGCGCAACAGGGTACCGGCGCGCACCCTGTTCGCGCTCTATCCTGCCAGCGGCGCAGCTCCAACCAAGGTACGTATCTTCGTCGATTTTCTAAGCAAATGGCTCACCACGCGCGGCATCGGGGCTGCACCGCAAACACAGGTCAGAGTAACCGCCGGCAGCCGCTGATGCCGGCGATCCTCTATGAGGTGCGAGCTACTCGCCTACCAAGTCGTGCCCGCCTTGACCATGAAGGTGCGGCCCGGCAGCGGATAGGCGTTGTAGACGCCAACGTTGGCCGGGTTGGCGCTTGCGACCGAGTAGTCGAAATAGTCGACGTCGAAGAGATTGGCCACGCCGGCGGACCAGTTGAACTGATTGATCTGGCCGCCGAACTGGAGGTCCACCGTGGTGGTGGCGGGAATCAGCGGCTGGAAATTGGCCTGATCGTTGTCCATGCGGCGCTCGCCGACATAGCGGACGATGGTATCGAAGGTCAGCGCCTTATTGATGATGTTCCAAGACACTCCAACATTGCCGGTCCAGTGCGAGACCAACGGCACATCGTTGCCGGCATTCGGTCCATCCCGAAACATGGCGTCGGTGTAGGTGAGGTTTCCGTACAAGCGCACGTTTCTCATCATCTGCCAGCTGGCGATGGTCTCGACGCCCCGGCGCCGAGTGGGGTCGAGGTTGATGTTGGTGAAAGTGACCGGATTGAACTGGAGCTCGTCGGTGAGCCTCATATCGTAGTAGGTCGATTGCAGTCTGAACGGCCCGTATTGAAACCGCATGCCGACTTCCCAGTCGCGCGACTTCTGCGTGCGCAAATCGAAGTCGTTCGGGACGCCAAACGGCGAAGCTCCGATCCGTTCGTCGATGGTGGCGACGCGAAAGCTGTGCGCCATGCGCCCGAGCAATGTCACACCGGGTACGAGCTTGTGTTCGACGCCGAGGTGCCAGGCATTGTTGGTCTCGCTCTGGTCGAGAGGCAGGCCTTCATCACCGAATGCGCCCGGGGCGAGCGGATCATACTTGTCGCGCGCCGTGGTCTTGTTCCGTTGAATGCGTCCGCCAGCTGATAGATCAGTGGTCGGCAGGACACTCACCGTCTGCTGCCAGTAGGCCGCAAGCGATTCCTGCCCGCCGTTGTAGATATGGATCGGAGCGAGACCTTTGAACTGACTGCGGTGCGACTCGTAGTCGGTGTCGTAGAGATCGATGCCGGCGAGAACGCGTGACGGCAAACCGAAGAAGGGTTTGGTGATGCTGACGCGTGGCGTCAGCGACAAGGTCGTCAGGTCGGTATCAACGTAGGACTCTAGAAAGGGGGCGAAGAAGCCCGCCTGCTGCGCCTTGGTGCGGATGCCGCCGTCAATGATCAGTTCAAGGTCCGACGCCAGCATATAGGTGAGGCCTATGGTGGCACGGGCGCCTTGCTTTTGGCCATAGTCGAACGGTGTGTCCGCGCCACGCCGATCATCGCGAAGCTGATCGATGTCTACCAAGGGGTTGACCCTTCGCACCCCGGGAAAACCCAACTTCTGGTCGTCGGCGGCGAGATTGAGATAGACGCTGCCTCGGTTGAACGTCCATCGGAAGTCACCGACAACAGACCCCTGCCGCACTTCATTGTTGTCTCGATAGCCATCGGACGCGAACGCATTGCCGTTGACGAAATAAGAGAAGTTACCTAGCGAGCCGCTCGCCGACGCGTTGCCTTCTCTGGCGGCGAACGAGCCCACACCGCCTTGAACGCGCACCTGATTTGGCAAGTCCGCGCCACTGCGCGTTACGATATTGATGACCCCGCCGACGGCGCCGTCGCCGTAGAGCACGGCGGCCGAGTTGCCGCGCGTGATCTCGACGCGGTCGACCGCGTCTTTCGCGATCGTCGACAAATCAAAGCCCTGCAGATCCCAGTCATTCAACCTGCGGCCGTTGATAAGAATGAGCGTGTTGGAGGGCGCCGTGGCACCGAAGCCGCGCAAATCGACGCTCGTGCCGACGCCATTGACCCCGCCATAGAGGCTCTGCGTCTGTACGCCAGCTTCGCGCCCGATGATGTCGGCGAGCGAGGACTGCGGGGCCCGCTCGATCTGGTCGCGCGTGATGACCGTCGTAGATGCCCCGGTGATGCCGCCACCAGCAGCCGATAGCGAAGCATCGACGTTGCCGGTTGCCGGCACGTCGGATGCTACGCCACTTGGTGTGGACGTGCCGCCGGATTCGAGCCGGGTGGTGGTGGAGCGAACCTGCTTCTTCTTGCCTTCGACGACGACCTCGGGCAGGTCGGTCGTCTGCTGGGCCTGCGCGTACGATGCCAGCGCAGGCAAAGAAACCGAAGCAATGACAACGAGATATAGATTTCCGGCTATTGAGCGGGAACGCATGACAGACCTCGGGCGCGACGCTACTGACACGTCACAGCGAACGAAGTCTTCCCGACGCGCATGTCCAGCGTCAGTCAGTCCACTGCCAATTCACCCCGATCGGCATGCTCGCGTGTGACCACGTCCGACGGCAGGTCTCCTGGCTCGCGGATCACCACTCCCCTTCGCCTTCCCAGGACCCGAGATCCCAGTGGCCTTCTGATGGGGAGTTCACCGCTTACAGTTGCGGGGGCAGCTGCGGGCTCGAGGCAAGTCACCCTCTCACCGCATTCCCTTTTTCGTCCCGTAAAGGAACCGTCGCGATCACGGTATGAGCCGCGCCAGATGGCTGTCAATTGCGCGACGTCCAATGTTGCATAGTCCGGATCCGGATGTTGTCGATCCGCCACGCCCTGAGGACATGTTCCTCGGCAGATCGAAGAATGGTTGGCTTGGCGGCGTGCAGGTCCCACAGCCCGACAACAGCGATGGCTTTTCGCGTTCGCGTCAGCAGCCAGGTAGTCTTGCGGTCCGAGCCGCGCGTCGCAGTGACGGTGTTGTGAATTTGCTTTCGGTTAGCGCTGCATCTGCTTCATGCTGGCTACGACCCATTGCGCCCCCGCGCAGAATCACCACCTAGATGTGGGTGTCGTCGGTTCTCGGGGCCTGTTCGGTCCTGGGCTAAGAGACAATCCGGTGAGCTCGTTTTCGGGCAACTCCGGGGCTGCCCCCGCAACTGTAAGCGGTGAGTTCTTGTCCACTCTCGTGTCACTGAGATCGCAAGATTTCGGGAAGGCCGGACAGGAGCGCTGACCCGCAAGCCAGAAGACCTGCCGCGACATCGATATTCGTCCTCGGGCGGGGTGTCCCGGTGGTCGCTTGCAGGCCGCCGGCGCTGTTCCCGCGCCTATTTCCCGCACGCGTCCGCTCGGCCCATGCCCCCAACAAAAAGGGGTCATGCCGATGTCTGTCACTCTCGAAGCACGGTCGGGAATACCCGGCCGCACCGGTGGCGCGAAGGCCGTCGCTCCGCAGCCGGCTGTTGCCAGCACGCCACCCTTTCACGTCATCCGCCGCACCGGATCGGTCACACCGTTCGACGCCAGCAAGATCAGCGTCGCCGTCACGAAAGCATTTCTTGCCGTCGAAGGCGGACGGGCCGCCGCATCGCGGCGCGTGCACGAGGTCGTCGAAGCGCTGACGCAGCAGATCGTTGCTGCTTTGCGGCGTCGCGGCGAAGCGAGCCGCACGTTGCATGTCGAGGAGATCCAGGATCAGGTCGAGCTGGCGCTGATGCGCGGCGAGCATCACAAGGTGGCGCGCGCCTATGTGCTTTACCGCGAAGAGCGCGCCAGGCAGCGCGCTGCGTCGAAACCTGCAACCGCCGCGTCGGCGCCGGCAGGGGTTGTGCACGTGACGCTGCCGGGTGGTTCGCTGGTTCTGCTTGACGACGCGCGGCTTACGAACATCGTCGAGGAGGCCTGCGCCGGCCTGAGCGACGTTTTGGTGGCGCTGATCCTCGCCGAGACCCGCCGCAACATCTATGACGGCATCACATCGGACGAGCTGGCGCTGGCACCGATCATGGCGGCCCGCACGCTGATCGAGCAGGAACCCAACTACGCCTATGTCAGCGCGCGGCTGCTTCTGGACAAACTGCGCGCGGAGGCACTGTCATTCGTGCACGCGCGCCCCGAGCAGGCGACACAGGCGGAGATGGCCGAGCGCTATGCCGAGTATTTCCCAGCCTATGTCGCAACCGGCATCAAAGCTGAGCTGCTCGATCCCGAGCTCGGCCGCTTCGACCTTGCGCGCCTCGCCGCCGCGCTAAAGCCGGAGCGCGACCTGCAGTTCCAGTTCCTTGGCCTGCAGACACTTTATGACCGCTATTTCCTGCAAACGCGCGGGCAGCGCTTCGAGCTGCCGCAGGCGTTCTTCATGCGCGTCGCCATGGGGCTGGCCACGCGCGAAATCGACCGCGAGGCGCGCGCCATCGAGTTCTACGATCTGATCTCCTCGTTCGACTTCATGTGCTCGACGCCGACGCTGTTCAACGCCGGCACGCTGCGACCGCAACTCTCGTCCTGCTTCCTGACCACGGTGGCCGACGACCTCGACGGCATCTTCAAGTCGATCAAGGACAACGCGTTGCTTGCGAAATACTCGGGTGGCCTCGGCAACGACTGGAGCCGTGTGCGCGGCCTCGGCGCGCACATCAAGGGTACCAACGGCCAGAGCCAGGGCGTGGTGCCGTTCCTCAAGGTGGCGAACGACACGGCCATCGCCGTCAACCAGGGCGGCAAGCGCAAGGGTGCGGTATGCGCCTATCTCGAGACCTGGCACATCGATATCGAGGAGTTCCTCGATCTCAGGAAGAACACCGGCGACGACCGCCGCCGCACGCACGACATGAACACGGCCAACTGGGTACCGGATCTGTTCATGCAGCGCGTCGCCGAGGATGGACCCTGGACGCTGTTCTCGCCGGATGAGGTGCCGGATCTACACGATCTCTACGGTCCGGCCTTCGCCGAGCGCTATCGCCAGTACGAAGCCAAGGCCGAGCGCATGCAGATGCGCGTCGCCAAGCGCGTTCGCGCGGTCGACCTGTGGCGGCGCATGCTGACCATGCTGTTTGAGACCGGCCACCCGTGGGTGACCTTCAAGGACCCCTGCAACATCCGCTCGCCGCAGCAACATTGCGGCGTGATCCACTCCTCCAACCTGTGTACCGAAATCACGCTCAACACCTCCGACAGCGAGGTGGCGGTCTGCAATCTCGGCTCCATCAATCTGGCTGCACACGTCGGCGAGAAGGGCCTGGATCAGGCGCGACTGGCGCGCACGGTGAGCACCGCCATGCGCATGCTCGACAACGTCATCGACATTAATTTCTACACCATCCCCGAAGCGCGCCGCTCCAACCTGCGGCACCGCCCGGTCGGCCTGGGCCTGATGGGTTACCAGGACGCGCTGCACACCCTGCGCATTCCGCTCGGCTCGGAGGCGGCTGTGGCCTTCGCCGACGCCAGCATGGAGGCCATCAGCTATTACGCCATTTCCGCTTCCGTCGATCTCGCCGGCGAGCGCGGATGCTATGCTTCTTTCGCTGGCTCGCTGTGGAGCCGCGGCATCCTGCCGGTCGACTCCATCAAGCTGCTGGAGGCGGCGCGCGGGCAACACCTGCGGCTCGACACGTCAGCGACGCTCGACTGGGACAGCCTGCGCCAGCGCGTGCTGAGCACCGGCATGCGCAATTCCAACGTCATGGCCATCGCGCCGACGGCGACCATCTCCAACATCGTCGGCGTGGCGCAGTCGATCGAGCCTGCATTCCGCAACCTCTACGTCAAGGCCAACATGTCGGGCGACTTCACGGTCGTGAACCCGTTCCTGGTGCGCGACCTGAAGGAGCGCGGGCTGTGGGACGAAGTGATGATCTCGGACCTCAAGTATTTCGATGGCTCGCTCGGCCCGATCGACCGGGTGCCGGAGGACCTCAAAGCGCTCTACGCCACCGCCTTCGAGATCGACGCGCATTGGCTGGTGGAGGCCGCCGCGCGCCGGCAGAAGTGGATCGACCAGGCGCAGTCGCTGAACCTGTACCTCGCGGCTCCCAACGGCCGCAAGCTGGACGCGCTCTACCGGCTGGCGTGGGAGCGGGGCCTCAAGACGACGTACTACCTGCGCACGCAGTCAGCGACGCATGTCGAGAAGTCCACCATCAAGGGTACGGACGGCAAGCTCAATGCCGTGTCGGCGACCGGCATGGTGTCGGCGCCGGCGCAGGTCGAGCGTGCGCCGGTGCTGGCATGCTCGATCGATGATCCGACCTGCGAAGCCTGCCAGTAGCGAACAACAAGCTTGGAGAACCATCGGATGCTCGACTGGTCCGCACCAGCTAGCCCTGCAAGCACGCCCACCTCGCGCAAACCGCCAGCGAAGGCACCGCCGGTTGCCGCCGATGCCACGGGCCTCGGCCAGATCGCGCGTGGTGCGGCCCGCGTCTCGGTCGACGACAAGGCGATGATCAATTGCCGTGCCGACGTGAACCAGCTGCTACCCCTGAAATACAAGTGGGCGTGGGAGAAGTATCTCGCCGGCTGCAACAACCACTGGATGCCGACGGAAGTCTCGATGCAGGCGGACATCGCGCTGTGGAAGTCGCGCGATGGCCTGACACAGGACGAGCGCCGCGCCATCAAGCGCAACCTCGGCTTCTTTGCCGCTTCGGAATCGCTGGTCGCCAACAACATCGTGCTGGCCATCTACCGCCATCTCACCAATCCCGAATGCCGGCAATACTTGCTGCGGCAGGCCTTCGAGGAGGCCGTGCACACGCACACCTTCCAGTACATCGTGGAAAGCCTCGGCCTCGACGAGGGCGAGCTGTTCAACATGTACCGCGAGGTGCCGTCCATCACCGACAAGGCGACCTGGGCGTTGCAGCACACCAAGAACCTCGATGACCCCGACTTCAAGACCGGCACGCCGGAGGCCGACCAGGATTTCCTGCGCGACCTCGTTGCCTTCTACGTCGTGTTCGAAGGCATGTGGTTCTACACGGGCTTCGCGCAAATCCTGTCGCTCGGCCGTCGCAACAAGATGGTCGGCATCGCCGAGCAGTACCAGTACATCCTGCGCGACGAGTCGATCCACCTCAACTTCGGCATCGACGTCATCAACCAGATCAAGGCCGAGAACCCGCAGCTGTGGACCAAGGCCTTCCAGGACGAGGTGCGCGGCATGCTGCGCGAGGCTGCGCAGCTGGAAGCCGCCTATGGACGCGATACGATGCCGCGCGGGTTCCTCGGCCTCAATGCGGCGCTGTGCGAGCAATACATGCACGTCATCGCCAACCGCCGGTGCGCGCAGCTCGGCCTCGCCCCTGTGTTCAAGGGCACGGAAAACCCGTTCCCGTGGATGTCGGAGGCCATGGACCTCAAGAAGGAGAAGAACTTCTTCGAGACCCGCGTCATCGAATACCAGAACGGGGGCGCGCTCACCTGGGAGTGACCGCGGCTAGGCGCGGGTTCAAGGCCCACCACAGCAAACTAAAGCGGCTGGCCGCCGGTTGCCCGACGGCTAGTCGCAGCGAATGTCAAAGCGGTTGCCGTCGCGGTCGTCGATCGTGAACTGCCGCAAGCCCCAGGGTTTGTCTTGTATCGGCTCGACAAATGTCTGCACCCGATGCGCTCAGCTCTCGATAGGTGTCGCCGACATCCGGCGCGAACATCCAGTGCACGGCCGGCTCGAAAGGTGGCTGCCGCTTGCGCAAGAAGATCGCGACTTCGCCGCGGCATACGGCGCCGATCGCGTTGCTTGGATCGAGCCAGCCGATGGCAAAGCCGAGCACGTCGCGATCGTACTGCTGGGCGCGTTCGACATCGGTGACCGGCAGCTCGGGCACCGGCTGGGCGATCGAGGTCAGCGGTCCTTTGCGTGTCAGCATGGCTCTCCCGGAAGGCCCGGCACGCTACCATTGACGCCTGCGGCTCGACAGGTGGGAGGCGATTTGCTAGAGCAGAGACACCGACGGTCCCCGCAAGGGGATAACAGGGAATCCGGTGCGCAGGCTTGCCTGTCAGTCCGGAGCTGCCCCCGCAACTGTAAGCGGTGAAGGGTCTCACTTGAGCCACTGGGCAAAAGCCCGGGAAGGCGAGAGCCCAAAGCCCGCGAGCCAGGAGACCTACCGCCGGAATTGAACCCCATGCGAGCCGGTCGGGGTGCATCGGCGGAGGTCTGACCATGCTGATCATCGCGCTGGTGCGCCAGAGTCGTAGATCCGATCATTATCGCCATTCCGGCTCGGCCTGACGATGGCACAGCCGCGACACCTGTCGCGGCCGGATCGTCCAGCACTGGACTGCCATGCAAGGGTGCGTGTGGGTCGGCGTTTTGCTTTGGCGGCAAAAGCTCGACCACACTCCCCGTGCAATGGCGACCGGATTGATCCGGGCCGCCTGATCGAAACCGCGTTTCGGCACCGCTGCCATGCGGACGATCCCGAAACCTACGTGCTGGCGTGGCTTGCGCTGGTGCGGACGCACACCGACGTGCCGGCCGCAGCTGCTGCCTTGAGGGCACGCCTCACGCATCTGCCGATCGGCACGCTGTCTCTATGGCAGCGCCGCACTCTTAAGCTTCTCGCGTTCGTCGCCCGGCATCGTCGCCGGGGCTCGCTGTGCGCCATCCCCTGCAATAAGCCGCTGTCGAAGAAAGGGACGTCATGATCCAAGCCGCCAACCTCGGTTTCCCGCGCATCGGCATCAAACGCGAACTCAAGCTGGCCACCGAAGCCTACTGGAAGGGCAGCATCGATCCTTCGGCGCTGCTCGCGACCGGAGCTGAACTGCGCGCTCGGCATTGGCAGCTGCAGCGCGACGCCGGCATCGCCGTCATTCCGTCGAACGATTTCTCCTTCTACGACCAGACGCTCGACATGACCGCCAGCGTCGGCGCCGTGCCGCCTCGCTTTATCGCCGATCTAAGCCGCACGCCGACGCATGCCAATGGAACGGCGCGCGCAGCCATGGAACAAGCGGCAGGCGGGGCTGGCCATCCCGACCTCGACCTCTATTTCGCCATGGCCCGCGGCACCAAGGACGCACCGGCGATGGAGATGACCAAGTGGTTCGACACCAACTACCACTACCTCGTACCGGAGTTGCACAAGGGACAGACCTTTCGGCTGTCGTCGCACAAGGCCATCGACGAGTTCAAGGAGGCCAAGGCGCTCGGCATCGCTACGCGGCCGGTGCTCATCGGGCCGGTCACCTACCTGATGCTGGGCAAGGTCAAGGGCCAGGAGTTCGATCCGATCCAGCTTCTGGACACCCTGCTGCCCGTCTATGCAAGCCTGCTAGGCGATCTCAAATCTGCGGGCGCCGAATGGGTGCAGCTCGACGAGCCGGTTCTGTCGCTCGATCTCTCGCAGGTGCAAAAGCGCGCGCTGCGCTTGGCCTATCGACAGCTTGCAGGCTCGGCACCGAAGATCATGCTAGCCAACTACTTCGGAGAATACGGCCACAACCTCGCGGTCGCCGCCGATCTTCCCGTTGCCGGCCATCATGCGGACCTGGTGCGCGGGCGCGGTGAGCTCGACAGGCTGCTCAAGACATTACCGGCCGATCGCGTGCTGTCGATCGGCGTCGTCGATGGCCGCAACATCTGGCGCACGAACCTGCAAGGCACGTTCGAGCTGATCGAGAAGGTTTTGGCGGCGCGCAGCGGCGAGGCCTTGCAGATCGCCCCGTCCTGCTCGTTGCTGCACACGCCGGTCGATCTGGCCGCGGAAACGAGGCTGGATAGCGACCTGAAGAGCTGGATGGCCTTCGCGACGCAGAAGCTGGGCGAGGTGGCGACGTTGGCGACCGCCGCGGCAAACGGTAAGAAGGCCGTCGAGGCCGCCTTTCTTGCAAGCAATGCGGCGATCAGGACCCGCGCTAGGTCGCCTCGCATCCACAATGCGCAGGTTGCGCAGCGCCTGGCCGCGGTGTCGGCCCAGCATCTTGCACGCACCAGTCCGTTCGAGGTGCGCCGCAAGAAGCAGCGCGCCGCCCTGCCGCTGCCGGCCTTTCCCACCACGACCATCGGGTCCTTTCCGCAGACGGCGGCGGTGCGCCAGGCGCGCGCTCAGCACCGCAAGGGTGAGCTTTCGCATGCTGATTACGAAACGTTTCTGCACAAGGAGACAGAGAACGCCGTGCGCATCCAAGAGCAGCTCGGCATCGATGTCCTGGTGCACGGCGAGTTCGAGCGCAACGATATGGTTGAATACTTCGGCGAGCAGCTTGCGGGCTTTGCCTTCACCCAGACCGGCTGGGTCCAGTCTTACGGATCACGCTACGTCAAGCCGCCGATCATTTTTGGCGATGTCGCACGCCCGAGCCCGATAACCGTCAAATGGTCGGCTTACGCCCAGTCGCTGACCAACAAGCCGATGAAGGGCATGCTGACCGGGCCCGTGACGATCCTGCAGTGGTCGTTCGTACGTGATGACCAGCCAAGATCGCAGACCTGCCGACAGATCGCTCTCGCCATGCGCGAGGAGGTCGTCGACCTGGAAAAGGCCGGCATCCGCCTCATTCAGATCGACGAGCCCGCGCTGCGCGAGGGCTTGCCGTTGCGGCAGGCCGATCGGCCGGCCTACCTCAAATGGGCTGTCGACTGCTTCCGCCTCGCTGCGGCCGGCGTCGCCGACGAAACCCAGATCCACACCCACATGTGCTACTGCGAGTTCAACGACATCATGCCGTCCATTGCGGCCCTTGATGCCGACGTGATCTCGATCGAGACCTCGCGCTCGGACATGGAGCTTTTGGCGAGCTTCGCGAGCTTCAAGTATCCCAACGAAATCGGGCCCGGCGTCTACGATATTCATTCCCCGCGCTGTCCGAGCGCTGCCGACATGTGCAAGCTGTTGACCAAGGCCAAGCAGCACCTGCTCCCCGATCAGATCTGGGTGAACCCGGATTGCGGCCTGAAAACGCGGCGATGGGAAGAGGTCAAACCGGCGCTTCAGAACATGGTGGCGGCTGCACGCCTGCTCCGCAAAGGCAGCGCGGGAGCCGCCGAATGAAAGGGGCCGCATCGGCAAATGACAACGACGTGCCTGATAGACGTGGTCTTTCCGGGCGATACAAACCACCACGGTACCCTGTTCGGGGGAGCCGGCCTTGCCTACATGGACAAGGTCGCCTTCATCGCCGCGTCGCGCCACGCCCAAGTCGACTTCGTCACCGCCTCATGCGAGCGCATTGATTTCAAGGCACCTGCCAATCTTGGCGACATTGTCGAGCTCAATGGCCGGGTCATCCGCGTAGGGCGGCGCTCACTTGCGGTAGCCGTCGACATGGTTGCAGAAGCGCCGTTGTCGGCTGAGCGGCGTCTTTGCGCTCGCGGCATTTTCAACATGGTGGCGGTCGGACGGGCAGGGCAGACATACGCGGGGCCACTGCCGCGGCTGCCGTCGCTGCCCTCGGCCTCGGCAGCTGACCCTGCCCTGCGCATGGTCGAAGCGGTCTTTCCCGGCGAGACCAGCCACTACGGCAGCCTCTACGGCGGCAACGCTCTTGCAGCAATGGCCAAGTCTGCCTTCATCGTAGCAACGCGTCATTGCAGGCAGGCGGTCATGCTCGCGTCGTCGCAACGAGTGGATCTTGTGAGCCAGGTGCAGAAGGGCGAGGTGGTCGAGCTGACGCCTCGCCTTGTTCATACCGGTGTGCGTTCGATGGCCATCGAAGTCGGGTTGTGGGCCGAGAACCTGCAGTCAGGCATGCGCCGTGCCTGCGGGCGCGGGACGTTCATAATGGTTGCAACGGCTGGACATTCGAGCCGAGCCGAAGGATCAGACACACTGGCACTGTAGGGATGCGTTGCCACAGTGCAGCAAATCTGCGCCAAGGCCCCGACCTTTCGCCGCCACGAGCGTTGCGCCACATGGCTGCAAGCGATGTGGCGCTAGCTCAGCAGGCCGAGGCCGGCGCTAGGGGCAAACATCGACCCTCTCACTGCGGCACTTTGCTGGCACGGATGCGGTACTTGAATTGCATTTGCTCGGCGACCCGTAACGACCCCAGCAGCGCACTGAACGGTTTCAAGCCCAACTCAGTGTGGGACAGCTCAGCTTCCCCCCATGCCTGCAGCTGATCCCCCTCCAGCTTGAGGCTGGCAGGGAGCGTCAGCTTGATTTGCCGGCCGACGAGCTGCACCGAGAGATTGAGCATGGCGAGGTTCTTGGAGTCGACCGGGCCGCTGGTTCCGGTCACCTTGATGGTTGGGAATTGCTTGGCATTCAGTAGCGCGCTGCTCAACATGTTCGTGCGAGTTGCCTCGATATCGCCCTTGGATGGTTGGCTGGCGAAATTTGGTCCCTCCACACGCCGGTGCTCGGCATCGTCGACGACGAGCCGATCGACCGGAATTTCCAGCTCCAGGCGCGACTGTTCCAGCTTCGGCTGCAAATAAATGGTGCCCTTGAAGTCCTGCAACGACACTGCATGGTTGTGCCCGAACGTCGCAAGAGCCCCATCGCGATAGACGAGCAGGCGGACATCCGATGTGTGAGGATCGATGCGGTAGACAATGGCGCCGGCCTCGCCACTCCTTTGCCCATGTACGATGCTGGCCGACAGCAGCAGTGCAGCAAGGGACAGCACAACGGCGCCACGGCGTCTGGCCCGGGCCTTTGACATCTGGATACCTTCGATAGCCTGCTGTGAGCCGGCGACCATCGCGCCCGAACGACGCCGATGCAAAGGTCGCCATCAATTCATGGCCCGGCAGCGGAAGCAAGCGCCGTCATTGCACGGCTGGGCTGTAAGCGATGCTGCACGGCACCCCAGCACCGCTCGCCTGACAGGTCCGCTTGCCACCGAGCACCGGGCTGGTCGCTCAGGGTGCCAAGGCAATGCGCTGATGGTTGGCGACGGCTCCAGCATCGCCTCAGCAGCAAGCGCACGCAAATCTTGCGCGCTGACCAGGCCTGCGCTGCGAGCAAGCCGTCGCGACCCGCACCTGGACGGCCACAGGGCGTGGCGCCCGCAACGGCGGGCTTGGGTTCATCGACCGGCGCTTTCTCGGAAATCACATTCAACAAGAGCCAAACGTGCTATTCGTTCGTTAATCCGTCGCTGCAAGAATGACTGGTTGGTCAACCACAACAGCCAAGACAACGCTCGTAGGCGTATGCACATACTCGACAATATTTCCCTGGGTCCCGACGAGCTCTCGACAATTTGGAAGGCATTCGACGCCGCCTGGGAGACGGCGCGCCACAACTACGATGCCAACAATCCTGTCTCGGTCGATACAGGACGAGTAAGGCTGGCGAATTGCATGCTGTCCGCGTATCGCCGCGGCCTGACCGATCCGGAAGCGCTCAAGTTGGCGGGCTTGGCGATGATGGGTATCGAGGCTTAGCCGTTCACTCAGGCGGGTGTGAGCGCTTGCATGGCCTTGTGGCGCGCATAGACCTTCAAGCGCTCATCGTCGAGTTGCGAAGCCTTAGCCAGTGCAATCAACGCATCTGCGATGGCCGCCTGCACCGTCGATACGTCGCCGGCTGTGGCCCTGTCCGCAACCTCGGTCCACACGACATCGAATACGCCCGATAGCGCCACGACTGTCGAAGCCGAAAAGCCTTGTTCGGATATGGTGCTGCGGCCCATGCGCCACGCCCTTCAGAACAACCAGGCGGGAGCAAATCGTGGGCGCTCTCAGCCGGTGGCGCCTGACGAGCCTACTGCCACCGATAGGAGCAGCTTACAGCGAATCCCCGGCGGGCCTATTAAATAGTACACGCGCCTGTCAAGGCCGCGAAGTTTTCACCTCAATATTGTCTCGACCACCTACGGCTGAGCCATGCACAAGGCAACCGTGTTGGCGGCGTCCTTTGCCGCGTTGTTCGCCTCGCCGACCTGCTGCTGCACCTTGCCCCTGGCTTGCCCGGCCAAGCCTGCAACCTGCATCTCATTGCGCCGAAGAAGTTCCCGCCGAGCGCCCCAGGGCCGCAGGACAAGCTGGTGCGCGTGAGCCCTACCATCAGGCAATGCCGCCCTCGTCGGGCTAAGTCCCCGTCTTCTGCCATCTGCCCCGCATGCGCGCCGCCAGGTCGACGCTGGCGATGGACCTGGCGGCGACCGATTGTGATCCGCGTACGACCTTCGGCCACACCGTGAGCTCGAAGTGACCGGCAATCGAGCCCGGTATGAAGCGTGAGCGCGACGCATAGAGGTGTTTGTCGCGGCCCTTACCTTGGTTGTGCACGTAGAACCGGTGCGGGACAATCAATGAGAGATTGTCCTTGGCGCGGGTCATGGCGACATAGAGCAGGCGCCTCTCCTCTTCGATGTCCTCGCTGTTGCCGGTCGACATATCGGAAGGAATGCAGCCGTCGACGACATTGAGAACGAACACATTTCGCCACTCCTGCCCCTTGGCCGAGTGGATGGTGGAGAGGATGAGATAGTCCTCATCCAGCAATGGCGCACCGGCCTCATCGCTGCTGGCGCTAGGGGGATCAAGCGTGAGCGATGTCAGGAAGTCGGTCCGCGCGCGATAGGTGGCGGCAATGCGTTGCAGCTGATCGAGATCGCCGGCGCGCACCGTGGCGTCCGCATAACGCTGCTCTAGATGGGGCTGATACCAATGGCGCGCCCGCTCGAACTCGGCCGGCCAGGTAGCGCCGATGCTGCGCAGATCTGTGAGCATCGCCACCAGCTCGCGCCACTGCAAGGCACTTCTTGCCGGCACCCGGAACGTGGCGAGCGCGTCCAGAGGGTCGCGTCCCGCGATGGCGTCAAGCGCCTGGCCGGCAATGGAGGGGCCGATGCCTTCGAGCAGCTGCAGCACGCGAAAGCCGGTGACCCGGTCGGACGGATTTTCGGCCCAGCGTAGGACAGCCAGAATGTCCTTCACGTGCGCTGCCTCGATGAATTTGAGGCCGCCAAACTTGACGAAAGGAATATTGCGCCGCGTCAGCTCGAGCTCCAGCATGGCGCTGTGGTGCGAGGTGCGGAACAGAACCGCTTGCTCCTTCAAAGGCACGCCCGCTTCACGGCTTTCCAGCACGCAGCCAACAATGCAATTCACCTGGGCCACGTCATCCTGCACCGAAACCAGCGCCGGCTTCCCGCCGCCAAGCCGATCGCACCGGAGGTCCTTGGTGAAGCGCTCGCGCGCGAGCCCAATCACGGCGTTGGATGCCGCGAGGATCGGCTGCGTGGATCGGTAATTTTGTTCCAGCGTGAGAACCGAGGCCGGCGGCGCGAACTGGTCCGGGAAGTCGAGAATATTGCGCACGCTGGCGGCGCGGAAGCCGTAGATGGCTTGCGCATCGTCGCCAACCACCATCAGGCCTGTGCCGTCGGGTTTCAGTCCTCTGAGGATGCCGGCCTGCAGGGCGTTGGTGTCCTGATATTCGTCCACCAGCACATGATCGAAGCGGTGGCCAATGTCACCGGCCAACGCATCGACCTGCATCAGCTCGGCCCAGTAGAGCAGCAGATCATCGTAATCCAGCACATGCTGACGCTGCTTGGCCTCCACGTAGGCATCGAACAGCTGGCGCAGATCCGCCTCCCATTCGGCGCACCAGGGGAACTGCTTGCGGAGCACAACGTCGAGGCTTTCGGCAGCGTTGACGACGCGTGAATAGATGGCGAGGCAGGTCGCTTTCATCGGGAAGCGCTTGGTCTTCTCTGCAAGCGCAAGCTCGTGACGCACGAGATTGAGCAGGTCGGCGGAGTCCTCGCGATCGTGAATCGTGAAGGCCGGATCGAGGCCGATCGAGGAGGAGTACATGCGCAGCAACCGCGCACCGACAGCGTGGAACGTGCCTGACCAGCTGAGTGATGCGCTTGACTTTGCGCCACCACGGCTAACGGCAACGATGCGCTGCGCGCGCCGCTCCATCTCAGCGGCGGCGCGGCGCGAGAAGGTCAGCAGCAGCAGCCGTCCAGGATCGGCGCCGTGCATGATGAGATGGGCGACGCGATGCGCCAGCGTGTTGGTCTTGCCGGAGCCAGCACCGGCGATCACCAGCAATGGGCCGGCGACATTGGCGCCACGCCCCGTAACGCCGTGCTCGACGGCACGACGCTGCTCGGCATTGAGGTTGGCAAGATGTGGGGCCATGCAAGTTCCGCTCGGCGACACCGCAACCGTGATCATGATTCGTTCAAGAACGCCAACAGGCCGAGCGCAATCTTGGCCAGCCAACCTACGGGGGAAGCGTCAGCGTACGCCAGGCCATGGGAGAAAGCGCAATCTTGAATCTCGGTTCCTGCCTGCTACATCCACCGCAGTGCGGACGCCTAGCCCGGACAGGGCCCCAGCTGAGCTGCGTCCCAATCATATCACCCGTCAGGGTCAGCCCCCCGACACTGCTTGCAGAGGTCAAGATGCCGACCAGTCCGGTTCGCCACAACGCCGCGCAGCGCCGGTTCGAGATGGATACGCCACAAGGCCTCGCCGTCGCCGACTACCGCATCGAAGGCGCTGTCATGACCATCTATCACACCGAGGTGCCGGTACCACTGCGCGGCCGCGGCTATGGCTATCGCCTTGTGCGGGGCGCGCTCGATGAGGTGCGGCGCCTCAATTGCAAAGTCGTACCGCAATGCTGGTTTGTGCGGCAGGTCATGCAACGTAACCCGCAATTTCAGGACTTGTTGCGCTAGAGCTCACCCGTCAAGCTAGACTTGAGGCATCCTGCTTCAGGTCATGCAACGGAGCCCTGCATGTTGAGATTGGACAGCAAGGTTGCTTTCGTCAGCGGCGCGGGTTCGGTCGGGGACGGATGGGGGAACGGCAAGGCAACGGCCGTGCTGCTGGCGCGCCAGGGCGCACGCGTCTTTGGCACTGACCTGCGCAGGGAAGCCGCTGAGGAGACCGGCGATATCATTCGCCGCGAAGGCGGAACATGCGAGGTGCGCGGTTGCAACATGAGTCGGTCGGCCGACGTCGAAGACGCCGTCGCCCGCTGCCTTGAAGAATTCGGACGCATCGACATTCTCGTCAACAATGTGGGCGGCTCGGCGCCTGGCAGTGCCGCGACCATGACCGAGGAGGTGTGGGACGCACAGATGGCGCACAACCTCAAGACCATGTTTCTGGCTAGCAAGTTCGTGTTGCCGGTCATGCAGAAGCAGGCGAGCGGTGCGATCATCAACCTGTCCTCGATTGCGGCACTGCGTATGAGCGCCGAGCGAGCCCATGTTGCTTACTCAACGGCCAAATTCGGCATTCTCGCCTTCTCCAAATCCACCGCCATGACGTTTGCCGGACAAGGCATTCGCTGCAACACCGTTATCCCGGGGCTGATGCACACGCCGTTGGTCGAGCATCGGCTGGCCAAGACCGTGGCCGGCGGCGACCTTGCAGCCCTGATCGCCAAACGTGATGCCGCCGTGCCCATGGGCCATATGGGAACGGCCTGGGACGTGGCCCATGCCGTGCTGTTTCTGGCATCCGACGAAGCCCGTTACATCACCGGCACGGAGATCCTGGTCGATGGAGGGATGAGTGTGGCCGGTATGGGTTGACGCGGGCACTCGCGTTGAGCCTGACGGCGGCAGCGCCAGAACCGCCACACCTGCTTGGGCTTCTGGTCGTTCCCGGTCACGGCGCCATCGCTTGCGGGGGCATGCCTCGTCGTGACGCGTATGGCCTCATCCCTCTTGCCGCTCACTCACGTATCCATTGCGAATGTCGCCTGCAACGAGGCCGGGATGGCGTGACGCTGGATGGCCGTATCCGCCGCCACCATGCGCGCGCACGATCAGAGCGTCTCCCGGATCGATGACGTGAATGCCTTTCGGGTTGAGTGCGGCGCCGTTCTCCTTTTCGAATCTTGGCCGCATGCCGTCGCCACCCCCGAACAAGAAGCGGAGCGCGTCGCCGGACCTGGCCCTAACGAGCCGCATCGGCGAGCGACCCTCTCACCTGCAGATAGATTTTTTTGGAGTGCTGGATGTGATCGACCACCAGTCGCGTGAGGGTTTTGCGATCACCCACCTTCAACGCCTCGATCATTGCCCAGTGCTCGGCGCGCAGGCGCTGTAGCAGCACGCGATCGACCAGGGGATAGAGGCGGGTCGCGCGCGATAAGCAGAAGTAGTGCGTGATGGCTTGCGCCAGGTGTTGGTTGCCGCAGGCGCCGAATAACGCGTTGTGGAACGCTTCGTTGGCCGCATCGATGGCGCGCGGGTCGCGCCCGGCCACGGCCTTGTCGTGACGGCGCTGCAATGCTTCCAGGTGGGCGATCAGCGCAGGACTTGCCGGCAGCGGCATGCGCTGCCCGGCGCGCCGATGCAGCGTCGCACGCACCTCCGCGATCTCCTCGACCTCCAAGGCCGTGAAATCGCGTACGGCCGCACCGCGATTGGGGGTGCGCGTGACGATGCCCATGCGCTCCAGCTCAACCAGCGCCTGCCGCACGGTGTGGCGTTTGGCCGAGAAGCGCTGCATCAGCACGTCTTCAACCAGGCGCTCGCGCGGCATCAGATTGCCGAACAGGATGTCGAACTCGAGTTCGCGAACGAGATTCTGCACGGGCGGATCGGCCGCCTCGGGTGCAGGCGCTACTGGCTTCGCGTTGGCGCGCATCGTTCGCACGGTTCCTCATGTTTGTCGGCAATTAGATTATCAATAATCTCGTTGACGGAGAAGCACCGGCTGCTTAGCCTGACCGCAAACACCAATGTCGGCCGGGATGCCTCGGACCAGACAGCGCAAGTGCCGACGCACAGTCGAGCCAGGGGAGGACATTCATGCCAACCAAAATTCCATCCGCCTTGGGTGCAGCTTTCGTGGCTGCCGCGTGTCTGACCGCGCCCGCGGCTGCACAGCAGGTCAAGGAGTTGACCTTCTGGAGTCACTGGGCGGCCGAGATGCCAAAGCGCACCTACGTCGAGGAGGCCATCAAGGCTTTCGAGGCGAAGAACCCCGGCATCAAGCTCAAGCAGACCTGGTACGAGAAGACGGCGCTCTACGCCGGCCTCAAGACTGCGCTCAGGGCCGGTCAGGCGCCCGACATTTTCTATGCCGAGCCCGATCAGGTCGAATACATGGAGAACGGTTTCCTGCTCGACCTCTCCGACCTCAACTGGAAGGACGTAGAGCCCTGGGCAAAGGAGGCCTGGACCTATCAGGGCAAGCCCTACGGTCTGCCGCTCGAAGCCTGGACCGCAGAGGTCTACTACAACAAGAAAATGATGGCGGACCTTGGCATCAAGGTTGAGGACGGCACACAGCTTGCCCCCGACGCGTTCGCCGACATGATCAAGAAGGCCAAAGCCAAGGGTATCACGCCAATGGCGCTGGGCGTCGGCGACCGGCCCTATCCAGGTGCCCATCTTGTGCACGAGGCGCTGCTGCAGAAGCTCGGCATCGCCGACTACGACAAGCTGCTGAAAGGCAAGCTCGCCTGGACGGACCCACGCGTGGTCGAGACGCTGAAATGGATCCGCTCGCTGACCGAGATAGGGCTCCTGCCCACCACCTTCACGACGCTGAAGCTTGCCGAGGCGCACATCTACTTCCACACCAATCCCGGAGCGCTGACCTTCCTGAATGGCAGCTGGTACACGTCGCGCGCCTTCAATCCGCCCGACAAGGGCGGCCAGCCCAAGGACTTCCCGCTCGGCATCATGAAGTTCCCGGCCGTGCCGGGCGCTACCTGCACCGAGTGCCGCTCGATCGCGATCGGCGGCAGCTACGTCGGCAACGCCGCCACCAAGAATGCCAAGGAAGTGGTGGCGTTCCTCAACACCTTCGCGTCGTTCGAAATGGGCAACCGCTGGCTCGACAATGTGCAGGTGCAGACCGGCATCAAGAGCGATCCCGCCAAGCTCAGCGGGCCGCTGGCCGCCGATTACTTCAAGATGATCGAGAAGGCCAACGCCGGCGCCAAGTACTACTTCGGCATCCCGATCCAGGTGATGAACGGCAAGCCCAAGGAGGTGTTCATCCAGGTGATGAACAACGCTTTCCCGGCCGGCACCATCAGCGTCGAGGACGCGGTCAAGCAGATGTCGGCCGCCTACTGATTGCTAGGCTCGGCGCCGGGGAGGCCCGCACATGGCACGCGATGCGACGCCGGCCGGCGCCGAGACGAACCTGCGCGAGGATGCGCTGGCAAAGCCCTGGGGCACGATCGTCGCGTTCCTGCTGCCGGCGCTCACCATCTATGTCGCCTTCACCGCTTATCCCGCCCTTCGCACCTTGTGGAACAGCTTCCACAAGGTGCTGCCGCGTCGCGAGGAGGCGGTGGGACTTGCCAACTATGTCGAATTGGCGCGCGACGACATCTTCTGGCGCGCGGTGCGCAACACCATCACGTGGGCGTGCACCTCGCCACTGCTGGAGGTCTCGGTGGCGCTCGTGCTGGCCCTTGCTCTGTACGCCAAGGTGCCGGGCGCCAGGTTCTTCCGTGTCGCCTGGTTCACGCCGGTCCTCATGTCGTACATCGTGGTCGGCATCCTGTGGCTATGGATCTACAATTACGACTGGGGCCCCGTAAATGTCGGGTTGCGGGCGCTCGGGCTCGACTACTTTGCCAAGCCGTGGCTGGGTGATCCCAAGACGGCGCTGCCGTCCCTCATCTTCGTCACGAGTTGGATGTGGGTCGGCTTTAATATGGTGGTGCTGCTGGCTGCGCTTCACTCGCTCCCCAAGGAGGTCATCGAGGCTGCCGAGCTCGACAACTGCGGATGGGGCGGCAAGCTCGTCTTCGTTATCCTGCCGCTGATCCGCGCCACCCTGCTCAACCTCATCGTGCTGTCGTTCATCGGCAAGATGAAGATCTTCGACCTCGTTTGGATCACCACCAAGGGCAACCCGCTGTGGGCGACCGAGACGGTCTCCACTTATGTCTACAAGCGCGCCTTCGAGTGGACCACGTTCGACCTCGGCTACCCCTCCACCATCGCTGCCGTGTGGTTCGTCATCGTGCTGGCGACCGTGCTCACGCTGACCTGGGTGTTCCGGCTGCGCGAAAAGCTCGAGTACTGAGACGCACGATGCCGGCTCTCAAGCGCGCCCTGCTGCTACTGCTGCTCAGCTTCTACACCTGCTTTGCTGCGGGCCCATTTGTATGGGCGGCGATGCTGTCGCTCAGGACCACCACCGAGATCCATCGCAACCACTTCGCCCTGCCCAGTCCTGCGCACTGGGAGAAGTTCCCGGAGGCCTGGTTCAACTCCAACTACAGCGTCTATTTCGCCAACTCCTCGATGATCGTGATCAGCGCCGTGCTGATCCTGACGCTGGTCGGATCGATGGCCGCGCACTGCCTCGCCCGCTATCGCTTCCGACTAAACCGCGTGATCTACTTCATCCTGTTCTCGACCATCATCTTCCCGCCGCAGATCACCATCATCTCGCTGTTCCAGATCCTGGTGCAGTACGGGCTCTACAATTCCAAGATCGGGCTGACGCTGGTGTACGTGGCGATCCAGCTGCCGCTCACAATCTACATCCTGGAAAGCTTCTTCGCCCGCATTCCGTCTGATCTGTTCGATGCTGCGCGCATCGATGGCTACTCCGACTGGGAGATCTTCTGGCGGGTCAGCTTCCCGATCGCCCTGCCCGCCATCTCGACCACGGTCATCCTCAACTTCATCCTGCTGTGGAACGAGTTCCTGTACGCCGTCGTGCTGATCACCGAAGAGGCCAACCGGACGCTGCCGCTTGGCATCCAGCGCTTCATCGGCGATTCGCAGGAAGACGTCGGCATGATTGCCACCGGGCTGATGATCGCCATCATTCCGGTCGTCGTCGTCTATGCATTCTTCTCCGAGAAGCTCATCCAGGGCATGACCGCGGGCGCAGTGAAATGAGGCGGATGCTGGCATGGCCGTCGTAACCCTCGAAAAGCTGACCAAGATCTACGATCGCGCGCATTTGCCGGCGGCCGATGCCGTGTCGCTCGACGTGCAGCACGGCGAGTTCATGGTGCTGCTGGGCCCGTCGGGCTGCGGCAAGACCACGACGCTGCGCATGATCGCCGGGCTGGAGTCGATCTCGGCCGGCACGCTCTCGATCGACGGGCGCGTGGTCAACCAGGTGCCGGCCAAGGACCGCGACATCGCCATGGTGTTCCAGTCCTACGCGCTCTACCCGCACATGACGGTGAAGGACAACCTCGCCTTCGGCCTCAAGCGTCGCTCGATTGAGCGCGCCGAGATCGAACGCCGCGTCGTTGCGGTTGCGGACACGTTGGGCCTTTCCGGCCTGCTCGATCGCAAGCCACATGCGCTCTCCGGCGGCCAGCGGCAACGCGTGGCGCTCGGACGTGCCATCGTGCGCGATCCCAAAGTCTTTCTGTTCGACGAACCGCTATCGAATCTCGACGCCGCCCTGCGCGTCTCCACGCGCGGCGAGCTTGCCAAGCTGCATCGCCGGCTCGGTGCCACCATGATCTACGTCACGCACGATCAGGTCGAGGCGATGACGCTCGGCAGCCGCATCTGCATCATGAACGGCGGCAAGGTGGTGCAGGTCGGTGCGCCTCTGGATGTCTACCAGCGACCCGCCAACACCTTCGTTGCCGCCTTCCTCGGCAATCCGCCCATGAACCTGCTGCCCGGCCGCGCCACCGGCGAGCACGGCGGCCGTGCCGTGCAAATCGGCGAAGCGACCATGGTGCTGCCATCCGACAGGTGGGTGCCTCTAGCGGCCAGTACCGCCGTGACGGTCGGCATCCGCCCGGAGTCGGTCAGCGAACGGGCTGCCGACGGCAGCGCATCCGCCAGCGTGCCCGCCGAGATCGTGCAGGTGGAGTTGCTTGGGGCGGAGACCATCCTGGCCGCGCGCATTCCAGGCGTGGAGCGGGACGTCATGGCCCGTGTCGGCGCCACCTCGAAGCTGAAGGTCGGGGCGCGCTGCGCGCTGTCGCTCGACCTCGCTGCCATGCATCTGTTCGATGCCGCGGGCGAGGCGATCGCCCCCAAGGAATAAGGAGCCTGCCATGGCCGAGCCCGCCAAACTTGCCATCCGGCGCGATTTCCCGCGCCCCACTGCCAGCCAGGTGAAGGCACTCGAGCACGCGCCGACCGGTTGGCTGGTCGATGCCCTGGGCCGTCGCGGTGCGCTGCCTCACTGGATTAGGCCGCTGAGCGAGAAGGCCAGGTTCATCGGCACGGCGATCACCGTGCGCACGCGGCCGGTCGACAACCTTGCGCCCTATGCCGCCCTCAAATTCGCCAAGCCTGGCGACGTACTCGTTGTCGCCGTCGATGGCTCGCACAGCGCATCCGTGCTCGGCGATATCCTGCTCGGCATGGCAAAGAATGCGGGCATCGTCGCCGCGGTGACCGACGGCACGGTACGCGACATCCAGGGCATCAACGCCGTCGGCATTCCGACCTTTGCGCGGGCGCTGAGCCCGAATTCGCCGTTCAAGGACGGGCCGGGCGAAGTCGGCCTGCCGATCACCCTTGGCAGCGTGCACATCGAGGCAGGCGATATCATCGCCGGCGACGTCGATGGCGTGGTGGTCGTCCCGCGCGCCGATGCTGGGTCAGTCGCCAAGGAGCTGGCAGCCATCAAAGACAAGGAAGCCAAGATGGAGGCGGCCGTCGCGGCCGGTGCCAAGTATCCGGCCTGGCTCGACGACGTGCTGCAGCAGCCGACCATCCGTTTCGTTGAATGATCGGACCGTCATGTCGAGCCCTCGTCCCAAGGTGCTTTATCTCAGCCATGCCGGCGAGGATGTCTACGCTCTGATCCGCGCGGCGGCGGGCAGCGATTTCGACGTCCTCACACTCGAGCGTGACGACGATGGCGAACGCTGCAGCAAGATTGCCGGATGTCAGGCGGTGATCTGCGCGGCCAGCGGCCTGCGCAAGGTTCACCTCGATGCCGGCCAGGAGTTGCAAGTCGTGCATCATCAGGGCGTCGGCTGGCAGGACACCACGCAGTGGCAGGAGATCAAGCGCCGCGGCTTGCCAATGGCGCTCACCCTGGCTGGGACCAGCATCGGCGTTGCCGAGCACACCGTGCTGCTGATGCTCGCTGCCGCCAAGCGGCTCACCTTCGCCGATGCCGAACTGCGCAAGGGGCGCTGGCATGTCAATGCGCTGCGCGGCGTCTCGCGCGAGCTGTTCGGCAAGACCGTCGGCTATGTCGGCATGGGTCGCATCGGCCAGGCCGTCGCGGAACGACTGAAGGCGTTCGGGTGCGCGGGCGTCTACGCCGATGCTGCCGTGCCGTTGTCACCTGCCCAGGAAGCGACGCTGGGCCTGCGGCGGGGCACGCTCGATGAGGTTCTGGCCGCAGCCGATGTCCTCACCGTCCACGTTCCGCTCACCGCATCGACGCGCGGCCTGATCGGCAGGGCCGCCATCCAGCGCCTGAAACCAGGCGCCATCATTGTCAACACGGCACGCGGCGGTATCATCGAGGAATCGGCGCTCGCCGATGCGCTGGCCTCCGGCCACGTGCTGGCCGCCGGTCTGGACGTGTTCGAGGAGGAGCCGCTGCGGCCCGACAGCCCGCTTGCGGCTATGACAAACGTGATCCTCACGCCGCACATCTCCGCCGGCACGCGTGACGCCATGCGCCAGAAGATGGACGCGATATTTGCCAACCTGCGCCGCTTCTTCGCCGGCGGAGAGCTCGACAACCGCGTGACGTTTCCCTAGCACCTAGGCAGCCGATGCAGCCGGCCCGCATTCTCGATTGCCACGCCCACATCATTGATCCGGCGCGCTTTCCGCTCTGCGCAGACAAGGGCTACAAGCCGAAGGCCGACGAGACCGGAACCTGCGATGCGTACGTCGAAGTCCTCGACCGGCATGGGGTGCACGGCGCCCTGTTGGTGCAGCTGAGCGGCTATGGAACCGACAACTCGGTGCTCGTCGATGCCCTTGAGCGTCATCCGCACCGGTTCAAGGCGATCGGCGTCGTCGACGCCGATATACCGGACCGGCAGTTGCAGACCCTGATTGCCCAGGGGCTCATTGGCGTGCGCTTCAATCTGGTCAGTTACGACGGCGATGCGCTGGCTCGTCCCGAAAGCCGGCGCCTGCTGCAGCGACTGCGCGCCTTCGGCTTGTACGCCCAGGTGTTCGCCGACGATGAGCAATGGCCGGCGATCGCCGCGGTGGCGCGGCCAACGGGCGTGCAGTTGCTGGTGGATCACTTCGGCATCCGCAATCTTGCGGGAGGCACGAACCAGGCCGGCTTCCAGACCGTGCTGGATCTGGCGCGCGATGGCATCGCCTGCATCAAGCTGTCGGCGCCCTTTCGCATCTCGGGGGATGCCGAGTATCGTGATCTCGACCCGGTCGTCGAGGTGCTCCTGAAAGAGGTCGGCCCCGGCCGCCTGATGTGGGGGTCGGACTGGCCGTGCATCGCGGTCGATCGCCGGCCCACCTATGCCAAGACCATGGCGCCGCTCGACCGCTGGCTCGGCTCCGGTGATGATCGCGATCAGGTGCTGTGGCATACACCTGCCCGCCTGTTCGGATTTGAGGGTCATTGACATGAGTGAGCCCAAACCGCTCAGGGTGGCGATGGCCGGTGCCGGCATGATCAGCTGGCATCATCTGCTCGCCTGGAAAAAGCTCGGCCATCGCGTCAGCCTCGTCGCCGTGTGCGATCCGGATCCTGTGCGGGCGCGCAAGCGTGCGGATGAGTTTGGCATCCCGCACACCTACTGCGATGCACACGCGCTATTTGCCGAGCAGGCGATTGACGCCCTGGACGTCGCGTCGCCGCGCGAGACGCATGCAGCCCTCGTCGAAGCTGCAGCGGCGCACGGCATCCCCATTCTCTGCCAGAAGCCGCTCACCCCGACCCTGGCGGAGGCGGACGCGCTGGTTGCCGCGGTGGCCGGCAAGGCCCGGCTGATGGTGCACGAGAATTGGCGGTTTCGGCCCTGGTATCGCTTGGCCCGGCAATGGATCGATGCGGGCGCGCTCGGCGATCTGCTGCTCGGGCGCATGACGCTGATCACCTCCGGCATGCTGGCCGATGCCAGCGGACAACGGCCGGCGTTCGTGCGCCAGCCGTTCATGGCCGGCGAGCACCGCCTCATGGTAGCGGAGGTGCTGATCCACCACCTCGACACCATGCGCTATCTGTGTGGCCCGTTGCGGGTGGTGGCTGCCCGTACCCTCCACTCGCTGCAGGTAGCGAAGGGCGAGACGTTCGCCTCCATCTTGCTGGAAACTGCTGCCGGGCGCGCTGTGGAGGTGACGGGCACGATGGCCGCACCCGGCTTCCCGCCGCGCGCTTCGGATCGGCTGGAGCTGATCGGCAGCAAGGCAAGCCTGGTGTTCGACGACTTCCAACTGCGCTTGCTGGGCGACGCCCCTCGCCATGCGCCATTCGACGGGAGCGAAGGATATCAGGCGAGCTTTGATGCGGTGATTGCGCATTTCGTGGATTGCCTGCGCACCGGCGCAGCATTTGAAACCCATCCGGGCGACAATCTCGAAACCATGCGTCTGGTCGAGCATGCCTATCTTGCCGCCGGGCAGCGCCTGCCATCGTGAGGCGCGGGGCGCGCGCGCCGCACGATCGGGCGGCCAGCACCTTCACGCGGTCAGCATGTCGGCGATGGCGGCAAGACAAGCGTCAGGCTGGTCCTCCAAGCAGTCACGCCGCAGGTCCCACTCGCAAGCGATGATAAGCAGCTGATCGCGCACCGAGTGGCAGTCCCTTCCTGCCATAGCGTGCGCTCGCGATGCGCATAGCGCCGCGACCTCGATCAGGCCGACCTGGATGAGCGCGGTCCCGCGCAGCCTGCCTGCGAGCGCGGATCGAATTAACGAAAGATGACTGAGGCGGCGCAGTTGCGCACGCGTCTTGGCCGTCGCCATGGTTTCCCTCCCACGTCTTTTTTTGTCATTCTGCAACGGAAAGGCATGCGCGTCAGCTCCCTATTTCGGGGGATGCTATGGCTCGCGCTGAGGTCGGCGCAGGGGGCCGGCGCAGGGGGGAGGATGTGCCAACTTCAGACAGGCACGCACGCCGGGGTCAACGATAATTCGTTGCCGCGGCCCGTTCGCAGGCGCCTGGTGCTATCAGGCCGAGAGACGCCTTCGCCCTTGTTCGGGGACTAAGCCGATTTCGGTTCGAACTCTGGCCGCGGCCCTCGTGGCCCTTTCGATGGCTGCCGGTGCCACCACCGCTGCTCCAGGCGCGACGCAGACCAAACCTCAGTCCTGCGTTGCCGACGGCCAGGGCCGCATCACCTGCGGCAGCGGACCTGGTGCGCTCGTGGTCCTGGACGGTACGACCTCGCCGTCCGGGCGGCTTGCCATCGCCTGGCGCTCCCGCAGCCCCAGCGCCGCAGCGGTGCCGACCACGCACAGCATCGAAAATCATCTCGTCCGGCTCCAGGATGGCAAGAGCCTCGGCATGGTCGTCGGGCGGTCGTGGGCCACCGGGACGGCACGGGCCAACCACGTCGACCAGACGGTCGCCTGGTCGCCGGACAGCAACTGGCTGCTCGTTGGCGATAGCGGCAAGTGGGCGCTGGAGGCGATTGCGGTCTACGCAGTCGACGAAAACGCCAGCGCAATCAAGGGCCTCGGCCTGTTCCGTGCGATTTCGGCGGCGGCTGCCCGCGTGCTGCGCGAACGTGTCGGCGCACGCAAATTGGGCTCCTACACGCTGGATATTGCCGGCGCTCGGGCCGAGGTGGCCGACACGGGCGCCGTCGTGCTCCCCATGCTGTTCCAGATACCAAAGCAGGACCATGACGTCGATCTGCTCGTCAGGTTCAAGGCGTCGCGCAGCGGCGACCGCGTGAGCACCACGCCGATCAATGTGTCTGTGGTCAAGCACTAGCTGAGCGGCCAACGGGTTCGTGGCTTCGAGGTCATATAGCTCACATGCGCTAGCCAATTGCCTGCTGGGCGGGCGCTGCAAGCCGCGCCTGCGAATCAGGCATAGAGATCTCAGGTGCCGCTCTGGCGTTGCTTGCTCAGCGCAGTCGCGTAGCATGGTTTCGCGTTCGAGCCAGCAACGGCGCTGCTGATTGGAAACTTCACACGCATGGCCAATCCCTACGAAACCTTGGGCGTCGCCGCCAACGCCAGCCAGGACGACATCCGCAAGGCCTACCGCAAGGCTGCCAAGGACACCCACCCCGACCTCAATCCGGGTAGGCCCGAAGCGGAAAAGCGCTTCAAGGAGATCAACGCCGCCTACGACATCATCGGCGATGCCGACAAGCGCAAGCGCTATGACGCCGGCGAGATCGACGAGACCGGTGCCGAGCGCCAGCCTGAGCGGCACTTCTATCGCGAGTATGCCGAGGCCGAGCCGAACCGGCGCTACAGCTACAGCCGGCGTGGCGCATCATCAGGTGGACCCGGCAACGGCGGCGCCGAGTTCGACTACGATATCTTCTCGGACCTGTTCGGCAGGCGCGGCGATGGCACCACGTTCCGCATGCCGCCGCAGGATGTGCGCTACGCACTCGAGATCGATTTTCTCGACGCCGTGCATGGCACGCACAAGGTCGTGTCGATGCCGGACGGCAAGACGCTCGACATAACGATCCCCGCAGGCATCAAGGACGGGCAGGTCCTGCGTCTCAAGGGACAGGGCTTGCCGGGCTCGGACGGCAAGCCCGGGGATGCCTATGTTGAGATCTCAGTGCGGCCGCACCCTGACTTCAAACGTGAGGGACACAACATTTTGAGCACGCTGCCGGTGTCGCTCGCAGAGGCTCTGAATGGAGCAAGCGTGCGCGTTGATACGGTTGACGGGCCTGTCGACGTCAAGGTGCCAAAGGGCGCCAAGGAAGGCACCAAGCTGCGGCTGCGCGGCAAGGGCGTGTCGCATGGTAAGGAGGGCGGCCGCGGCGATCAGTTTGTCGAGATCCATATCGTAGCACCCGAAGGCGCCGATGACGCGCTGGCCCAGTTCATGGCCGAATGGGAGAAGGCGCACCCGCAAAACCCGCGCAGGAAAGGCGCAGCCTGACATGATCCGCGAAAGCGAACTCATCACGCACTTCACCTATCTGGAGCGGCAGGTACTGCTGACCTGGATCGAGGACGGAGTTGTCGCGCCGCAACGCGACGACGAGGGCTATCTGTTCGATGCCATAGACGAGGCGCGCGTGGCGCTGGCCTGCGACCTGCACTACCGCATGGGCCTTGAGCACGCGAGCCTGCCGGTCATCCTGTCATTGATCGACCAGCTGCACGATGCGCGGCATCATCTGCGCGCCTTGACGCAAGCGGTGGCAGAGCAGCCGGACGGGGTACGGCAGCAGATCAGCGAGCGCGTTGCTCGCTGATCTGGGCGTGTCGCCGGGGCACGCCGCCAGTGCTTGGCGCTGGGCTACTGCATCCTGAGCTTGAAGCGTTGAATCTTGCCGGTCTGCGTCTTGGGTAGCGCATCGACGAACTTTACCGAACGCGGGTACTTGTACGGTGCGATGGTCGCCTTGACGTGCTCCTGCAAGCGCTTGCTGCAGGTTTCGTCGCCGGCGATCCCCTGTTTGAGAACCACATGCGCCTCGACGATCTGGCCGCGTGCCTCGCTCGGCACACCCACCACCGCGCACTCGGCCACATCTGGATGCGTAAGAAGCGCTGCTTCTACCTCCGGTCCGGCAATGTTGTAGCCCGACGAGATGATCATGTCGTCGCCGCGCGCCACAAAGTGGAATGCGCCTTTGCTGTCGCGAACGAAATCGTCACCGGTTAGATTCCAGCCGTCGCGCACGTACTTGGTCTGCCGCGGATCGGCGAGATAGCGGCAGCCAGTCGGGCCGCGCACGGCGAGATGGCCGACCGTGCCATCGGGTACGTCCTGCATGGCATCGTCCACGATGCGAGCTTGGTAGCCGGCCACCGGCCGTCCGGTTGCTCCAGCGCTGGCATCGCCCAGGCGATTGCTGATGAAGATGTGCAGCAGTTCGGTCGAGCCGATGCCATCAAGGATCGGCTTGCCCGTCTTCCTCGTCCATTCCTCGAACACCGGAGCCGGCAGCGTTTCGCCTGCCGACACCGCCATGCGCAGAGAGGAGAGATCGGCGCCCTTGTCCATGGCCGCCATCATGGCGCGATAGGCCGTTGGCGACGTGAAACTGATGCTTGCCTTATAGGTTTCGATGATCTCGATCATGTTGGCCGGCGACGCATTCTCCAGCAGGGTCGCCGTGGCGCCGAAGCGTAGCGGAAAGATCGCCAACCCGCCGAGGCCGAAGGTGAAAGCGAGCGGCGGCGATCCCACGAACACATCGTCCGGCGTCACGCCGAGCACCTCCCTGGCGTAACCGTCGGCGATGGTCAGCAGATCGCGGTGGAAGTGCATGGTCCCCTTGGGCTCGCCGGTGGTGCCGGAGGTGAATGCCAGCAGTGCCACGTCGTCCCGTCCGGTGCGCACCGCTTCAAACTTCACGGACTTGCTCAGTGCGGCGCGATCGAGCTCCGCATCGTGGTTGGCGGTGCCGTCGAAATTGACGACCTTCTTGAGGAATGCGCTGGCCTTCGCACACGCGACCAGTTCGTCGGCGATGCGGGAATCGGTGATCGCCAAGCTGATCTCGGCCTTGTCGATGATCTTGGCGAGCTCGCCGGCACGCAGCATCGGCATGGTGTTGACGGCCACGCCACCGCATTTCGTGACCGCCAGCCAAGCCGCAACCATGGCCGGGTTGTTGCCGGACCGGATCAGGACGCGATTGCCCGGCCGCACGCCGAAATCCTCTGCCAGCGCATGCGCCAGGCGGTTCGACCAGTCGGTCAGCTCCTTGTAGGTGCGCTGGCGGCCGTTGCCGATCAGGGCCGTCCTGTCGCCAAAACCCCTCTCGACCATCCGGTCCGTAAGCTCGACGGCGGCGTTCAGATGGTCTGGATATTGGAACTCGGGCCGATCGAGCAGCAGGTCAGGCCACTGCTCCGGCGGGGGCAGGTTGGTGCGCGTGAAGGTGTCGATGTGGGCACTCGGGCCTAGCGCGTCTGCTCCCGTCTGGGGCGAGCTACCAGACGCATGGTTGGAAGGCCGTTCCCGGGCAAACAATTTGGCGAACATCGGGGCCTCCTAGTTGTCTACAGCCGCAGGTCTTTGGTCCTGACGTAACGATCGGCTCAGCAGTGCCGTCAGGTCTTGAGCTTCCTCGACGGTGATGTGGGCAAGGATTTCTCCCACCCAGGCCTCGTGCGCCTTGGCCATGGCTGCAAACTGGCGTGCGCCCTTCGACGTCAAGCACACAAAGGTCGAGCGCCGGTCTTGTTCGTGCGCGCGCCGCACCACCAGCCCCTCGGCGACCAGGCGATCAACAATGCCCGTCACGTTGCCGTTCGAGACCATCAGAAAGCGCGACAACTCGGTCATGGTGAGGCCAGCCGGCTGGCGCTCGAGGGCTGCCATCACGTCGAACTTCGGCAGGGTCGTGCCGAAGGCGAGGCGCAGGCGCTCGCGCAGCTCGGCCTCCACGGCGCGTGAGGTCTTGAGCAGCCGCAGCCACAGGCGCAGCTTGTGCCTGGTGATCGGCTCTGCACGCAAGGCGAGCTTGGCCGCGGCATTCGCTCGTTGCTGGGACGCCATATCTCGCCTCCGAGACGGCAGCCTCGCCCGCTGATGCCGAGGCGGCGCGTCGCTCGCAACCCCCCGGCATTGCAGCAGGCACACGAGGGTGCGCTCGTCCGTAGGATATTTCAAGTATGAAACTTCATAGGTAAACAAAATTCATGCGCGCAGATGGGCGTTGCTGGCGCGCGCGGCGGCAACCGCCATCGCCGCAGACGTCACCGCAACCTCAAGCACCGATAGTGCAGCGCACATTCAGCAGCGCCTGCTGCCCACCTTGGACGGCGGCGATGGCCCTGGTCATGGCGCTGTCGAGTTCGCGCACGTCTTCGACGGCCAGGCCGAGCCCGCCGCTGGCCTCGACCACCTTGTCGTAGGCGGGTGAGGGCGCCAAGGAAGACAGGGGCATATCGTTGGCCGCCGCCGCATGCCCCTTCGGATAGACCGAGCGCGTCGACTTGCGCACCGCATTCCACACACCGTTGTTGAACACGATGGTGAGGATCGGGAGATCGAGAGCCGCTGCCGTTTGATGGCAGGCGACCGGATTGGCGAACATGTAAGAGCCGTCGCCGACACACGCCACCACCAGGCGGTCGCGCTGGGCAAGCTTGGCGCCCAGCGCGGCCGGGACGCCCCAGCCCAGCCCGCCGGCGATCGGATGGCCGAAATAACTGTCGGGCCGTGTCAATGTCATGACCGATGGGTCGCAGCCCAGCTCGCTGAAGATGATGGCATCCTCGTCCTTGTGCCGGTCGAGACAGCGGCTGACCCAGGCATTGGTCGCAAGTCCGGGCGGCGCGCGCGATAGCAGTTCGTGATGCTGCTTGCGCTCGGCAGCAAGCTCGGCAGCGATCACCTTCTTTTTCCTTGCGGGCGCGGTGCCGAGCGACGCACCGAGGGCGGTCAGTGCCGCGGCAATACTGGCCCGGACCATGATATCGCCCGGAAACGAGCGCATCGGTACGCGCGAGAACGAGGGATCGGGGCCGATCTGGACAATGCGGCAGCCCTCGGCAAGGGCGTGGCGCGAAGGCAGCCACGGCACCATCAAGTCGAGAACCACGACGGCATCGGCTTGTGCCAGACGCGGCATCACATCGAACCCTGCGTGCAACGGATGCGTGGTGGCCAGCACCATGCGGGCGGGCCAGAAATGCACGACCGGAATTGCCGTCTGGTCGGCAAACTGGGACAGCGCCGCAAACGTCGCCGTATCACCGCGCCCGGCTATGATCAGCGGCCGCTTGGCACGGCGCAGGACATCGGCGGCAGCTTCGATGTCGGTGGGTGCGGGATGAGGGTCGCTGGCAGGCCGCAGCGACGGCTGCTCGGCGAACGTGCCGTTCGGCCAGGGCTTGGCCAACGCCTCGCGCGGCAGCGAGAGGTAGGCTGGACCGCGCGGCTCGCTCATGGCGATGGCGAGCGCGCGATCGACCATGGCCTCAAGCTGGGCCGGCTCGCGCAGCTCGTAGTCCCACTTGACCAGCTCGCGCAGCATGCCTGCCTGATCGAACATCTCCTGTCCCCAGTGGATCGGGAGATCGCGCGACCCGAGCAGGCCCTGTTCGGTGAGCGGCGTCCTGCCCGAGGTAAACAGCATGGGGATGTTGTCGCGTGAGGCATTGATCAGCCCCATCAACGCATTGGCTGTGCCGACGTTGACGTGCACCATCACCGCCTGCGGCCGGCCCGTCACCAGGTAAAAGCCGTGCGCCATGCCGACAGCGATGGTCTCGTGCGCGATCGCAACCGCCTCCGGCATGGCAATGCCGACCTTGCGTGCGCGCACCAGCGCCTCGATGATCGGCGCGAAATCGGTGCCGGCGTTGGCAAACAGCCAATCGATGCCCCGCCGTCGCAAGAGCGCAAGGTAGGCCTCTGCCGTCGATTCGAAGGCGGGCTCGCGCTTTGGCATGAAGCCTCCCGGCGGATGGTGAACGAACTGCGGCGGCGCGGTGGTGCCTGACCTTAGTCAGGCGCGCGTCAAGGCGCCACCCCCTTGGGGATGGCCGGTGTTGCGCAAATGCCTTTGGCCACGCGCACGCACGCTCTGGGTCGTGTTGAAATAGTTTGGTTGGCTGATTAACGTAGCGGGGTACGCCGCCAAGCGGCGGGTCGGCAGAGCCGGGCCGACTTCAATCGATGCGCGGGGAGGAAACACGATGCTCGGGGAGGAAACACCATGCGTTCGGGCATGACTTGGCTTCTCAGCACTCTATGTGCAGCAACGCTTGCTACCTCTGCTGTTGCGCAAGAGACGACGCTACGGGCGATCGCATCGTTCGCTGAGCAGACGCATTACACCAAAACCTTCCTGAGCTTCGTTGAGCGCGTGAACGCGGCGGGCAAGGGCAGCGTCCAGATCAATTTCATCGGCGGTCCGAAGGCCATGCCGCCGTTCGAGGTCGGCACGGCGCTCAAGAACGGCGTGGTCGACATGGCGTTCGTGACGGGCGCCTTCTACACCAACGTCATGCCGGAGGCCGACGCCTGGAAGCTGACCGAGCGGCCCATGGCCGAGCTGCGCAAGAGCGGGGCGTTCGACTATATGGCCAAGCTCTACGATCAGAAAATGAATGCGGTATTCCTGGCCCGCTACGTCAACGACTCGCCGTTTCATCTGTATCTGACCAAGCCCATCACCAAACCGGACCTGAACGGTCTCAAGATCCGCATCACGCCGGTCTATCGCGACTTCTTCTCCGCACTGGGGGCGACGGTGGTGCAGACCGCGCCGGGCGAGGTCTACACGGCCCTGGAGCGTGGCGTGGTGGACGGCTACGGCTGGCCGATCCACGGCATCTTCGAACTCGGGTGGCAGGAGAAAACCAAGTATC
The DNA here is from genome assembly GCA_035762425.1 of Hyphomicrobiaceae bacterium. Lineage (GTDB taxonomy): Bacteria > Pseudomonadota > Alphaproteobacteria > Rhizobiales > Hyphomicrobiaceae > AWTP1-13. Next base: position 580 of record DASTOW010000276.1, on the reverse strand, counting down.
GCGTCGATCCCGGCTTCTACCACGCCGAGGTCAGCGTGATCGTCAACAAGGATGCCTGGAACAAGCTCAGCGATGGCCAACGCAAGGTGGTGACCGAGGCGGGACAGTGGCTCGAGGCCGAGGGCACCGATTGGGCCAAGCACAATGCCGCCGAGGTCGAGCGGCAAAAGGCGGCCGGTATCGAGACCATCACCTTCTCCGCCGAGGAGGCGCGGGCTTTCCGAGCCAAGGCCTATGCGGCCGGCTGGGAAGGCGTCATCAAGCAAAGCCCCGAGCACGGGCCTAAGCTGAAGGAATTCTTCTCAAAGTAAGGAGGGAGAAGCCGGTCCACATGGTCAGTGATCGGCGGGAGGGTTCCCCCATGCAGCGGCTCTCGCGCCTTCAGGAGCACTTGCTCAACGCCATGCTGGGGTTGTCGTGCCTGCTGGTGCTGGCGATGATGCTGATCATCACCGGCGACGTAGCATTGCGCAACATCGGGCTGCGCGGCATTGCCTGGAGCAACGAGGTCTCCGAAGACATCCTCTATCTTGTCACGCTGATGACCGGCCCCTGGCTTCTGCGCCAGGGCCGGCACATT
>DASTOW010000275.1:0-18030 GCA_035762425.1 Hyphomicrobiaceae bacterium | reverse complement strand
CTGGGCGATCTCGTCGTTGGAGGTGACTTTCTTGGCCTTGGATTTCAGCTCGGCCACAACGGCGGCGACGGCCTGATCGACGCCGCGCTTGAGGTCCATCGGGTTGGCGCCGGCGGCGACCGACTTGGAGCCTTCCTTGATGATGGATTGGGCGAGCACGGTCGCGGTGGTGGTGCCATCACCGGCAATGTCCGACGTCTTGGAGGCGACCTCGCGCAGCATCTGCGCGCCCATGTTCTCGAACTTGTCCTCGAGCTCGATGTCCTTGGCGACGGTTACGCCGTCCTTGGTGACGCGCGGGGCACCGAACGACTTTTCCAGCACCACGTTGCGGCCCTTGGGACCGAGCGTCACTTTCACCGCATTGGCGAGAATGTCGACGCCACGCAGCATGCGCTCACGTGCGTCCTGGGAGAATCTGACGTCCTTGGCAGCCATGTTTGCAAACTCCAGGGATGAGAAAGTCTGAGCTCTCGGATTGTCATGGTCGGGCTGACCCGACTATCCACCTATCCGCCGGCCTCGGCGCGAGTTGAGAGATGGATCCTCGGGCCAAGCCCGAGGATGACGGCAACAAAGCGCGCGATCAGGCCGCTGCGCGAACCGATGCTTTTCCCTCGATGACGCCGAGGATGTCGCTCTCCTTCATGATGAGCAGGTCCTCTCCATCGATCTTGACCTCGGTGCCGGACCACTTGCCGAACAGCACCCGGTCGCCTTTCTTAACGTCCAGAGCCACGACGCGGCCGGCCTCGTCGCGGGCGCCCGGGCCGACGGCGATTACCTCGCCCTGCATTGGTTTCTCTTTGGCGGTGTCGGGAATGATGATGCCGCCGGCGGTCTTCATGTCTTCTTCGATGCGACGCACAACCACGCGGTCATGCAGAGGGCGAAACTTCATGGCCTCCACCTCGCCGTTCGTATCCAGATTTTCTGATGTCGCCTGGGAGCACACCGAAGGTGTCCACGACGACTGGGTTGGTGTACTAGGACCGTTGGCAGTGTCAAGGCAGGAGTGCTAAGCCCACACGTCCTTAGTCCCCGTCCAAAAGAATCAAAACTCAAGAAGTGGAGGAGATGGAGGGTGAGCGACAGACGCTCAAACGGCCAAATTTGGCATGCACTCAGCAAGTCGCAGTGAAATCGCATCCGCCTATATAGGGGGATTCAAAGTGTACGAAGTCGACGGGGGGATTCGAAGTGCTTGCGCAACTGCGCTTTGATGTTTCTCAGCTTTCGACCTTGATGTGACCGGCGCAGGATTGGTCACGCTGGCACGATATTGGACGCGGCGGTTTTACCGCCGCGCCTTGGCCCGGCGCTAATGCGTCCCAGCTTCGAGATGCTGGCGCACGCCCGCCACAGAGCCCGCCCGCGCGTGAGTTGCGTTGCTCATAAGCTCCCGGGGGTCTGCCTTTAAATCAGTGTCCGGCCCGGGCACATAGGTAACAGAACGTAGCTAGGACATGGGTGACACCCGTGAGCCGAACGGGTTGTCGATAGGTTGCAGGGTTTTCTGTGGTCGTAGTGCATGCAGGTTACGACCCAGATACCGTCGTATTACGCTCGCCGATCACGCCGTGTCGGGCGGCTGGAAGGAAAGTCGTCTGGGTGGTTGTCGACAGGATCGGCGTGCAATTCCCGCAATCGCTCGCGTTTGAGGATCCTATTGTAGTCCTATTGAGGCAAACACCTCCCCGCACGCTCGGTCGAGCCTAAGCCGCCCATTGCTGCTGGCCGACCCTAGTCTGTGCGCGGATGCCGCGGCATTTCCAGCCCCGCTGCAGCAATTGCGGTCGTAGCCATACCGCGGAACTCTCGCCGCATTGGTTGGTTAGTGTCGACCCGACGCGACAACAGCGAATGGAGCGAGCGATGCGAACCATGTGGCGTGGACGCCTGGCAATTCTGGCGATGCTTGCGTTTTTTGCGCCTGCCGCCGTAGCCCAGACCCAGAACGACGGGCAGCCGATCAAGCAGATCAAGCTCACCGACAAGCAAGTCCAGAATTTCATCTCCGCTCAAAAGCAGCTGGCACCACTGGCGAGCAAACTCGAAGCGGCGGGCGACAAGCCCGACCCGGAGCTGCAAAGCCAGCTCGAGAAGATTGCCAAGGGCGCGGGCTTCTCGTCACTCGACGACTTCGACGACGTGGCAGCCAACGTATCGCTGGTGCTCTCGGGGCTTGATCCGAAGACTGGCCAATTCACGGAGCCTCCGGAGCAGATCAAAAAGGACATGGAGGAGGTAAGGCAGGACAAGCAGATGCCGCAGAAGGACAAGGAGCAAGTCCTTGCCGAGATGCAGGAAGCCCTGAAAACAGCGGCTCCACTGCAGTTCAAGGAGAACGTGGCGGTCGTGAAGAAATTCCAGAAGGAGCTGGATCAGCTAGCCCCGCCCGAGACGCCAGCCAAGAAGTAGGCCGCGCGTTCGGCCAAGCGCATTGGCAATCGTGCCCTTCCATCAAGCAACAGGGCACGATTGAAGCTCGAGCCGCCGCCTTGCGCGGGACTTTACTTCAGGCCTTCGAGGCGAACCATGGCCTTGCCGACGCCCAGGTTGAGCGCCTTGGCATAGAGCGCACGCGCCTTGGCGACGTCGGCCACCGCACCCCGCGTGCCCCAGGCTGCCAGCATGTTGGGGTCGTACGTTTCGGCGAGCGCGAACGAGGCTAGGCCCATCGACTGCACCTCGGCTCCGCCAAGCAATTCGCGCGCGCCGGTAATGTCGCCAGCTTCGATACGACGGGCGGCCTGTGCCAGCACCTCTTCGGCGCGCGATGGCGCAGCCACCTCGGGCGTCTTCGGCATGATCGGCTCCGGCACCCGCGCTGTCGCAATAATGGCCGGCGGCTCCGCCTTGCGCGGTGCATCGGCGCCGACGCTGCCGCCAACACCGCCGGTGGTGAACTGCGATGCCGTCTCGCCGCTCGGGCGATCGACCGGGCGCACCTGCACCTTCATGGTCTTGACGTCCGACGGCTTGGTGAATTCGGCGACCGATGATGCGGGGAGGGAGGGCTTCTGCTTGCCGCTGCCGATCCAGCCGCTGAGCCACAGCACGGTGGGAACCACGATCATCAGGCCGGCAGCCAAGCCAAGCGCGGCGGCGCCCATCTGCTGACGGAACCAGCGGTCACCCTCGTTGGAGACCGGCTGCCGCCAAGTCGAGGGGATCGGCATCGGCTCGTCATCGTGATGATGGGGGTCGCGCAGCTCGACGGCCCCGATCTGCGAATGAACACCGTGCGGTTGGTTATAGGATAGCGCGGACAGTCCATCCTTGAACGACGTCGACATCGAGCGATGCTGCGAAGCCGCCGTCATGAGCGAGGCGAGGCTCGCAAGGTCGGCTCCGGTTGGAACGCCGCCGGTCGCGCCACGCTGGGCCTGGTTGTGCGCGATGGTCGCTGCGAGCAGCTGCGCCAGCTCTTGCGTCAGGTTGCCTGTGCCCAGTGGCGTCTCGGCACGGGAATGCGATGCCTGTGGTGTGCCCGACTCCAGCTCAGCGTTGTGGCCGTTCGCCGAAGACTCGTCTCTCACCATAACCGCCCCTCTATACGCTACACGACGCTACGAGACTTGTGTGCCTTACACCAAGGCCTGATTCCTCGTCCACGAGTATCGCAACGCGTCGCTCCGCCTTTGATCGCTGGTGCACATGCAAGCGTGCGAGATCCCCCCTTACCACTTGTCGGCTCAGATCCCGCGACGCATGAGCCTAGTGTCGCCGTCAAGGGCAAGCAGCTTGACCAGCAAGCTGCGTAAGGCAGATTTTTCTCCCCGTGCAATCAGGCAGGCCACGCAGTTCCATCGCAGCCAGTGGCATCAAGTAGACCGGCTGAATGTGGTATAAATTATGGCGGCGTGCGGAGCGATTTGGCAATGACTTCAGTTATCACCATCGATGTTGCACAACCTGCCGGCCGGTCGTCAGACATCCGATGCCGAACTCCTGGCGCGTGCACCGGGTCTGCATGAGCGGCCGGCTGATCGGCATCGCGCGCCGAAGTGCGCGCCGCACCCCAGCAGGAAATCGCCATCGGCCTCATCACGCAGGAGCGTGGTCTCATCGGTGACTTCAAGGGTGCCAAATATCCGCGCCGCCAGATTACTGTATTGGCACTCGAGGACTGGCAGGCAGCTCTTTCGGAGCTCGGACGAGCCGACTTGCCGTGGACGGCGCGACGCGCCAACCTGTTGGTGGAAGGACAAGATTTGCCCCAAGCTGCGGCAGGCATCCTGCGCATCGGCCCGGTCCGGCTGGAGGTGACCGCGCAGGCCTATCCCTGCGCGCGCATGGAGGAGGTGCAGTCGGGCTTGCTGTCGGCCCTGGCCAAGGACTGGCGGGGTGGCGTGACCTGCCGGGTGCTGGAGGGCGGACCAATTGCCTTGGGCGACCCCGTCGAGGTGCCCGTTCGCCCGCCGCACGTTGCACGCAGGCTGCCAGGATAGCGTGCAGCGCGGAAAAAGCGCCTCAAACGGCCGCCGGAGCCGCAAAAAAGCCGAAAAACTGGCCCCCAGATCGCAGCATCCTAAGCGTCGCATCGAGCTCGCCACTTCCGGTCACGGCCGCCCCGCGCTATCAATGCCCGCACGAATGGAATCAAGGAATTAGAGGCGCCAGCAGAGCATGGTTCAGCAGCGAGACCAGCTAGCCAGGGAAATCGACGAGGAACTGCGGCGCGAGCAGCTGCTCAAGCTGTGGGAGCAGTACGGCACCTACATGATCGCCGTCGCCGCCCTGATCATCGTTGGCGTCGGCGGCGTCAAATACTACCAGCATCGCACCGCCGTGTCGGCCGAAGCCGCAGGCGGCCGCTTCATTACGGCGGCGCGGCAGCTGTCGGACAGCCAGACGGATGCCCGCAAGGAGCTGGAAGGCATCATCGCGGACGGCCCTACCGGCTATGCTACGCTGGCTCGCCTACGCCTGGCCGCGGCGGACGCTGCCGCCGGAAAGACGACAGAGGCGGCCAACGAGTTCGACGCCATCGCCCAGGCCCGTGGCGTGGATGCCCTGCTGCGCGACTATGCCCGACTGCAGGCGGCCATGCTGAGGTTGGATAGTGCCAACTGGACGGACATGCAGAATCGGCTCAACGAGCTCGCCGCCGAGGGCAATCCGTGGCGCTACAGCGCCCGCGAGCTGCTGGGGCTTGCCGCCCACAAGGCCGGACGGACGCAGGAAGCGCGGCAGGAGTTCGAGCGGCTGGCGAGCGACCGTGAGGTACCGCAGAGCATTGCCGAGCGGGCGCGCATCATGGTGGGCGTGATCGCACAGGCGGAGCTTGCCAAATCCGTGCCGCAGGTTCCTGACAAACCGGCCGAAGCTCCATCCAAGTCGGATGACGCGTCAAAGGCCGACGGCCCCAAGGCGGATGCCAAGAAGAACAAGTAGCCGGGGCCGCAACGCGGAGGAGGGTAACGGGTCATGACCGGCAGGTCGGGCAGCTACGGACGTAGGCTCCGCGCGCATAGCGCCGTGTTCATCAGCTCTCTGCTGCTGTCGGCCTGCGCCGATATGTTCGCCGGCATGAGCCTGCCCAGCCTTCCCAAGTTGGACAACCCATTTGCGGACAAGGAGGTGCCGCTCCAGGGCAAGCGCATCTCGGTGATGCAAAAGGAAAGCGCCGGTGAGGTGGCCGCCGGCCGGCCCGTGGCGCTACCCTCGCAGCGCCAGAACGTGGATTGGACGCAGCCCGGCGGCACGGCCAACAATGCACCGGGCCATCTCGCGTTGGGCCAGGCCCTGAAGAGCGCCTGGAGTGCGGACGCGGGCGCAGGCTCGAGCTTCTGGGGCAAGCTGACCAGCAGCCCGATCGTCTACGCCAACAAGGTCTTTACACTCGACGCAAACGGCCAGGTGTCGGCCTTTAGCCTGTCGGGCGGCTCGGCCGTCTGGCGGACTTCGACCACGCCGCCGAACGAGAAGGATCGGGAAGGCTTCGGCGGCGGATTGGCGGCGGATGGTGGCCGTGTCTACGCGGCAACCGGATTCGGTCTCGTGGTCGCCATTGATCCAGAGAGCGGCAAGAAGCTGTGGGAGAAGAGCGTCGGATCGCCCGTCCGCGCTTCACCGACCGCCGCCGGCGAGCGTGTGTTCGTGGTGACCATGGAGGGCCAAACCTACTGTCTATCCGGGTCGGACGGCACCGAGCTTTGGGCGTTCCGTGGCACGGAGGAGCGTGCCAGGATCCTGACCAACAGCAGCCCGGCCGTGGAGGGCGATATTGCCGTGTTCCCTTACCCGACGGGTGACGTGGTGGCACTGCAGGCCTCTACCGGCCGGCCGATCTGGACGGAGTCCCTCTCGCGCGCCCGCGGCGGTTCCTCGCTGGCGGCGATGAGCGACACTGCGCGTCCGTCCATCGATGGCGGCATGGTGTTCGCGGTAGGCCATGCCGGCCGCATGGTTGCGACGTCGCAGAAGTCCGGCGAGCGGCTTTGGTCGCTGTCCGTGCCAGGCGTCCAGGCGCCGTGGGTGGCGGGCGAGTCGGTGTTTGTGGTCGACACATCGGGCCAGTTGCTGGCGGTGACGCGCCGCGACGGCAAGATCCAATGGTCCGTCAAGCTGCCCGGCAGCTCGACCTGGTCCGGACCGGTGCTGGCCGGGGGCAGGCTATGGCTGGCTTCCAGCACCGGCCAGCTGATTGGCGTCGATGCCACCTCGGGACGCGTAGATACCACTCAAGACCTCGGTCAACCCGTCTACATTGCTCCGATCGTTGCCTCAGGCCGTATGTTCGTGTTGACCGACAAGGCCAAATTGATCGCCTTCAATTGAACCTACACCCGTTTCGCGCTAGCGCTCGCCCGAATACGAACGCTTGCGAGCGCCCATGCCCACCATCGCCATCGTCGGCCGGCCCAATGTCGGCAAGTCGACGCTCTTCAATCGCCTGACCGGCAAGCGCAGCGCGCTGGTCTCCGACATGCCGGGACTAACGCGCGACCGGCGCGAGGGCGAGGCCGACGTATGGGGACACACGCTCACCCTCATCGATACGGCCGGTCTGGAGGACGCCGCGGCAGGCTCGATCGCGGCACGCATGCGTGCGCAGAGCGAGGCGGCGCTGCGCTCGGCCGATCTTGTCCTGTTCGTGCTCGACGCACGCGACGGCGTGGTTCCTGACGATGCAGCCTTTGCGCGGGTGGTGCGCAGCTCGGGCGTGCCGGCCATCCTGGTCGCCAACAAGTGCGAGGGCCGCGCCGGTACCGACGGCTTCTATGAAGCCTTCCAGCTCGGCCTCGGCGAGCCGATCGCCATCTCCGCCGAGCACGGTGAGGGCATGAGCGACTTGAACGAGACCATCCTGGCGGCCCTCGGTCTCAAAGCAAAAGTAAAGAGCAAGCGGCAGGAAGACGTCAGTGAAACCGCCGACACGCAAGAGGCGGTCGCCGCCCATCACCCCATTCGCGTTGCCATCGTCGGCCGACCCAACGCCGGCAAGTCGACGCTCGTCAATGCGCTGCTCGGCGAGGAGCGCATGATCACCGGCCCCGAACCCGGTCTGACGCGCGACGCGGTGGCGACCGATCTCGCGTGGCAAGGCAGGCCGGTTCGCCTGTTCGACACGGCCGGACTTCGACGCAAGGCCCGCATCAGCGAGAAGGCCGAGCAGCTCGCCGCCAGCGATGCAGTGCGCGCCATCCGCTTCGCCGAGGTGGTGGTGCTGCTGATCGATGCCGAGCGACCCTTCGAGCACCAGGACCTGACCATCGGCGATCTCGTCGAAAGCGAAGGTCGAGCGCTGGTCGTCGCCGTCAACAAGTGGGATCTGGTGCCGGACAAGCAGAAAAAGCTGAAGGAGCTGCGCCAGACGCTCGATGCGCGGCTGGCGCAATTGCCGGGCGTTCCTATGATCGCCATCTCCGCTCTCGCCGGCCGCGGCCTCGATCGGGTGATGCAGGCCGTGTTTGAGGTCTACGAGGTGTGGAACCGCCGAGTGTCCACGCCTCACCTCAATCGCTGGCTCGGGGAAGCGCTCGAGCGGCATGCGCCGCCGGCCGCCAAGGGGCGGCGCATCAAGATCCGCTTCATGACGCAGCCGTCCTCGCGGCCGCCGACCTTTATCGCCTTCTGCTCGCGTCCCGACGCGCTGCCGAAGGCCTATCTGCGTTATCTGACCAACAGCCTGCGCGAGACGTTCGGGCTGTCCGGCGTCCCCATCCGCTTCAGATTGCGCAAGGGCGACAATCCATTCGCGCGGCATTAACCCGGCCCTCGCAAGGCGGTTTCCAACCGGAACCACGCCGTCGCCTCGGCGTTGCACTTCCAAGACAATCCTTTTCAGATCAAGGGAGTGTAAACCATGGCTACCGCGACGGCTCACCCCAACCATCAGCTCATTTCGAGCGAGGACGTCGAAGGCGTCAACGTCTACGACATGAAGGGCAAGAAGATCGGCGAGGTCGATCATCTGATGATCGACAAGATCTCCGGCCGGGTCACCTATGCCGTGATGAGCTTCGGCGGCTTCCTCGGCCTCGGCCACAGCCACTATCCGGTGCCGTGGGGCGCTTTGAAGTACAATATCAAGCTCAACGGTTTCGAGACCGCCATCACGGAAGCGCAGCTGAAGGACGCGCCTGCCTTCAGCGACGACGCCTGGACCGACCGGAACTGGGAAACCAAGACGCACACGCACTACAACGTCCGTCCCTACTGGTAGGTGCAGACGTCCTTCCCCTTGGCCCGCCATCCGGCGGGCCTCTTCTTCTGGCGTCAGTCTTGCAAGCTTCCGCCCCATTTACCGGTCATACAGGCCGGCCGTGCAACTGTGTGATCTGCCATGTCCGTAATGCTCGATCTGTTCGATTTCATCCTCCTGCGCCGCGGCGTCTCCGCCGACGACCGGACGTTGACGTTCCGGCGCATCGACGGCAATCCGCAATCGAGCATCATCTATTTCCTGCCCTGGAACACGCCCTTCGGCGTGGCGAGGAAGGTCGGCTTCACGCCGCTCGACTTTCTCGCCGCCTACGAGATGCCGCGCGCCCTGGTCAGCTCCGACCCCGAGATGAGCGTGATGGCTATTCGCGGTCTGGTGGATGACGCGCAGGCGCTGCTGGAGCGCAATGGCGTGGCTCCTCACAATGCCGTGCTGGTCGGTCTGAGCGTCGGCTCCTTTGCCGCGACTTATCTTGCCAACCGCATCGGTGCGCGCCTGTGCGCCGTCGCGCCGTCCGATCGCGCCGACATGATGATGTGGCAAAGCCCGGCGGCACGCATCGTCAAGCGGCGGGCGATCGAGAAGGGCCTCAAGCTGGCGCATTATTCGCGGGCGATGACTGGCTTCCACCCGATCCACAACCTGGCCGGTGTCGCACCGAACAGCATGTTCGTGATGGGCCGCAGGGATCCGTTCGTACCGTCGCGGCGGCGCAGCGCCCTACAGCGCGCCATTGAGATGCACCTGCCGTCAGCCAAGATCGTCAAGCTGGACGCGGGCCACTTCCGCACGCTTCTGCTGAGCGCGCGTCACCAGCGCTCGTTGCTGGGATTGCCACCGGCGCCATCGCGCTGGCAGGTGCGTATGCCTGAGCTGTCCGTCCTCAAACCGCGCCTCATCGCGCCGGGCGAGGGCTCCTAAGGGCAGGATCGATTCGTCCCCGGCGCGGCCCGGCGCGGCCCGGCGCGGATCGAGCCTGCACACTTTCACATTTCGTTACGAAGTCTTGCGCGCACCGTGCTTGGTAGGCGCACCATTGTCCTGCCTGGGATCAGCTTGCTCGCCTAGCGTAATGCGGGCCTGCACGACCTCGGAGAGGAGAGTGGGTTCGCCACCGCTCATGTTCTCTTCCGAGGCAACCGAGAGCGAGCGGGCCTCGAGCTCCCATGCCTCCAGAATCGCCAGCTTTTCGTTGCGGTTGAGACGGCGGTCCTGGATCACCTGACGCGGACGCTGGTAATAGCGCGTCGGGTTGTTGACAGCTTCTGCAGCAAAGCTCAATGAGCTCACCATATCGTCCTCCTAACAATGTTCAGTCTGAACAAACGCGCAGTCGAGCTTATTGAACGCACAACATCGGCCGGGCGTTCCACGGCAATGCCGCACCGCCCGGCTTTCCAGCCCTATCCATCCGCGGCCGCTAATCCTTGCCGTGGGAGCTTCCGTTGACGTTATTGGCACTGTTCAGGCGGCGGCTCTGGGATGCCTGGCCGCCCTTGCGTCCCGCAGCAGCCGCCAGCGCCCGGTTCTGGGCAAAGCTGCGATCTTGCGGCGCGACCGACCGGCCACCCTTTCGGCCAGCTTCGGAGGCCAGCGCCCGGTTCTGGGCGAAACTGCGCTTGTCGTTGGGGACGTTGGCTCCGCCCTTGCGCGCAATCTCGCGCTGCTTTTCCTGGTCCATACCGGCAAAACCCCGGGTCGTGCCCGAGCCGGCGCCCTTGATCTCTCGGGACATCGAGCTTCTCCTGCTACATCGCCCAAAGGCGACAGGGGGTTGTGAGAAGCAAAACAGCCCTGGTCGAGTTTGGTTCCGACCGTCAGGGTAAACGGCGCGCCTGCTTGCGAACGTCGCGCCAGGGATCGTCCCCCTGCCCGAGGCGGTGCAGCAGATTTGTCACGGTGAAGCGGTCAGAATGCAACTCGGGACCGAGCTCGTCCCAGCCAATCGGTGTGGACACCGTCGCCCCCGCCCGCGCCCGCGCCGAGTAAGCAACAACGGCCGTAGCCCCGCGGCCGTTGCGCAGGTAGTCAAGGAAGATGCGCCCGCGTCGCTGCGCCTTCGAGGCAGTCGCCAGATACAGGCGCGGGCTGTCGCTGGCCATGGACTTGGCGAGGCCGTGCGCGAACTCCTTCACGGCAGCCCAGTCCGCCTGCGGCTTCAAGGGGCTGTAAACGTGCAGCCCTTTGCCCCCCGTGGTTTTCACGAATGCCGCAAGTCCCTTCGCTTGCAACCGATCGCGCACCTCCTGGGCCGCAGCGACCACGTCGCTCCACGCGACCTCGGCGTCAGGATCGAGATCGAAGGTGATGCCGTCTGGACGCTCGATGTCATCGAGCTTGGCGCCCCAGACGTGAATCTCCAGCACAGATGCCTGCACCAGGGCCAGCAGTCCCTCCAGGTCGCGCACGGCCAGGAGCTCCTCGCCAGCATCGGGGTCGCGGGCGCGGATGATGCTTTCGCCGATGCCGTTCCACGCATGCTTTTGGAAAAAGCAACCCTCGGCGACACCTCCGGGACAGCGCAGCAGCGCCAATGGCCGATCCACCAGCCAGGGCGACATCCACGGCCAGATTTCCGCGTAGAACTCGGCCAGGCCCTGTTTGGTGACACCGACATCAGGCCACAGCACGCGGTCGGGATGGGTCAGCCGCACGGGCAGCGCCGCGCGCATCTCTGCGCCCTTCGCTTTCTTCTTCATGGCCGGTCTCTCGCGCACGACCTCAGGCGCGGCCTTGTCGGGCCGCAGCCCCTTGAAGACCGCATGTCGTATCACGTTGTCCGCGGTCCAATTGCGGAACGTCACTTCCACCACCAGGGACGGCTTTACCCAACGCACGTTTCTGCGAGCTTCGATGGGTGGGTGGACCTCGAGCACTGGGGAACTGGTCCGGATCTTTTCCAGCCGCTCCCAAAGATCGTCGGCAACTGCCGTAGAGAACCCCGAGCCGACCCGGCCCGCGTACGTGAGCTTGCCCTTGATGTTGGTGGCAAGTGACAAAGAGCCGACGGTGCGGCGCTGCGTGGTGGAGGGCACGTAGCCAATCACCACGAACTCGTCGCTTTCCACGGACTTCATCTTCAACCAAGCCTTCGAATGGCCCGAGCGATAAGGCGCATTGGCAAGCTTGGAAACGATGCCCTCCAGGCCCAACCGCGCGGCATGCTTGAGAACGAGGTCGCCGCGGTCGGTGAAATGCTCGCTGTACTTGAGGACACCGTCCGTCACATCGGCAAGCAGGACACGCAGGGCAGCCTTGCGGTCGCACAGCGCACCGCCGCGCAAGTCCTTGCCGTCCAGATGCAGCAGATCGAAGGCGTAGTAGCTGAAGCGGTCGCTGCGGCCCTCGCTCAGGTCCGCCTGCAGCGCGCCGAAGTCCGGCACGCCGTGGTCGGTCTCGACCACCACTTCACCGTCCAGGAACGCCGTGACCACCGGCAGGGCAGCGAGCGCTTTGGCGACATTGCCAAACTTGGACGTCCAATCGAGACCTGTGCGCGTTAGCAGCTTGACGCGCCCGTGATCGAGACGCGCCAGCAGCCGGTACCCGTCGAACTTCACCTCGTGCACCCAGCGATTGCCGGTCGGAGGCTTTTCGACGAGCGTCGCCAGCGCCGGTTCGATGAGACTCGGCAAGGACGCCGACTTGGCGCCTTTCATCCTGATCTCGACATGGGCTGCAGCCTCGCTGGCCGATGCCGCGGAATCCGTCTTGGACGCTGTGCGGCGGCGGGGCGACGGATCGGGTTTGGGCCGGATGCGCACCTCGACGCCGGCCACATCCTCGACCGTGCGCCCGGTCTTGACCGACCTGGGCGCATCCTCCAGCAGGTCTGCGCCGCCGTCGGCTCTTGCATATTCGTCGTCGACCTTGATGAGCAGCCAGTTTTCCTTGCCGCCCTTGTCGCGACCCTTCATGTGCACGAGGTGCCAGCGGCCTTTGAGCTTGCGTCCATCCAGGTCGAACGTCAGGTGACCCTTGGCGAGCTGCTGATGCGGATCACCCTCGCTCGACCAGCGGCCGCGATCCCACACGATGACGCTACCCGCACCGTATTCGCCGGCCGGGATCTTGCCCTCGAACTCAGCGTAGTCGAGCGGGTGATCCTCGGTGCGCACGGCGAGCCGCTTGTCGGCAGACGACAGGCTTGGGCCGCGCGTGACGGCCCAGCTCTTGAGCACGCCATCCAGCTCGAGGCGCAGGTCATAGTGCAGCCGGCGCGCGTCGTGCTTGTGCACGACGAACAGGTCGCCCGTGCGCCGCTTGAGCTTGCCACGCGGCTCCTTGGTACGCGTGAAATTGCGCTTCTGATTATAGGCGCGCAGCGATGCAGAGCCCGGCATAACTCAGTTCAGCCGGTCTTGCGGGCGCGCGGCTTTCCCTTCGCCTTGCTGGTGGTCGTCGAGGACGGTTTCTTGGCAGGCGCCGCGCCCTTCTCGGCGTCGACGCTGCGCCGCAGCGCATCCATCAGGTTGATGACGTTGGCCTGGCGATGCGTTGGCTGCGGCTTGATCGGCGTGCCCTTCTGCTTGGAGCGGATTAGCTCGATCAGCGCATTCTCGTAGCGATCCTCGAACTCGCTCGGATCGAACTTGCCGGTCATCTTCTTGATGATGTGCTTGGCGAGATCGAGCATCTCGACCGGAATGTCGATGTCCGGGATCTCCTCGAAGTAGCCGCTCTCCTGGTTGACCTCGTTGGCGTAGTGCAGACTGAACCCGACCACCCCCTTTGCGCGCGGCTCCAGCATCAGCAGTCGCTCGCGGCGGAACAACACGACGCGGGCGATGCCCACCATTTTCTCAGCCCGCATCGCCTCGCGGATGACGGCGAACGCCTCCTCGCCGACGCGGTCGGTCGGGGCGAGGTAATAGGGCGTGTCGAAGTAGAGCTCGTTGATCTGCGACCGAGGCACGAAACGCTCGATGTCGATGGTGTGGTTGCTCTCAAGCTGGACCGACTTGAGCTCGTCGTCCTCGAGCGTGATGAACTCGTTCTTGGCGACCTCGTAGCCCTTGATCTGATCTTCGCTCTCGACTGGGTCACCGCTCCCTTCATCGACAAACTGGCGCCGGACCCGATTGCCGGTGGCGCGGTTGAGCGTGCGGAACGAGACGCGCTCGGAAGTGGTGGTCGCCGGATAGAGGGCAACTGCACAGGAAACGAGCGAAAGTTTGAGGTATCCCTTCCAGCTAGGCCGGGGCGCCATGTACGTACTCCTGACAATGCCGAGAGGGGCGGCCTCTGATCGGGAAATCCTACAGAGCTGCAACGTTAACAAAGTTCGCGGTGTTCCGCGAACCGAACGTTGTACAGGATGAGAACCGCGCGCCCCTCGCCAAGCGCCAATGCTGGCACGGCCGCGTTAACAAAGGCGCAAAAAAGCAATGACCCGCGGCTTGGGGGGACCGCGGGTCAAGCGCGACTGGCGCGTGAGGGAAGCAGAAGGGGGGTTCTGCGCGCCTGTCTAACCGGTAAACGTCCACCTTGGCCCGGGGTTCCTCAGATTCGCCTTCACCCCACTCTTTTTTGAACCCTGGGCCCCGCCGGCCAGCTCCGTCAGGCCAGCTCCGTCAGGCCAGCTCCGTCAGGCAGGGCCAAGGGCCGGCGCCACGGCTGCCCAATGATCGAGGGCGAACGCCAGCCCAACGGCCAAACCGACGCCAAGTACGGATAGGCCGCTCACGACCGAGGCGAGCCAGACCACTTCTCGGAACTCCGATATCCATGCGCTACGCGGACCCATCGCACGCTCTCCCAAACAAATCCGGATGGCTTGCCCGATAACCGGGCGCGCGCTGTTTGGTTCCGGGCGCCCCAGCCCTGCGACTACTTGGACTTGCGAGGCTTACGCTTGGGCTTGGACGGGGCGGCTTCGGCCGCCTGCGGCGGCGGCTCGTTGGAGCGCTTCTGGTCCAGCGCTTCGAGGAGCTTAAGGAACTTGTCGGGGATGGGCTGGGTGGTGACCTCGTCGAACATCGCCTTGAGGCGGCGCCCCACGTGTTCGTGCACCGGGAACGACGCCTCAACCCTGCTCCCGGCAGGCGCGGGCGCGTCCTTGTTCGTCGGTTCCTTTGCCGGCTTCTGCTCGCCCTGTTTGCCCATTGCGCCTTTGATATGTGACGTGAATCCCTTACATATGACGCAACGCACTTCGACGCTCAACTGCGCACGGGATGCCGTCCTGGGACAGACCCCCTAGTCGGGACAGTTTTCCACTATTGCGCCAGCCCCACACGGCCCGCCATTCGACTATGTCGCTCGCAGAGAAAATATCCGCTCATCTTCCACAATTGCGCCGCTTCGCGCGCCTCCTGACCAGCAGCCAGACGGCTGGAGACAGCGCGGTCGGCCGCGTGCTGCAGGCCATCATCGCCGATCCCTCGATATTCCCCGACCTGCCGCCGCGGCTCGGCCTGTACCAGTGCTTCCTGCAGGCCTTCACCAGCCGGCTGGAGGACAATGGCCGGAACGCCATGGACCTTGGGCCGACCGCGGCCCGATCGCTCGCGGCGCTGAGCCCGCAGGCAAGACAGGCGTTCCTGCTCGTCACGGTCGAGGAGTTCAGTCGCCGCGAGGCTGGCCAGATCCTGGAGCTTTCCGACCGCCGCATCGAACAGCTTCTGGAGGAGGCCGGGGCCGTCATCGGCAGCCAGATCTCGACCGACGTGCTGATCATCGAGGATGAGCCGCTGATCGCCCTGGACCTCAAGTCGCTCCTGACCGATCTCGGGCACCGTGTGACGTCGATCGCGCGCACGCACGAGGATGCATTGCGCGCTGCCTCGCAGGCCAAGCCCGGTCTGGTCATGGCCGACATCCGTCTCGCTGACGGAAGCTCGGGGATCGATGCAGTGAACGATATCCTGGCCAGCTTCACCGTGCCGGTGATTTTTGTGACCGCATACCCGGACCGCTTGATGACCGGCGAACGGCCCGAGCCGACCTTTCTCATCACCAAGCCGTTCCGCGTGGACGCCGTGAAAGCGATCGTCAGCCAAGTGCTGTTCTTCGACCAGCAGGCCAAGCGGCGTGCGCCGGCCTAATACGTAGTCTAGTCCGGTGCACGCTCGATCAGCGCCTTCAGGAGCCGCGCTAGGGCAGCTAGGTTCCGCTCGGGTCCCCAACTGCCTAGCCTCAGTCTTTTAGCGATTGATCAGCCCGACCGTGAGCCGCCGCCCACGGTGCGCGCTACGATTGCCTCGGTGGCTGAGTCCGGCCCGAACTCGCGCGCTGCCGTCACGCCGAGCAGCTCGCCAAGCTTAGTACGGGCACGATTGACGCGGCTCTTGATGGTGCCCACCGCACACCCCGATACCGAAGCCGCCTCCTCGTAGGAGAAGCCGGCAGCGCCCACCAAGACCAAAGCCTCCCTCTGGTCCGGTGGCAGCAGATTCAGCGCCCGGCGGAAATCCTGCATGTCGAGATGGCCCTGCTGGCCCGGATGGACGGCCAGCTCTTCAGCCTTGTTGCCGTCGCGGTCTTCGACCTCGCGTCGACGCCGGCGACACTCGGAGAAGTAGGTGTTGCGCAGGATCGTGAACAGCCAGGCACGCAGGTTGGTTCCTTCCTGGAAGCTGTCGAGGTGGTTCCAGGCCTTGAGGAGGGTCTCCTGCACGAGATCATCGGCGCGCTCGACGTCGCCACATAGCGAAACGCCAAATGCTCGCAAGTTCGGAATGAGTTTGAGCATGGCCTCCTTGAGAGGCACAGACTCGGTGTTGCCCTGCTTGAGGGTCGCGGATCGGGTGCTCACTGCTTGCGCTCCCTCGCTTCAAGCGCCTCGAGCAGCTTGACGAACCGATCCGGAACCGGCTCTTCAGCTACGTCCGAGAAGATTGCTCGCAACAGGTTGCCTAATTGTGCCTGCTGTGCGCGATCGAGCATTCCGTGGCGCTTTGGCATGTCGGCTGGCCGCTCGTTGTTGTCGCGACCGTTTTCGTTGCGCACGACGTAAAGCTTCCTCTTGGTCACGTAGTCGTGAGTGGGCTGCTCGAGCTGATCGGCACCGGCCGTTTGCCGCGTCGAGCCGTCTTTACCCGCCATCTAGGACCCTCCTTTTTGCCCCTTACCGGCAGGCTGGCCGCCGGACTAACGAAATAACGCGTCCGCTCAGCGATGGTTCCATGGAACATTCGTCGCCGCACTGCGTTTATTGCCGAGCCTACGCCTGGTTTTTGAGAGGGGACACATATGTCTGTTGCCGACCTCGTCGCCGCCCACCTGCCTTACCTGCGTCGCTTCGCCCGCGCCGTCACTGGCAGCCAGAAGAGCGGCGATGCCTACGTGGCTTCGACCCTGGAGGCCATGCTGGCCGACCCCACGCTGTTTCCTGAGGATCTGCCACCGCGCATGGCGCTGTATCAGACATTCCTCAAGCTGGTTAACTCCATCAAGTGGAATAGCCAGAGGACCGAAGAGCCGCCGCATCCGGGGCTCGACGCAGTACGGCGCAACCTGGACGTCCTGGCCCCGGCGGCCCGCCAGGCTTTTTTGCTGATCGCGGTCGAGGAGTTCTCGCCGAGCGAGGCGGCCACAATTCTCGATATCGACGAGAGCGAACTGCAGGAATTGGTCGATGAGGCCGGCCGTGAAATCGCGCGGCAGATTGCCACCGATGTGGTGATCATCGAGGACGAACCGCTGATCGCCCTCGACCTCGAGCGCTTGGTCACCGACCTCGGTCATCGCGTCGTCAAGATCGCCCGCACCGAAAAGCAAGCCATCGAAGCCGTGATGCGGGCCAGGCCGGGCCTGATCCTGGCGGACATTCAGCTGGCTGACGGGAGCTCGGGCCTCGACGCCGTCAACGAGATCCTGCGCTCGTTCTCGGTGCCGGTGATTTTCGTTACCGCCTACCCGCAGCGTCTGCTGACCGGCACGCGCCCTGAGCCGACCTTCCTGATCGCCAAGCCGTTCCACCCCGACAATGTCAAGGCGGTGATCAGCCAGGCGCTGTTTTTCGACATCCGCGGCCGTCCCGAGCAGCCGCGCATGGCGACCGCCTAGGCAATGCAAAGGGGCTCGCGGCAAGCGATCAGCCGCGAGCCTCCCGCAGTCCCGGCCGCAGGGCCTTGGACGCTTACGCTTTTGCAAACGCCCTTTTTTGAACGTGCGCGCAGGTGAGCCGTGGGCGATGCTCTCGATACGCTCGGCGCGCACGCCTTTGCGGGCGCGGCACGTCTGCGCGGGAGGGATCATCCTCTCGGTCATCCTCTACACCTTGGATGCCGGCGTTCTCGCCTGGACCACGGTGATCCCCGCTGCAAACGCGGACGGCTGCACCGACATTCGTGTCGATGCAGCCGTCGCTCGTTTCCGGTGCGGCGACTATCCGTGCAGATAGCCCAGGAAGT
>DASTOW010000274.1:0-27667 GCA_035762425.1 Hyphomicrobiaceae bacterium | reverse complement strand
AGAATGCAGAAAAACAGGTGCCATCCGAGGCTCAGTGAGATGTGCTGAGACCACGCGAGTGAGGAACTGGCGGAGAGGGTGGGATTCGAACCCACGATACCCTTGCGAGTATGCCGCATTTCGAGTGCGGTGCCTTCAACCACTCGACCACCTCTCCGGACCGGTGAAAATCGGGGCACTCGCATAATCTGCAAAAGCCCGTCGCTCGGCCCATCGCTAGCTGAGTGGAAGTCAGCGAGGGTGTCGGTCGGCGCGGGGGTGATAGCAACCACTGCCCGGGGGCGCAAGCGAGGTAACGCCTTCACAACCAAACGCATCCCCTCCGGTCGCCCCACTCATACGTGGACCAACCCGACCGGGCGCGCGTCCGTGCCCGAAATGGCCGGCTCCCGCTAGTGCGTTGACTTTGGGGGCCATGTCGAGGATATTGCCGCGCAACTGGGCGCGGCGCATACCTCGGCCAGCGCGCGTGTCTGCTTTTCCCAAGCGGCGCCGAGGCAGAATTCTCTAAGGAAATCAAAGATGTACGCTGTCATCAAGACCGGCGGCAAGCAGTATCGTGTGGCAGCCGACGATGTCCTGACGGTCGAGAAGGTCGCCGGCGATGCGGGCTCCACGGTCGAGTTCACCGAGGTGCTGATGCTGGCCGGCGCCGGCGATCCGAAGGTCGGCATGCCCCTCCTGTCCGGCGCCAAGGTCACCGCCGAGGTGGTCGAGCAGGGCCGCGGCCCCAAGCTGATTGCCTTCAAGAAGCGCCGGCGCAAGAACTCGAGGCGCAAGCGCGGTCACCGGCAAGAGCAGACCACCATCCGCATCAAGGAAATTATCGGCGCCTAAGGCTGCCGTCTCTAGTCTGCAAGGACCAAGCACATGGCACACAAAAAGGCAGGCGGCTCGTCTCGCAACGGCCGCGATACCGCGGGCCGGCGCCTCGGCATCAAGAAGTACGGCGGCGAGCACGTGCTATCCGGCAATATCCTGGCGCGTCAGCGCGGCACCAAGTGGCACCCCGGCGCCAATGTCGGCATGGGCACGGATCACACGCTGTTTGCCACGACTGAGGGCCACGTCGAGTTCGCCACCAAGCGTGACGGCCGTGTCTATATCTCCGTGAAGCCAGCGGCGGCCAAAGCAGCTGCCGAGTAGCGCAGCGTGCGCCTGCTGATGAGCATGTCGAGGAGATGGAAATCCCATCTCCTCATTTTGTTTTTGCACGCGAGGGATTGACGAGGTGTCCGACCTCGTCACAGCTTGTGCTATGGCAACTCTCGAGACCGAACGGCTGACCCTGCGCCTGCTGCGACGCACCGATGCGCCTGAGTTCGCGCGACTGGCCGGCGACTGGGCCGTGGCCTCGATGACGAGCGACATCCCCTATCCCTTTAGCGAGCGGCAGGCACTGGGTTGGCTGACCCCGGTTCGTGGCGAGGTGCGCTTTGGCATCGAGCGCGAGGGGCGTCTGATCGGAGGGGTCGGCTTCTACCGGCGCGCGTCCGGCACAGCCGAGCTTGGCTTCTGGCTCGGCCGCCCATGGTGGGGACGCGGCTATACCACGGAGGCGGCCCGGGCTGTCGTGCAGCACGGCTTCAAGGCCCAGCGTGTACCGGGCTTCACGTCGGCGCACTTCATCGACAATCCGGCTTCCGGGCGCGTACTGGCCAAGCTCGGCTTTGAACCTGTCGGACGCGGTTGGATCGGCTGCGCTGCGCGCGGCCATGACGTACAGGTGCTGACCTTCTGGCTCGACCGCAAGCGTGCGACGCTTTCCATCCCGGCCATGGTGGCCCGTCAGCCGGTGCATGCGCGCTGGCGCGCCTGGCTCACTCGCCTCGGCGCGACCTCCTGAGCTGCTGCAGGGATGCGCTTGCCCGCGTAGCGGCGTGCTAGAATAGGTCATGAAGTTTCTCGACCAAGCCAAGATCTATATTCGTTCTGGCGACGGCGGCGCCGGCGCGGTGTCGTTCCGTCGCGAGAAGTTCATCGAGTTCGGTGGACCCGACGGCGGCGACGGCGGCAAAGGAGGTGACGTCTGGGTGGAGTGCGTCGCCAACCTGAATACCCTGATCGATTACCGCTATCAGCAGCACTTCAAGGCCAAGAACGGGACGCCCGGCATGGGCAAGAACCGCTCCGGGCCCGGCGGAGACGATGCCGTCATTGCCGTGCCCCCGGGCACGCAGGTGTTTGCCGAGGATCAGGAGGCCCTGCTGGCCGAACTGCTCAAGCCGGGTGACCGTGTGCGGCTCGCCAAGGGCGGCAACGGCGGGTTCGGCAATGCCCATTTCAAGTCGTCGACCAACCAGGCACCGCGACGGGCCAATCCCGGCGAGTCCGGCCAGGAGCTGACCATCTGGCTGCGGCTCAAGCTGATTGCGGATGCCGGCATCATCGGCCTTCCCAACGCCGGCAAGTCCACGTTCCTGGCCACCGTCAGCGCCGCCAAGCCCAAGATCGCCGACTACCCGTTCACGACGCTGCACCCCAACCTCGGCGTCGTTCGCACCCCGGGGCTCGACTTCGTGTTGGCCGATATTCCGGGCCTGATCGAAGGCGCCCACGAGGGCGCCGGCCTCGGCACACGCTTCCTCGGTCATGTCGAGCGCTGCCGCGCATTGCTGCATCTGGTGGACGCAACGGGAGAGGATATCGCCGGCGCCTACCGAACCGTGCGCGCCGAGCTCAAGGCGTATGGCGCGGGCCTCGCCAAGAAGAAGGAGATCGTGGCCCTGAGCAAGTGCGATGCGCTGGACGCCGAGACAATCGCAGCCAAGAGCGCGCAGCTGAAGGCCGTGGCGCGCAAGAAGCCGTTGATCGTCTCGGCAGTGTCCGGCGCCGGCGTGAAGGAGCTGCTGGCGGCGCTGGCCCGCGAGATCGGCAAGGGTCAGCAGGCCCAACAAGCGCAAACCGGCGAGCCGCGTCCGCGCTGGCAGCCGTGACCCGCAACGGCGTTACTTGGCAGGGTCCGCAGCAGGCTTGGCAACCTTCTTGACCTTGTCCTTGGTTGTCGGCAACGCGGCGCTTGCGACCTGCGGATATTTCTTGGCGCAGCCCCGCTCGATGAACTTGTTCATCGACTTGATCATCTTGCGATGGAACAGACCGACGCTGTCGGCAAGGCGCGCCACCGTCCAGATGGTGGCCTTGATGGACACCGGCCCATCGACGTCCTTGAGGTTGATCCAGACCTTGTCGGCCTTGCCGTTCTTGAAGATGATCTTGGGCGCCAGCTTCGCCGTCACGTTGGTGACTTGACCGTCTTGCTCGACCACGCAGTGGGCCGTGTGTTTCGGGATCTCGTAGGTGAATTCCTCACTGGTCATGGCGGAGACGATCGCCGCGCGCGTGAGGTTAACATCGACCGAGCAGCGTGCGTCGCCGTAGCCCCACTTTACCGTGCTGCTCTCCGCTTCCTTGATGGTCGACTGCTGCCAAGTCTTGCTGAGTTGGCATTTGAGGTCGCCGCCGGCCGGCTTCCTTTGCAGGAGCATCGTGCAAAGCTGCTTCTCGCATGCTTCGATGGCCTTGGTCTCGCCGGCCTGCTCGTCGAGCGCGAGGGCCGGCATGGTGCCGAGTGTGAGCTGCATCGCGGCGCCAGCCGCCGCAAGCAGCAGCGCACCGCTTCGGGGTGCCTGCACCGGCTTGGTGATCATCGCTCCGTGGTCTCCAGCAAAAGCGAAAACTACCCGGCAGTCACATCGAGATAACAGGACTTTCAGCCCGAAGCGAGGCAGGGGCACGGCTTGCATCAAACTCGTAAGACCCATGCATGCATTTGATAAGAAGCCATATTTTCGAATGAACCAAAAAGCTCAAACCCCGCCCCCTAGCCTCCTGGCCGAGTAGAAGGGAGGGCCCTGCCCCATGTCCGATTGCAGCAATCAGGTTTGCGTTAACCGCCGCGGCGTGCTCGGGCTTGTCGGGTTGGGCATGGCCGCCGCGGTGGCGGCTCCCGGCCTTGGCTCGACCGTTGCCATCGCGGCACCAGCAACGGCATTGACGTCCGAGCAAGCCCTTGAGGCTCTGAAGGAGGGCAACAGGCGCTTTGTTGCGCAGCCGCAGCTCTGCTCCATCGACCTCGCCAAGCAACGCGCGAGTGTCGCGGCACATCAGGCGCCATGGGCGATAATCATCGGCTGCGCCGACAGTCGCAGCCCGCCTGAGCTGCTGTTTGGCGGACTAGGCGTTGGCCAGCTGTTTGTGGCGCGCAACGCCGGCAACCTGATCGATCCCGCGGTGGTCGGTACGGTCGAGTTCGGCGTCGGCGTGCTCGGTGCACCCTTGATCGTCGTGCTGGGCCATCAGCGCTGCGGAGCGGTTGCAGCGGCGTGCGACGTGGTCACCAAGAGCGCGACTTTTCCCGGCTCGATCGGACCGATGATCGACCCGATCCTGCCTGCCGCCATTGCCATGCGCGGCAAGTCCGGCGACTTCGTCGACAATACCATCCGCGAAAGCGCCAGACGTGGCACCACCCGCCTGACAACGGCAAGCTCGATGCTGGCCGAGGCCGTCAAGGGCGGCAAGCTCAAGATCGTCGCTGCCCACTACGACCTGGATCGCGGCAACGTGGAGTTCCTGACGTAAGGTGAGCCATCGGCGCAGGGCGTAGACGACTAGACGGCCTCAACCTGCAGGGCGTCGCGGCGCACGCCGGTGACCTTGACGCGGGTGCCGGCGGGAAGCTCGGCGCCTTCGGCGAGCCACAAGGTGTCGCCGACGCGCACCTTGCCGCGGCCGCCTTCGATGGCCTCCTCGAGCACCAGCACGCGGCCGATCAGCTGTTCGGCGCGGCGGTTGAGGTCGGGCTGGTCGCTTTTGCTGACCGAGGGGTGGGCCCAGACGAAGTCGATCACGACATCGGCGATCAGCATGCAGGTGCCTGCACCGACCAACCACCAGCCGGACCGCTCGCCCTGCGCGATCTGCCATGCGCCGACCAGGCCCGCGCCGATGCCGACCCAGGGCAAGGCCAGACTGATCAGCGCCACAAGCCAGGCAAAGGCACTCGGGCCATCGTTACGCGGCAGCACGCTCCACCACCAGGACGTTGCCCCTGGCTTCCTTGACGGTCACGCGGGCGCCGGCCGGCGAGTCGGGGCCCTCGGCAGTCCACAAGGTGTCGCCAACGCGCACCTTGCCGCGGCCGTTCTGGATCGCCTGCTCGACGATCAGCGAGCGGCCGATGTACTGGTTGGCGCGCACATTTAGATCGGGCAGATCGCTTTGTGCCGCTTCGGCGCGATAGAATCGGCGCACCCAAAACACGGTCAGTACCGAGATGACGCCGAAGGCGACCAGCTGCCAAGGCCAGGCAATGCCGGTCACCACGGACAGCATTCCGACCACGACGGCGGCTAGGCCAAACCAGAGAAAGTGCACGCCCGGAACGACGGTCTCCAGGATGAACAGCAGCACGGCCAGGATGAACCAGTTCCAGAAGCCGAGGCTGGACAGCATCGGAAACATCGACTGCATGGACATCAGCTCCCCAACACTAAGACGGCAGGCGTGATCAGGCGCTTGGAACGCTACCCTGACGAGGACGCGCGCTGGGCTTCGGGGACGGATCGCCACCGGCGCCGTTCCGGCCGAACGCTTCGCTGGTGATCTCGGCGAGGCCGGCGAGCGAGCCGATCACCGAGGAGGCGTCGAGTGGCATCATCAGCACCTTCTGGTTCGGCGAGCGAGCCAGCGACTCGAGGGCCTTCACGTAGTTGTTGGCGACGAAATAGTTGATGGCCTGCACGTTGCCGTTGGCAATCGCCTGGCTGACCATCTCGGTGGCCTTGGCTTCGGCCTGGGCGGCGCGCTCACGCGCTTCGGCATCGCGGAAGGCGGCTTCCTTGCGACCCTCCGCGGCGAGCATGACCGCCTGCTTCTCGCCTTCGGCTCTTAGAACCGCGGCCTGACGCAGGCCCTCGGCCTCGAGGATCTGGGCGCGTTTGTCGCGCTCGGCCTTCATTTGGCGGGCCATGCTGTCGACCAGGTCGCGTGGCGGCGCGATGTCCTTGATCTCGATGCGGGTCACCTTGACGCCCCACGCTTCGGTGGCGGCATCAACAACCTGGAGCAGCTTGGCGTTGATGGTGTCGCGGTTGGACAGCAGTTCGTCCAAGTCCATCGAGCCCATCACGGTACGGATGTTGGTCATCGTCAGGTTGACGATGGCGCCTTCCAGGCGGTCGACCTCATAGGCCGCCTTGGCCGCGTTCAGGACCTGGTAGAAGTTCACGCCATCGACGGTGACCATGGCGTTGTCCTTGGTGATGATGTCCTGCGAGGGAATATCGATCACCTGTTCCTTCATGTTCATCTTGGCGCCGATGCGCTCCATCACCGGAATGAGGATGTGCAGTCCGGGGTTGAGCGTGCGCGTGTAACGGCCGAAGCTCTCGACCGTGTAGTTGTAGCCCTGTGGAATGATCTTGACCGTTGACCACAGCGCGGCTGCGGCCAAAGCAATCAGTAGGAGACCGAAGATCTCAAAGCCGCCAAAAATGTTCATAGGTGCACCCGTTGTGAACTGCAGCGACATGCCAGATATGGCAACGCCAGCCCGTCCGTTTTAGGGCAGGAGCACAAAGGTTTGGTAAATCAGAGATTTCCAGAGAGTGAAGAGAGCCTGAACGACGCTTCCGAGCCTATTACAGCCAACCCATCAGTTCGCGGCGCACCACGCTGGCGATGACACCGACGCCGGCATCGCTGTCGTTCAGGCAGGGCACATATGCAAAGCGCTCGCCGCCGTTCGCTAGGAAGGCGTTGCGGTTCTCCATGTCCAGCTCTTCGAGTGTCTCCAGACAATCGGCGGAGAAGCCCGGTGCAACGATAAGCAGACGCTTGGTGCCCGACCTTGCCAGGCGCTCGACCGTATCGATGGTGTAAGGCTGCAACCAGGGATCGCTGCCAAACTGCGACTGGAAGGTTGTAAGCCACCGCTCGGCAGGCAAGCCGAGCGTCTCGCGCACCAGCCGCGAGGTCTTCTGGCACTGGCAGTGGTAGGGATCGCCGGCCTCCAGATACTTTTGCGGCATGCCGTGGAAGGAGGCCAGGATGGTGTCGGGCGCAAAGTCGAGCGTGGCGAGGTGTGTGCGAACCGAGCCGGCGATCGCCTCGATGTAGGCTGCATCTTCGAAGTAGGCCGGTGCCACCCTGACGGCGGGCTGCCAGCGCATGCGCATCAAGGCGCGGAACGCGTGGTCGCAGGCGGTGGCCGTCGTAGCTGCGGCGTACTGCGGATAGAGGGGCACAAGCAGGATGCGCTCGCAGCCTTGCGCCTGCAGCCAGGCGAGGCGTTCCGCGGTGGTCGGCTTGGCGTAACGCATGGCCCAGTCGACGACGATGCGCTCGTTGTCGAGCAACTGCGTGAGCTTTTCGGCCTGCGAGCGGGTGATGGTCTTGAGCGGCCCCTCGTTGCGCTGATTGTTCCAGATCTTGGCGTAGTCCTTGCCCTTGCGGCCGGGGCGCACCGTCAGGATGATGCCGTTGAGGATCGGCCACCACTTCCAGCGCGGCTCCTCGATCACGCGCCGGTCGGACAGAAACTCCTTGAGATAGCGGCGCATCGACCAGTAGTCGGTGGCGTCCGGTGTGCCGAGATTGAGCAAAAGCACGCCAATGCGGCCGTGCTGGACCGCCGGGTGGCTGTCGGGGAGAGGGCGCAGGTCGGGCAAGCTGTCCGGCATATTGTTCCGTGAGCACTTCGTGGCGGCTGGGTAGTCGCCTGCAGAGGTCGGGTCAAGCGCAGGCAGAGCCAACACCAAATCCGTGGCGGCAAATGGCCTCGTGTTGGGTCGCCAACCTGCTCGACGCACCCCGACCCTGCCGGGCTCTGACGTTAGCCGGCGGCATCAACCTTGGGTCGGCCGACGCTGACGTAGTTGAACCCAAGCCGCGCCATCTCCTCGGGTTGGTAGATGTTGCGCAGGTCGGCGACAACGGGCTTGCGCAGCAGCGACTTGACGCGCTGAAGATCGAGTTTCCTAAAGGCATCCCATTCGGTGATGATGACCAGCGCGTCAGCGCCCTCCATGCAGGAGTAGGCATCGTTAGCGCACTCGATATCGCCCAGGATGGAGCGGGCATGCTTCATGCCTTCGGGATCGAAGGCGCGGATCTTGGCGCCGGAATCCCGCAAGGCAGTGATGATGGCCACCGATGGCGCCTCGCGCATATCGTCTGTGTCCGGCTTGAAGGTAAGGCCCAGCACCGCGATGGTGCTGCCGCGCACATTGCCGCCGCACAGTGCGATCACCTTGCGCGCCATGGCGCGCTTGCGCTGCTCGTTGATGGAAATGATGGTCTCGATCGAGCGGATCGGCACACCGAAATCGAGGCCGGTGCGGAGCAGAGCCAGCAGATCCTTGGGGAAGCAAGAGCCACCGTAGCCGGGCCCGGCGTTGAGGAACTTGGGCCCGATGCGGTTGTCGAGGCCGATGCCGCGTGCCACCTCCTGCACGTTGGCGCCCGCCTGCTCGCAAAGGTCGGCGATTTCGTTGATGAAGGTGATCTTGGTGGCGAGGAAGGCATTGGCAGCGTACTTGATCAGTTCGGCCCCGCGCCGCTCCGTGAACACCATTGGCGCGTTGTCAATCAGCGGCCGGTACAGCTCGCCCATCACGTCTTTGGCGCGGGCGTCGTCGGTGCCGATCACAACCCGATCGGGGCGCATGAAATCGCTGATGGCCGCGCCCTCGCGCAGAAACTCGGGGTTCGACACCACCGCGAAGTCGGCCGCAGGCCGCAGCTCCCTGACGATGCGCGCGATCTCATCGCCGGTGCCGACGGGTACGGTCGACTTGGTGACGATCAGCTTGTAGCCGTCGAGGTGGGACGCGATTTCGCGCGCCGCTTGATAAACGTAGGTGAGATCGGCGAGACCATCGGCCGGGCGCGAGGGCGTACCGACGGCGATGAAGATGGCATCGGCTGTCCGGGCTGCCGGCCCCAGCTCGGTGGTGAAGGACAAGCGTTGTGCGCCGACGTTGCTGGCCACCAGTTCGGCCAAACCCGGCTCAAAGATCGGCATCTCGCCGCGCTTTAGCGCATCGACCTTGGCTGGATCGTTGTCGATACAGCTCACTATGTGGCCGAACTCGGCAAAGCATGCGCCGGTCACCAATCCCACGTAACCTGCGCCAATCATCGCAACATGCATGGTCGCGTCTCTCCGCAGCCGCTGCTGCCTTGCCCGAACGAAGCCGAGGGCGGCCACGATCGTGTCACACAACTGTCATGCTCGCAGGTGTTACGTCCTTGGCCTGCAAGGCATTTCGCCGGGAATCCGAGTAGCCCCGATGCACGCCTTTATGGCGCGAGGATTGGCGGCCGGCAAGGCAGGGCCGCTCAGGCTGCTGACACTTTGCGGCGACGCGAGCGGCGTTTGGCCGTCGCGGGCTTGTGTCGGGGGGCAGGCTGCTCCTCGGGGCGGTTGCATGCGGCAAGACGGCCGGCCGAGGACCAATAAGCCTCGATCCTGCGTCGCAGGCCTTCGGCAGGCTCGGCGAACAGGCGGGCGCCGCGCGGCTCGGCCATGTGCCGGATCTCGGCCTGCCAGGATCGGCACAGGCCGCCAATTGCGGCCACGTCAGCGCGGGTCAGGTCCTCAGGTGCACACTCGGCGACCTTGGCGAGCAGGACGGCGAGGTCGTGATCCTCGCCCAACAGGCGCGACAGCTCCTTGGCCTCGTCGGCGCGGGCCGACACGACCTCGGGCCAGGCGCGCGCGATGAGCTGCATGTGTCGCCAGTGCCGTTGCACGCACTTTCGCCAGGCATGAAAGGACTCGTCCGACGGCTTGCGGTATGCGTCACGGAAGCCCCGGCGGCCCTTGCGATAGCAGCGCTCCAGGCCCTCGGCGAGAGATTCGAACGAGACCCCGTCAAGTGCGTGACCGGCGAAGAACTTGCGCATCTGCGTGAGGCGCTTCAGCGCCTGGGCGCGGCCGTCCTTGCCGGCGTCGGAGGATATGGCGGCCGCCGCCTTGGTCAGCAACGTGTCAAGGCGCTGGCCGGCCCCGTCGGGCAGTGGGCCGAAGCGGCTCTCCAGCTTGCTTGCCGTAAGGCGCATAACATGTACGTCGCGCGCGCCGGCCAGCAGCCGGGCGGCGCCAGCGATACGCTGGCTTTCGCGTCGATAGGCGGCATCACCAATTGCCGGGCGCAGAAGGCGGATCAGGGCGCGCAGCCGCTTCAGGCCGCGGCGCGCGTTGTGGATGGCGTCCGGGATGTTGTCCTGGCTGGTGAGCTTCTCTTCGGCGAGGTCGATTTGCGCGAGCGCAACGCGACGCACCTCCTGCGCCAGCGGCTCCTGCAATTTGAACCGATAGGCCATCGTTCCCGCACGCCCACGCAAGCCGTAAAGCAACCTGCTGCTAGCTTGGATTTGCTCGCGTGCAAAGTCCAGTACAGCTGTTTTGTCATAATTCGCTAGAACTTCGGCTCAGTCGACGCCATGTCGCGTTAATAGCTTGCAACGCTACCGGCGTTGCCGGCCATAGGTTTGTGGCGTCGGCGCCCGCCGCGGAGCGCCGCCAGATGTCGGCGCAGAGCATGGCGAAGAGCAACAGCAGGGCCAAGGCAGGCAGCGCAATGCCCGTCACAGGAGCGGGATTGTGAGCATCGGAATGGCCCAGGCGAAACCGAGCAGGTAGCTCTCGCGCCGCCTCCAGTGGGGACGGCGCGCGGCATAGCGGGCGATGACAAGCGCCAGAACCGGCAGGTCGTAGGTAAGGGTGTAGGGGCTGACCACGAACGCTGCTGCAGCGACCATGGCCAGTACGTCCTCGCGATTGCGCGCGCCTCGCAGCAAGACCACGACCGCGGCGATGGCCAGCACCGACAGGCCGGCCTGGGCGAGCATGGCCTGATTGTGCGATAGGCCCAGATGGCGCAGGCCCGCATAGGGCGACACCAGCATGCGCGTAAAGAAGCCTTGGAACGCCTCGAGCATTGCCGTCTGCTTGTGCAACGTCACACCGACGAACAGGCGCCAGGGCTCGAAGCCGAATGCCAGCCCCGAAGCGGCGGCCAGAACGAAGGCGGTGATGGCCGCCACGGCAACCGTACGCCACGCGCCGAGCGCCATCAGCGCCGGAGCAACGATAAGCCCCAGGTGCGGCTTGTAGCTGAGCAGCCCGCGCAGCAGCCCCGCCACCACGGGCCGCGTGTCGAGCAGCAGAAAGCCGCCTGCCAGCAGGGCGGCGGTGAGGAAGCCGTTCTGGCCGCATATGATGTTGGTGAATGTGGCCGGGGCAACCAGCAGCAGCGCGGTGACAATGCGCCGGCTGAGCGTCAAGGCCGATGCGACCGACGGCGATGAAGGCCGCGAGCCCGGCCACGGTCCACAGCGCCAGCGCCCATCCATAGGCCAGCAGCCCGAAGGGCGCGGCGATCAGCAGGCTGGTCGGAGGATAGGACCAGATATGCGGTGCCAGCGCAGGGTGCACCAGCCGGGCGAGAGCAGCTTGATAGGCCTCGGCATCGAACAGCACCGCGGTTTGTCCCTCGAGCACCAGCCGACCCGCCACCCACACGTTGACAAAATCACGCCCCACGGCGTGATTGACCATATCCAGCGGCCATGGCCCGGGCGCATACAGCTGTAGGACCACCGCGGCGCCGATGGCATAGGCGGCGAGGCTGGCAAGCAGGAGGGTTCGATACGATGCCGGCATGCGCAACGGGTCGTTTGGGGTCTGACGCGGGCCGCCCTGCCTAGCCTGCCCACGTTGCCGAACCGTTAGTTGGCCGACCGGCGCAATAGGCTCAGGGCCGCAAAGCGGCCGCCCAGGCGAGCCACTGGCGCACGCGCGCCTCGGGGTCCGGATTGGTGAAGAAATCCGTAATCACGGCGATGCTGTCAGCGCCGGCAGCGACGACGCCCGGTGCCCGCTCCGGTGTGATGCCGCCGATCGCGACCAGCGGCAGGTCGCCGATGCGCGTCTTCCAATCGGTGACGCGGGCAAGACCTTGCGGCGACCACTGCATCGCCTTGAGGCGGGTCTCGTAGATCGGCCCCAGCGCGACGTAGGCAGGCTTGGCGGCAAGGGCGATGTCCAGCTCTTGCAGGCTGTGCGTACTGATGCCGAGCCGGATGCCCCTGGCCTGGATGGCAACCAGGTCGGCAGCTGCCAGGTCCTCCTGGCCCAGATGAAGGTAGTCGGCGCCCACCTCGAGGGCCTCGCGCCAGTAATCGTTGACGATCAGCTGGCAGCCGTGCCGCCGACACACCTCAAGGCTGTCAAGCATCTCCTGGCGCACACGCTCAGGCGGCGCGTCCTTGAGGCGCAGCTGCACGGTACGGACGCCGAGCGGCACGAGCCGCTGCAGCCAGGCGAGGTCGGGAACGATTGGATAGAACCGGTCGAGCCCGTGCACTTGGCTGGACATCGCCGCTACGACCGGTCGAGGTCGAAGAACGGCGTGCCGGCCACTGGCGTGGAGGGTGCCGCCATATCGCGCATCTCCATGAGGCCGGCCTCGTAGGCGGTGCGGCCGGCGTCGATGGCGGCGGCGAACGCGCCAGCCATACGCACCGGATCGGCTGCAGATGCCACCGCCGTGTTGAGCATGACCGCGTCGAAACCGAGCTCCATGGCTTCGGCGGCGTGCGAGGGCGCGCCGATGCCGGCGTCGATGATGAGCGGAACGCCGGTGAAATATTTGCGCAGCGAGCGTAGCGCGTAGCGGTTGGCAAGGCCGCGGCCGGTGCCGATCGGCGCACCCCAAGGCATGAGCACTTCGCAACCGGCGGCCACCAGTCGCTCGGCGGCCACCAGGTCCTCGGTGGTATAGGGGAACACCTTGAAACCGTCCTTGCGAAGCGCCGTCGCCGCCTCGAGCAGGCCGAACAGATCGGGCTGCAGCGTGTCGTCGTTGCCGATCACCTCAAGCTTGATCCAGTCCGTGCCAAATAGCTCGCGGGCCATATGCGCGGTCGCAATGGCCTCGCGCGGCGTGCGGCTGCCGGCCGTGTTCGGCATCACGCGTACGCCCAGCGACTTGATCAGTTCGAAGAAGCGCTGGCCCGTGTTGGCTCGCGCAGCCTCGCGGCGGACCGACACGGTGACGATGCCGGCCCGCGCAGCCTGCACCGCGCTCGCCATCACGTGCGGCGAGGGGTACTGGCCGGTGCCGAGCAGCAGGCGCGAGCTGACCTCGACACCATAGAGCTTGAGCGTTGCGCCGGACGGCGTGATGGGTTCGATGGCGTTCATCGCAACGTCGTTGGTATCAGCCACCCTGCCGTGGCGCTACGATCTCGACGTGATCACCCGGCGAGAGCTGGGTGGCGGTGCGCGCATGCCTCGCCACGAACTCGCCGTTGAGGGCAGTGGCGACCGCCGTCTCGGCAAAGCCCAGCTCGACAAGCAGGTCGGCCAACGACACCGCTGTCGTTGCGGTTGCCTCGCCGTTGACGTGGATACCGGTGGAATTGGCAACTTCCGATTGCATGGCTCGGCTCACCTCTCGCCTTGCTCGCTATCTGCGCCGGCTGGTCCAGCGATTCAAGACATTTTCGTCGCGTTTGCAGGCGTGTCCGTAAGGGGTTCACTAAATTGAACATCGTTTCTATATCTAGCCATCTTTCTGAAAGAGGATGCGGCGTACTGTGCGCAGCGGCCTTCTTGGCCGCGCTGGGTCGGTCTGGGCCGATTGGGGATGACATGCTCAAAAACTTGATGACGACGCGGCGGTTTGCGCCGCTGTTTTGGTGCCAGTTCTGCTCCGCCCTCAACGACAACTTCCTGAAGAATGCGCTGGCCATGCTGATCCTGTTCGGCATCGCCGGCTCGGGACAGGTGGCCGGCGGCCACGCCGGGGTGCTTATCACCCTGTCCGGCATCATCTTCATCGCCCCGTTTTTCATCTTCTCGGCGCTCGGCGGGGAACTGGCTGACCGCTTCGACAAGGCCTACGTGGCCGAGCGGGTCAAGCTGGCGGAGATCCCCGTAGCGGGGCTCGCCGCCATCGGCTTCTTCCTGCACTCGGTGCCGATCCTGATGCTGACGCTCGGCCTGTTCGGCATCCTGGCCTCACTGTTCGGCCCCCTCAAATACGGCATGCTGCCCGAAAAGCTCGACACCGCAGAGCTGTCCGCAGGCAACGCGCTGGTGGAGGGCGCGACTTTCCTTGCCATTCTGCTCGGCACCATTGCCGGCGGCGTCGCGGTGGCCCAGGCGCAGAGCGCCAGCATCGTCGTGCTGGTCATCGCCATGCTGGCGGTGTCCTCGTGGCTGTTCTCGCGCCTCATACCCAAAGACGGCGCGGCAGCTCCGGACCTTGCTATCACCCGCAATCCCTGGACATCGACGGTGGCGCTGCTGCGCGAGTTGCAGCAAGGCGATCCACGTCTGTGGGGCGG
This sequence comes from Hyphomicrobiaceae bacterium, assembly GCA_035762425.1. Classification (GTDB taxonomy): domain Bacteria; phylum Pseudomonadota; class Alphaproteobacteria; order Rhizobiales; family Hyphomicrobiaceae; genus AWTP1-13. The sequence goes on along the minus strand of DASTOW010000274.1, from coordinate 13,303 downwards.
CGCACATATCGTTTCGTGGTTCTGGCTGGTTGGCTTCGTGGCGCTATCGCTGTTGCCGGCCCTGGTGAAGGACAGCATCGGCGGCAACGAAAGCGTGGTGACGCTGTGCCTGGCCACCTTCACGATCGGCATCGCGCTCGGGTCGCTGCTGGCCGCCGGAGCCAGTCACGGCAAGCCGAATCTTGCCCTGGTGCCGCTGGGTGCCATCCTGATCGGCGTGTTCTCGCTGGCGGTGGCCTGGGTCGCCGTCGGCGCCACGCCGGGTGGCCAGCCGATCGCAGCCCTCGATGTTCTGACCTCACCCGCCGGCATTGCCCTGATCTTGTCCTTGTTTGGTCTTGCCGTATCGGGCGGTTTATACATCGTGCCGTCATTTGCCGCCGTGCAGGCTTGGGCCCCACCGGAGCGACGCGCCCGGGTGATCGCCGCCGTCAACGTGATGAATGCGGCCTACATGGTCGGCGCCGGCGCAGTTGTCGCTGGGCTGCAGGCCGCCGGCGTCGGTCTCGGGGTGCTGTTTGCTGTGCTTGGTGTGCTGAGCTTTGCCGCGGTGCTGTACGTGATGCGCGCGTGGGGCTCGGGCCTGATGCGCGACATGGGCCGGGAGGTGTTCCGCTTTTTTTTTAGGCTCGAGGTAACGGGCCTCGAGAACATTCCCGGACCCGACCAGCGCGTCGTCATTGCCCCCAACCACATGAGCCTGCTCGACGGGCCGTTGCTGCATTCCGTACTGCCGAAAGAAGCAGCCTTCGCCGTCAACCGACAGATCGCCGAGAACTGGTGGGTCAGGCCGTTTTTGCGCGTGATCCGTGCACACCTGCTGGAGCCGACCAAGCCGCTGGCGGCGCGCACGCTGGTCAATGCGGTGAAGGGCGGCGAGACCATCGTCATCTTTCCAGAGGGTCGCATCACCGTCACCGGCAGCCTGATGAAGGCCTACGACGGCGCGGCCATGATCGCCGACCGGGCCGATGCCTGGGTGGTGCCGGTGCGCATCGAAGGATTGGAGCGCTCGCCGCTGAGCTACCTGCGCAAGACGCAGATCAGAAAGGCGCTGTTTCCAAAGGTGCGCGTGACGTTCCTGCCGCCGCGCAAGCTCAACGTCGATGCGGCGTTGAAGGGCAAGACGCGCCGGCAGGCGGCTGGGCTGGCCCTGCAGGACATTATGATCGACACGGCCGTGGAGACGGCGCGCTGCGAGCGCACGCTGTTTGAGGCACTCGCTGATGCGCGCAGCACGCGCGATACCGGCAAGACTGCCGTCGCCGATCCGCTCGGCATCAAGCTCAGCTACCGGAAGCTAATCCTCGGCGCACAGGTGCTGGGCCGCAAACTCGAAGGCTTCGCCCCGCCCGGCGCTGCGGTTGGCGTGATGCTGCCCAACTCTGTTGGCGTCGCCGTCACCTTTTTTGCGCTGCAGTCGATCGGCCGTGTACCGGCGATGATCAACTTCACGAGCGGCGCCACCAGCGTGCGCGCGGCCTGTCGCGCGGCCAAGATCTCCGTCGTCCTCACCTCGCGTGCATTCGTGGAGAAGGCACGACTAACCGGTCTTGTCCGCGACATCGCCCAGACGGTGCATATCGTCTACCTGGAGGACATGCGCGAGCGCATCGGCTTGGCCGACAAGATCGCCGGCCTTATGGCCGGCGGGCGCCAGCGTGTGGCGCGCAAGGCCGACGACCCGGCCGTGATCCTGTTCACCTCGGGCTCGGAAGGCAATCCCAAGGGCGTGGTGCTGTCACATCGCAACGTCCTCGCCAATGTCGCCCAGTGCCTCGCCCGGGTTGATGCCAACGGTGAAGATCTGGTGTTCAACGTGCTACCGGTGTTTCACTCCTTCGGCCTGACGGGCGGCCTGATCATGCCGCTGATCGGCGGCATCCCGGTGTACCTGTATCCGTCGCCGCTGCACTATCGCATCGTGCCTGAGCTGATCTACGATACCGGCGCCACCATCATGTTCGGCACCGATACGTTCCTGCGGGGCTACGCGCGCGCCGCCCATCCTTATGACCTGCGCACCATCCGCCTGATCGTGGCAGGTGCCGAGGCGGTGAAAGACGCCACGCGGCACACCTACATGGAACGCTTCGGCGTGCGCATCCTGGAAGGCTACGGCGTCACCGAGACGGCGCCGGTGCTGGCGATGAATACGCCGATTGCCAACCGCTCCGGCACCGTCGGCCGGCTGTCGCCGCTGATGCAGGCGCGCCTCGAGCCGGTGGCCGGCATCAGCGAAGGCGGCCGTCTATTCGTGAAGGGTCCCAACGTGATGCTGGGCTACCTGCGCGCCGACAATCCTGGCGTGCTGGAGGCGCCCGCCGATGGCTGGCACGACACCGGCGACATCGTCACCATCGACGACAAGGGGTTCATCACCATCAAGGGACGCGCCAAGCGCTTTGCCAAGATCGGCGGCGAGATGGTGTCGCTGTCGGCAGTGGAGGCACTGGCCTCCGAGATCTGGCCGACGCTTATGATCGTCGCCGTGGCCCTGCCAGACCAGCGCAAAGGCGAGCGCATCGTCCTGCTGACCACCGACGACAAGGTCACGCGCGAGCAGTTCCTGCGCTACGCCCGCGGCAAGGGTGGGCCGGAGCTCATGGTGCCGGCGGACGTTCTGCTGGTCGATCGGATGCCACTGCTGGGCTCGGGCAAGCCCGACTACGTCGCGGCGCTGGCGATGGCCAAGGAGAAGGTGGCCGTGGCTTGCGTGGCCAACAAGCCTGCGGCTTGAGGATCGAGCGTTGTCCCGGCCCGGGCACGGCTCACAGCCGGTAGCGAAGGCTGCCCGGCAGCACGATCGCGCTGGCGCGCATTTGATGATGACACCTACCTATGATGACACCTACTTCGCCTCGATCGACTGGCGAGCGATTTGGATGGCTTCGCGCAGCACGGCCTCGTTGCCGATATGGTTGGCCAGCAACAACACCAGCCGTGCATTGAGGGCGGCGCTCTCCGATTCACTGAGGTCGCTGTGCGCCTCGATGACGGCCGCGTACAGCGCGTCGAAATCGCCCACGTTAGGCTCGCGCTTCAAATGCATGGCGCACCTCACCCTCAGTCAGATTCGGGCCGTAGCCCGCCTTAGGGCCGCCTCAATCGACCCCGGCACATACCCTCGCCAGCGTGCCGCGACGTGCTGATCCGGGCGAAACAGATAGAGCGCGGGATCACGCTCGGCACCGTAGCGAGCACAGGCTGTTTCCCGTGAAACAATGGCGAATTTGGCCCGCCTGTCGTAGCCGGCAAGGCTCGCCTCAGCCTGCCTTAAGGCGGGTGGCACGAGGCCGTCACGGCTGAACAGAATGGCCTGGAACCCGCCGTCCAGATGATCCAGCAGCCAACGGTTTTCAAGCGACGCGTCGAGCGCGGCGGCGCCGGGCCGGACGGCCGGGCATTCGCCTTGAGCGAACTCGTCCGGCCCGTTGAGGGCCGAGCCGGTGTAGCACGTGGCGACGGACAGTCGACCGGAGTTGACCAGCCGCCGAGCGAACGGCTCGGTTGCTGCCAAGGCCAGCACGCTGTCGCGAAAGGTGCGGCTGATGGTGCCCTTGGGCGAGATGAAATCGGTCGAGCGGGTGGTGATGGCCAGGTTCTCGTCCGCCGCCTGCATGCGCTCCCTCTCGTAGCTGTCGAGCAGACGTTCGGGCGCAAGGCCGCGCAGCACAAGGTCGAGCTTCCAGGCGAGGTTATCGGCGTCCTGCACGCCGCTGTTGCCGCCGCGGGCACCGAACGGCGACATCTGATGGGCAGCATCGCCCGCGAAGATCACGCGGCCGTGCCTGAATTTCTCAAGCCGCCGAGATTGGAACCGGTAGAGGCTGATCCACTCGAACGTGAATTGGATGTCCTCCCCCAGCATGGCGCGCACGCGCCGGGCCGCGTTCTCGGGCTTGATCTCCTCCGCGCGGTCGGCCTCGTTGCCGACCTGGAAATCCAGCCGCCAGACGTCGTGAGCCTGCCGGTGCAGCAGGGCCGATTGCCCGCGGTTGAAGGGCGGATCGAACCAGAACCAGCGTTCGGCGGGCCGCTGCATCGGCATCTTGATGTCGCAGATCAGGAACTGATCCTGGAACACACGACCCTCGAAGCCCAGGCCCAGCTGGCGGCGCAGTGTGGAGCGGGCCCCGTCGGCGGCAATCACCCAATCGGCGGTAATGCGGTAGGCACCATCCGGCGTGGCGATGTCGAGTACGGCGCCGTCGGCGGCCTGCTCGATGCCGGTCACCTCCTCCAGCCAGCGCATGTCGATCAGGCCAGTTTTGCGAGCAGCCTCGATGCAGAAATGCTCGAAGTAATACTGCTGCAGGTTGATGAAGGCCGGGCGCCGGTGTCCCTCTTCGGGAAGCAGGTCGAACTCGTAGACCTGGCGGGTGTCGAAGAACACCTTGCCGGTCTTCCAGGTGATGCCGAGGTCGACCAGCGCCTGCCCCATGCCGAGCCGGTCCATGATCTCAAGCGAGCGCTTGGCCCAGCAAATTGCCCGGCTGCCATCCGCCAGGTGGCGCTTGCGGTCGAGGACGATGCTGCGGCGGCCCTTGCTGGCAAGGTCGAGGGCGGCAACGAGGCCCACCGGTCCCGCCCCGACAATCACGACCGGGTGGTGCGCCGGCGACGCCCGATCCTGATCGGCAGATCGCCGGTGCTGGAACACGATGTGGCGGACATCCGTCATGCGGTATCGATTGCGAGGGCCTGCTGAGCTGTCAAGTATGGCCAAGCTTCTGGTGGCGCCCAGCCGGTTGGTTGACGCCTACGCATCGGCAGTTTGCCGCGCTGTTGCCATGTGCGTCCGCCATTAGACTTAGCCCATGCACAAGACGAATTGGAAGGCCGCAGCCCTGTTGCTTGCGCTGCTGCGCGGCGGATGGCCTGCGTACGCCTCGGCGCAGGAGGTGAACGACCTAGCCGGCACCTATTGCCTGGTCGGCGTGATGGAGGTCGGCTCCTGCATCGAGCTCGGCCGGGATGGCAAGTTCCAATACTTCCTGGCCTACGGCGCCTACGATGAAGATTCGGAGGGTACCTGGCGGATCGAGGCAGGGCAGATCGTGCTCGATAGTCCCGCCTATGACCGGCCGGCAGTATTCGCGTTCAAGCGCCTGCAGGCGGGCGAGGGCGACGGCTACGACATTGTTGTCGAGAGCCGGAGCGGGCGCGCCATGCGTGGCATCGATGTCAGCGTGGTCTGCGACGGCCGGACTGCGCGGGTCGGCGTCACGGGGGCTGCCGGGTTCAAGATCGATTGCAAGGACGCACCGACGCACGTGCTGCTCGGGCTGCGCATGTACGGGGTGGCCGCGCAGACCATCGACGTGTCGGCCCAAGCCGGCTCAGACAAGACCTACGTGTTCGAGTTCGACACGGGCGATCTCGGCCGCAAGCAATTTGCCGGTCAGCGCTTTGCGCTGGATGCTGGCAGCGGCAGTTTCCTGGTCACGACCTACCGTGATACGCCGATCCGGGAGCTGGACGGCCGCACCTTCCGCTATGTGCGCCAGTAAGGTCGGTGGGACTACCATCCCGCAATTCGCGGGCAGCCAGCATCCCGCACCCAAGATGAGCTAGGTCGATCCTGCGTGCTGGCTCCGAGCTGTGCTCGGGCCAATACCACACTACTCCTGCAGGCCGGCCCACATGGCGCGGTCGCGCTCGGCCGTCCAGATGCGCGGCGTATCGATGCCCTGCGCCTCGTCGTAGGCGCGGGCGATGTTGAAGGGCTGGCAGTGCTCGAAGATCGGCCAGCTGCCGTACTTGGGCCGCATGGCGGCGGTGGCCTCGTCGAAGCACTCCTTAAGCGTGGCACCGCGCGCGACGCCGCGCTTGACCGGTGCATACGTGTCGCGCAGGAAGTCGCCGGTCAGGGCGATGCCCTCGGCCACCGTATCGACCCCGACCAGCGCGTCGCCGCGCCCCGGCACCAGAGCGTCCGCCTTGACGCGATCGAGGCGCGAGAGTGTTGCCGGCCAGTCCGTGAAGTGGGCATCGCCGCAGTAGCAGGCGGACTTGTATTCGACGATGTCGCCGGAGAAGACCACGTTGGCATCCGGTACGTAGGCGATGATGTCGCCTGCGGTGTGGGCGCGGCCGATGCAGCACAGCTCGACGCGGCGCTTGCCGAGGTAGAGCGTCATGCGGTCCTTGAAGGTCAGCGTCGGCCAGGTCAGTCCCGGGATGGTGTCGGCGGCGCGGAACAGGCGCGGGAAACGGCCGTATTCGGAATCCCAGTCCTCCTTGCCGCGTTCGGCAATCATGGCGCGGCAGGCGTCCGAGGCGATGATCTGCTGCGCCTGGTAGGCCGAGGCACCCAGCACGCGCACGGCATGATAGTGCGAGAGCACCACGTACTTGATGGGCTTGTCGGTGACCTTGGCGACCCGCTCAATGACTTGCCCGGCCATGGCAGGTGTTGCCTGCGCGTCGATGACAATGACACCATCATCGCCGATGATGATGCCACTGTTGGGGTCGCCCTCGGCCGTGAACGCGTACAGATCTCGGCCGATCTCGGCGAAGGTGATCTTCTTCTCGCTCATGTCGGCGGTGGAAGCGAACGTCTTGCTCATGGGCGGTCTCCCTTCGAGTTATTGGTTTGCCGCAAGCCGCGGCGAACATCCCTGGCGAAGGCAACAATGGCGTCAGCGACGGCTGCCTCCTGGTCCCGGTGCGGAGAATGTTTGCATCGGTCGAGCACCAGGCGCTCGGTCGCCACATTGGCACGCGTCTCGATGCGGTCGAGCTGCTCCAGCGTGCCGTACTCGTCCTGCAGCCCCTGCATCAGCAGCATGGGCGCCTCGACCCTCCCGACCAATCCCTCGATGGACCAATTGCGGAACTGCGGTTCCAACCAGATGTCGGCCCAGCCGAGGAACGCATCATCGACGCGGGCGTGGTACTTTGCCAGCCGCGATTTGAGCGGGCCGGCCTGATAGGTGGCGCGGACGTGGGCGATGCTATCGACGCAGATCGGCTCGACGAATACGTGCGGCGCCATCAGCGCTAGCCCGCTGACCGGGCATGCGCTGGCGGCGGCGTGGATGATGGCAATCGAAGCGCCGTCGGAGTGGCCGACCAGCAGCGGATTTTCAATGCCGAGCTGCTCGAGCAGGGCCGGGAGCACCGTGAGCGCCTCCTCGTGCATGAAGCGCGGTGTGCGCTTGGCGAGCAGCCCATCCGACTGGCCGTAGCCGAAGCGGGAGTAGATGAGCGCGCGGGCGCCGAGCCGGGCCGCGATCTTGTCGGGAAAGTCGCGCCACAAGCCAACGCAGCCCAGCCCCTCGTGCAGGAACACCAGCGTCGGCTGCGCCAGCGCATCGCCTGGCACCATGCGGTACTCGATGCGGCGACCTTCGATGCTGGCGAACGGCATGCTTCACACCCCGAGGTGTCGGTGCATCAACTCGGGCTTGGCCTTGAGGTCGACCGGGCTGCCTTCGAAAACCACCTCGCCTTTGACCAGGATGACAATTCGATCGGCTATGCCGGTCACCGCCGCCACCGACTTGTCGACGATCAGGGTGGCGACGCCGCTATCCCGGATCAGGCGGATGGTGCGCCAGATCTCGTCGCGGATGATGGGGGCCAGTCCCTCGGTGGCTTCGTCCAAAATGACGAGGCGCGGATTGGCCAGCAGGGCGCGGCCGATGGCGAGCATCTGCTGCTCGCCGCCCGAGAGCTGGTCGCCCCGGTTGGCGCGCCGCTGTGCCAGGCGCGGGAAAAGCTCAAGCACGCGTTCGACCGTCCAGCGGCGCTGGCCGTTGGCGGCGCCACGTTGCGCGATGGCTAGATTCTCCATCACACTCAGGCTCGCGAAGATACCGCGGCCTTCCGGCACGTAGGCAATGCCGCGGCGGGCGATGGCGTACGTCGGCTGGCGTGTCACGTCCTCCCCATCGACCAGCACCTGGCCGCGCCGCGGGCGCACCAGTCCGACCAGGGTACGGATCAGGGTGGTCTTGCCCATGCCGTTGCGGCCCATCAGACCGATCGTCTGGCCCGGCCGGATGGCGAGCGATACGCCGCGCAGGATATGGCTCTGGCCGTAGTAGGTGTCGAGGCCCTGGCCCGCCAGCAGCAGGCGCTCGTGCGCGGGCGCCGGCATCAGGCATGCCCTCCCAGATATGCTTCCTGCACGGCCGTGTTGGCGCGGATGGCGGACGGCTTGCCCTCGGCCAGCACGGTGCCTTCGGCCATGACGGTCATCCAGTCGGCGACCGCGAACACAAAATCCATGTCGTGCTCGATCAGCAGCACGGCGTGCTCGCGCGCCAAGCCCTGCAACAAGCCGGTCAGGCGCTCGGATTCCTCCGGCCCCATGCCGGCCAGCGGCTCGTCCAGCAGCAGCACCTTGGGGTCGCCGGCCAGCGTCATGGCGATCTCGAGCTGGCGCTGTTCGCCGTGCGAAAGGGCCCCGGCAAGGCGGTCGGCGGTGCCGCCCAGGCCGACCCGCTGCAGGGTTGCCTGCGCCTTGTCGATGAGGCCTTGGTGGCTCGGTCCCCGGTGGAATGGGCGCACAGGTGCCGTGCTGACGGCCTGCACCGCGAGGCGGACGTTCTCCAGCACCGGCAGGGTCGGGAAGATATTGGTGCGCTGGAAGGAGCGGCCTACGCCCGCTCGCGTCATGCGCCAGGCAGGTTCGCCCGCCACCTCGCGGCCATCCAGCTCGATGCGCCCGGCTGTCGGACGAATCTCACCCGACAACATGTTGACGAGCGTGGTCTTGCCCGCACCGTTCGGTCCGATCACTGCGTGCAGCTCGCCCCGATGCAGCGCGATAGAGACATCGCGCACCGCGACCAGGCCGCCGAAATGGCGGGCCAGCGCGTGGGTGGCGAGCATGGGCCGGCTGGTGGGACGCGCGTCAGCCATTGGGGCGCACCTCCGCCGCCGAGGCGGGCGTCATGCGGGCAGGCGCGCGGCCGCCGATCCTGTCGCGCAGCCAGCGCGGCATGCCGATGCCGCTCAAGCCTTTGGGTAGTACCAGCACGACCAGCAGAATGACGATGCCTTCCAGCAGCAGCTTGCGCTCGGACAACGGCTGTAGGAACGCCCCGACCTTCGGCAGACCGATGCTGTTGAAGATGCTGGCGAACGGCTTCCACTCCTCCATCACCTGCGGCAATTCGGTGAGGCCGGTGTAGGCGAGCGCGCCGACGATTGGGCCATGCAGGGTGCCCAGTCCGCCAAGCAGGATCATCAGCAGAGCCTCCGCGGAGCGATGCCAGCCGATCAGCTCGGGGTTCACGAAGCCACGGTGCATGGCCCACATGTGGCCGGCAACGCCAGCCAGCAGCCCGGCGATCACGAACGCTGCCAGCTTGTAGCGGTAGGTGTTGAAGCCCAGCGCCTGCATGCGGTGCTCGTTGACGCGGATGCCTTCCAGCACGCGCCCGAACAGCGAGCGAAGCAGCAGGACGAGACCGACATACATCGCCACCAGCAGCCCGAGAGCCACATAGTAGGTGGCCATCGGGCGCTGGCGCCGGTTGAGCTGCATCTCCCAGCCGAACAGGGACAATATCGGTCGCGACAGGAAGGCACCGTCGGTGCCGCCACCGAGCTTGGTGTCGTGGAACAGAAAGAACATCATCTGCCCGAAGGCCAGCGTCACCATCAGGAAGAAGAAGCCCTTGGTGCGCAACGACAGCGAGCCTACCAACAGGGCCGCCAGGCCAGCGGCAATGACAGCAGCTGGCAACGTGATGAGGATCGATAGGCCCTGGTTGGCCGGGGTGATGAGATAGACGGTGTAGGCGGCCAGTCCATAGAAGGCGGCGTGGCCGAGGCTGACGAGGCCCGTGCAACCGACCAGCAGCTGCAGGCTGAGCGCCAGCATGGCCGAAATCATCGCGTACGTGCCGAGCTCCGTGTAGTAGCTCGGCGCAAAGGGCGGAACCAGCGCCAGCAGCAGTGCACCGAGCGCCAGACCGATGCGCCCGTACCTCGTACGAGGCAGCATGCTGCGCGCTTGTGTCATGTGCGCTGCTGGCCGAACAGGCCGGACGGACGCCACAGCAGCACGGCGGCCATCAGCACATAGACGGCAAGGCCCGCTACCTTCGGTACGTAGGCTTTGCCGAGGGTGTCGACCAGACCGATAACGAGCGCGGACCAGAAGGCGCCCGACACCGAGCCGAGCCCGCCGATCACCACCACCACGAACGAGATGATCAGGAACCCGTCGCCCATGTTGGGGTAGACCGAGTAGAGCGGCGCGGCCAGGACGCCGGCCACCAGAGCCAGCGTCGTGCCGAGCGCGAACACTGCCATGTACACCCCGCGCGCATCGATGCCGAGCACGTCCACCATCTCGGGCTTTTCGGCGGCGGCACGGATGATGGCGCCCATCTTGGTGCGCTCGATCCACACAAACAGCAGCACCGCCAGAGCGAGGCAGATGCCGATCACCGTGAAGCGGTAGGCCGAATAGCTGAAGCCCGAGGTGATCGGCACGGAAAAGTCAAACAGCGCCGGCACTGGCACGGAATAGAAGTCGTTGCCAACCATCAGCGAGCGGCCTTCCTCAAACAGCAGGATCAGCGCAAAGGTCAGCAGCACCTGGTCGAGGTGGTCGCGCGCGTAGAAATGCCGGAACAGGCCACGCTCGAGCAGGAGCCCAAGCAGGATGCCGCCGACCACCGCGGCCGGCAGCGCCAGCCACACCGTGCCCCACTGGCGGGCGACCAGGAACGCCAGGTAGGCGCCGATCATGAACAGCGAGCCGTGGGCGAGATTGATGATGCCCATCACGCCGAAGATCAGGGTGAGCCCGCTTGAGATCAGGAACAGCAGCAGCCCGTACTGCACCCCGTTGAGGAGCTGCGCGAGCAATCCGGGAAAATCCATAGCGCGGTTCGTGGGGGTGAAGAGACGGGAGCCGGCCTGTCTTGTCAGACGGCCGGCTCGGGCCCAGTGATCAGGTCAGCTTGCAGCCGGTGCCGGGGTCGGCGAGGTTCTCGGCGGCGATGCCGATCACCTTGTTGAGGCCGCCTTCCGCCTTGCGCAGGTAGATGTTCTGCGTCACCTCCTGTGACGGCGAGATGCTGATCGAGCCGCGCGGAGAATCGATTTTCGCCGCGCGCATCGCCTTGTAGAGGTTGGCTTCGTCCTCGATTTTACCCTGCACTGCTTCCAGACCGATGGCCAGCAGCTGTGCCGCGTCATAGCCCTGCACGGCATAGACGTCGGCTTCGCGGCCTGCCTTGTCCTTGAAGGCCTTGCGGAAGGCAGTGTTCTTGGCATTGTCGAGGCCGTCGCCGTAGTGCAGGGCGGTCTCGATGCCCTCGGCTGCCGCGCCCTGGGCCTCGAGCGTGCCCTCGGTCAGGAAGCCCGAGCCGCACAGCGGTGTCTTGAGGCCGGCCGCGGCATACTCCTTCACGAACTGAACCGCGCCACCGCCGGCGAAAAACGAGCCGACGACGTCGACACCCAACCCCGGAATCTGCGCCAGCAGTGGCTGGAAGTTGGTCTGCGGGAACGGCAGCACGAGATTAGGCAGCACCTCGCCGCCGCCCTTCTCGAATCCCTCCTTGAAGCCGGCGCCGCTTTCGGCACCCGCAGCGTAGTCCCACGTCACCCACACACCCTTCTTGAGACCCTTCTTGGCCGCGGCCAGGCCCATGCCATAGGCCGGCTGCCAATTGGTGAAGGAAGTGCGGAACACGTTCTTCACGCACAGGTTGCGGGTCACCGCGACGTTGCCAGCGTTCGGCACGATGGTCAGCGTGCCGCTTTCCGACACCACCTTGTGGATGCCCATCTGCACGCCTGAGTGCACCGTGCCGATCAGCACATCGACGGCGTCGCGCTTGACCAGCCGGTCGGCATTCTGCGGAGCGTTCTCGGGCTTGGACTCGTCGTCGAGCTTGACGATCTGAATCTCGCGGCCACCTAGCTTGCCGCCCTTTTCGGCGATCAGTTGCTCAATGGCAAACGTGATGTTCTCGCCGAGCTTGGCGAAGGTGCCGGAGTAGGGAAGCATCAGGCCCACCTTGAGCGGCTTGGCCTGTGCGATCGCCCAGCCGGTCGGAACGGCCGAGGTGGCAGCGAGGGCCGCGCCGGTCTTGAGCATGCTGCGGCGCGTCATTGCGGTGCTGGATTTGGTCATACGGTTCCTCCCATGCGCTGGAAAGCCAGCGCCAAACTGCTGCGACGATCGAGCCTAACTTCCTTCCGGCCGGGCTATTCCGCGCATTGGCTCGCATGGCGGACTGGCTTTGGCAATGCCTCTTGTTGCCTGCTTTTTCTGCATTGGCGCCCAGTTAGTAGGTTTCGACGTGATAGCGCCCGGCCGCTCGCATTTGCGGCTTGAGAGCTGCCCAGTCTACGCCCTGGTCCCGGCAAATATCGCTTAGAGCATCATCCACTCCTTCCTCCATGCCCTTCAAGCCACAGATGAACACGTGCGTCTGCTCGCTCTTGAGCAGGTTGCCGATCTGATCTGATTGCCCGCGCATGCGATGCTGCACGTATTCCTTGGGCCTACCGGGCAGACGCGAGAAGACCAACTCCTTGGCGAGCAGCGATGCTGGCACCTTCTGCAGAGGACCGAAGTAGGGCAGCTCCTCCGGCGCTCGCGCACCGAAATACATGAGCATGCGGCCCGGTGCTCCCGGCGCGGCGCGGCGCCGCCGCTCGGTAAAGGCCCGGAAGGGCGCCGAGCCGGTGCCGGTACAGATCATCAGGATGTTGCTGGAGGGATCATCCGGCATCAGGAAGGTGGCGCCGAACGGGCCCGTCACCTGTACCTTGTCGCCAACCTTGAGATTGCACAGATAGTTGGAGGCAACGCCGGTCTCGGTGCGTTTGACCGTGAGGCTCAAGTTGTTGGCGTTGCGCTTTTCGCCGTCGCGGGCCGAGGCGATCGAGTAAAGGCGGATGTCATGCGGCTTGCCATCGGCGCTGACGCCCGGCGGCATGATGCCGATCGACTGGCCCTCCAGCACCGGGAAGATGGTATCGCCAAAGGACAGCACAATGTGGCGCACATCGCTCGATGCACCGTGCGCCGTGATGCGGTAGTTGCCCTGCACGGTGGCGAGCGCGGGTTTGGCGCGCGTGAAGATGTTGACGCTTGCCTTGGACGCGGAAGCCGGCGCCACCGGCTTGCCACCGGTGCCGGAATGCGCCTGTTCCAGCAGCGCGCCGACCTCACTTTCGATGGCTTCCGCTACGCTGGCACCTGCCTCGCCGAAGTCTTGCTGGCGCGGCAGTTCGGTCCAGCCGAACTGCTCGTCGAGATCATAGGCGCGCGTGACGATGCGCCAGTTGTCGATCGAGCCGGTCGGACACGGCG
>DASTOW010000273.1:0-4389 GCA_035762425.1 Hyphomicrobiaceae bacterium | reverse complement strand
CAAGAAAAAGAAGGAGGACGAGGAAAGGAAGCGCAAGGAGGCCGAGGCCAAGCGTCAAAAATCCTTCGACGATCAGATGCGCGAGATGCAGGCCCTGCTCAACAAGGTGCCGGACAAGGGCGCACCGCTGCCGAATACGCCGCAGGAGCAGCCGAGCAAGAACAAGGGTCCCGTGCTTGGCGCCAAGGAGGGGCGCGATCAGCAGCTGTCGGCTAGCGAAAGCGCGCGCCTGGTCGGCCTGCTCACCCGCAGGATAACGGAATGCTATCGTCCGCCGGTTGGCGCTGCAGCGGGGCTCGAAGGCCTCAAGGTGCGCCTGAGCTTCGATCTCAACCGCGAGGGCAGCGTGGTGGGAACACCGCGAGCCACCGGCGTCGACGGCGCGCCGGTCTCACGGCTTGCCGCCGAGGCGGCCGAACGCGCCGTATTCGGGTGCCAACCCTATGATATGCTGCCGCCGGATAAATATGAGGCCTGGAAGGGCATTGATCTGATCTTCAATCCGAAAGATCTCTTTGGCGGATGAACGATCTAGGACTGCTAAACCTGCGGAGATATCGCTTGCATGATGGCTGGGCTAACTGACTGGAATAGGTCCGTTTCGATCGCAGGTGTGTTGCTTCTGCTGTTCAGCGCAGTGTCGGCGGTGTCCGCGGTCGCACAGGGGCGCCTGCAGGGCGAGGTAACGGGCGGCACGCTGAAGCCGATCCCGATCGCCATCCCCGAGTTTCAGGGCGACGATCCGCGCTTTGCCGCAGAGGTGTCCAATGTTGTCATGGCCGACCTGGAGCGGTCCGGTCTGTTCCAGCCGCTCGACCGGGCTTCCTTCATCGACACCGTGCGCGACATGAACGCTCCGCCGCGCTTTCCCGACTGGCGCGCCATCAACGCACAGGCCTTGGTGGTCGGCCGCGCCTATAAGGGCCCCGACGGCCGCCTGGTCGCTGAGGCACGGGTCTGGGATGTATTCTCAACGCGCCAGCTCGGCAGTCAGCGCTTCACGGTCGGGGCCGACGACTGGCGCCGACTGGGCCATCTGGTGGCCGACCTCGCCTACGAGAAATTGACCGGCGAGAAGGGCTATTTCGACACGCAGGTGGTGTTCGTCGACGAAACCGGGCCCAAGGACAAGCGCAACAAGCGGCTGGCCATCATGGACCAGGACGGCGCCAACATCCGCCTGCTCAGCCAGGGCAAGGAGCTGGTGCTGACCCCGCGCTTCAGCCCGACTCAGCACGAGATCACCTTCATGCAATACACCGGCGATCAGCCGCGTGTGTTCCTGCTCAATATCGAGACCGGCCAGCGCGAGCTCGTGGGCAATTTCCCCAACATGACCTTCGCCCCCCGCTTTTCCCCGGACGGCCAGCGCATCGTCATGAGCATCAGCGAGGGCGGCAACTCGGCAATCGTGGAAATGGACTTGCGTTCCAAGCAGATGCGCCGCCTGACCCCGGGCAGCGCGATCGACACCGGCCCCTGCTACAGTCCCGACGGACGCCGTGTGGTGTTCGAATCAGACCGCGACGGCAGCCAGCAGCTCTATGTGATGGGCACCGACGGCGCCCAGCAGCGCCGCATCAGCTTTGGGGAGGGCCGCTATTCGACGCCGGTGTGGTCCCCGCGCGGCGACTTGATCGCCTTCACCAAGCAGATGGGTGGCCAGTTCCTGATCGGCGTCATGCGCCCGGACGGCTCTGGCGAGCGCATTCTGACCGAGGGCTACCACAACGAGGGGCCCACCTGGTCGCCCAATGGCCGGGTGATCATGTTCTTTCGCGAGAGCCAAGGCGCCGCGGGCGGCCCCAAGCTCTTTTCCATCGATCTGACCGGCTACAACGAGCGGCGGGTGCAGACCCCTGCCTTTGCCTCCGATCCGGCCTGGTCGCCGTTGCGCAACTGAAACACAACTTTACGGCACATTAACTTAGTTGGTGTGTTCTACCAAGGAGCGCGGCCCGGTTGCATCGGTGGGCCGGTTGTTCGTCTCTCGTGCTGCGTTTGGCCAGGCCGGTGCGTCGGAAATCTCGTGGCATTTTCGCATCAATCGGGTCGGAAAACCCTCAGACATGGACCTCAGTTCTTGATCTGATCGTTTATCACCGGTACCCGAGAAGGTGCGATTGCCGAACACATCAGGAGAGAAGACATGAACATCAAGAGCGTGATCGTTATCACGGCGGTCGTCGCCGCTGTTGCCCTGACTGCTTGCCGTCGTGAGGAGCGCGTGCCGATGAAGCTCGGCGCTGAGCTGCCGACCGCTCAGCAGGTGAAGTAACGCGGCTTCCAGCCCTTCCGGGCTGAGGACCGTTCAAATTGGGGCTGCATCTTGGGCAGATTAGCTGCCGGATGCAGCCCTAGTTTTTTTGCAACACCGCGTTGTCCGGCCGCGTCCTTACCGCGGCATTGCGGGGAAAACGCTTCCCCCGCGTCTTGCCTTTGCCCGCCAATGGGCGCTTTTCAAGCGCCGAGTGGTCACATTTTTGAACGAACCGTCCTCTAAGAGGCTTGGAGACGCGGCGAAAATCCCGTTCGCGCACCGGATGCCTTTTTGGAGGCCCCGAGGAAATAGGGGGAGCATCAGAATGCAGCTGTGCAGCTGGCTAGCGGGGTTGTCGCGTATCGCCGCGGCGCTTGCCTTGGTATTGGCACTGAGCGCCTGCACCCAGACTCCCAAACCAGAGAGCGAGCTTGGCGGCGGCGGCCGCAATGCGCCGGCCACGCCCGGCTCTGCGCGCGATTTCGCCGTCAACGTCGGCGACATCGTCTACTTCACGACCGACAGCGTCGATCTCTCCCCCGAATCGCAGCAGACGCTCGCCAATCAGGCGCGCTGGCTGCAACAGTACTCGCAGTACACCATCACCATCGAAGGCCACGCCGACGAGCGCGGCACGCGCGAATACAACATCCAGCTCGGTGCCAAGCGCGCCCAGGCCGTGCGCAACTACCTGGCCCAGAATGGCGTCAGCGCCCAGCGCATCCGTACCATCTCGTACGGCAAGGAGCGTCCGGTGGCGGTCTGCAACGACATTTCCTGCTGGTCGCAGAATCGCCGCGCCCAGACGGTCCTGAACAGCCGTGCCGACGCGCGCTCCTGATCCGCTCGGGGCATCAGTCGTTGTCACATCTCAGTTTGGCCCCATTGACGGCGCACATTTGCGTGTCCGCCCAGGCGGGAGGAGCCAGCGCGCTTCCGGGCGCCGTCGCAGTCTTGACTGAGTGTAACTTCCTTGCATCATGCAACTGTGGCGGCCGCGCACGGCCAATGCATGCGGCATTGTTGCTTGCCGGCACTGCGAAGTCGTGATCGAACTGAGGCATCAGACCCGGGACGGCGCTGCGCCGCGCACCGCCGCGTGCAGTGCAACGAGGCAGATCGACCAACGCTGACCCCAAGAGTCGCAACGAACCCACGATGACCCGATTTCCCGTCCATGCTTCGCTCGCTGTCGTGCTTGTTGTCGCCGCCTCGCTAGCTTCGATCAGCGCCAGCGCCCAGCAGCAGCCGCAGACCGGCGGCCCACGACTTCCAGGCGGCACCGCCACGCCCACCGCCAAGGCGCCCTTGCCGGCCGCCAGGGAGGCGGCGGGCGGCTCCGATGCCGGTTTGCGCCAGCGCGTTGAGGCACTGGAGGAGCAGCTGGTCGACATGCAGGCGATGGTGGGCACACTTGAGTCGCTCGCCAAGGGCGTCAGCTCAAGTGGATCGGCGAGCGCCCGCGCCAACCCCGGTGCGGCTGCCGCGTTTGAGGGTGCCGATGCCGGCCGTATCGACGGCCTGGAGACCCAGATTCGCGCCATGGCTGCCCAGATCGAGCAGTTGCAGGAGCAGGTGCGCTCGCTCGGCGGCCGCAGCGGCGCGCTTACCACCTCGGCAACGACCGTTGCTGGCAACGATCCCCAGCAACCCGGCCGTCCCGGACGCCCGACCGTCGAGAGCACCACCCTGCCGGACAAGTCCGGCTTCGGCTCGGTCACCGTCTCCCCGGATGGAGGCAAGAAGGACGACATCGGGCGCCTCATCAACGAGCCGTCCGGCGGTTCCGGCGGCCAGGTTGCGAGCGGCGGACTACAGCAGAGCAGCGGCGGTCAGCAGGGCGGGGCTGAGGGCGATCCCAAGGCGCTCTACTCGACAGCTTACGGCTATCTGATCCAGCGCGACTATGCCGCCGCGGAAACGGCCTTCGACGACTTCCTTCGCCAGTACCCCAACCATGCCCTGGCCGGCAATGCCATCTACTGGATGGGCGAGTCGCTGTTCGTGCGCGGTCAGTATCGGGCTGCGGCCAGCGCTTTCCTGAAGGGCTATCAGACCTACGCCAAGAGCGAGAAGGCGCCTGAAAGCCTGCTCAAGCTCGCCATGTCGCTGCAGCGTCTGGGGCAGAA
>DASTOW010000272.1:0-7906 GCA_035762425.1 Hyphomicrobiaceae bacterium | reverse complement strand
GGCAGGCCGCACCGCTTCAAGCGGCCAAGCAGATCGGCCAGCAGCTTTTCCTCGCCGCCGAACAGATGCGTGGCGCCGGTGACATCGAGGAACAGACCGTCCGCGCCGTTCGCCTCACCCAAAGCCGATACGGCCGGCGTGTAGCGGGTTGCCCACAACGCCAGTCGCCGCAGAGCGGCCTGATCCGCGGCCGGATCGAGAGGGCGCACCTGCAACGGACCGCCGGCCTTGGCGCGTGCGTCGGCCACGAGGTCGCCGGCCAGCAGGCCTTCCTGTTCGGCGGCTGCATTCAGGGCAGCAATGCGCGGGCCTCCGGAGGCATCGACAGCGAGCACGAACGGCTGCTCAGGATCGACCGGTGCTTGCGACGCGGAGCCTCGGGTCTGTGCTGCGATGAAGCGCAGGATCGGCCACCGCGGCAGCCAGACTGAAACGATGCGCGACATGATCCCACTCCAACAACCACTCACCCGATCGTCCGTTACGGCAGCGTTCGAGGCGCACGCGCCATCGCCAACCTGCGATCAAGCCGAACCGGTCGCGTGCGGCCTCGGCAGAACCGATGCGCCAGCGTGTCGTCGCCGCGCTTGCCCCCATCGCTGAGGCCGGCTGCAGCAGCAGCAGCGGCAGGCCCGAACTGCGGGCGGCGAGCTGCAACCTTTGGCTGGCCTTGAGGTCGAGCCCCGCTCCGACTGCACCTGCAACGGCAACCGGCGCTCCCGAGCGCAAGGCTTCTTCCATGGCCCACAGGGCCTGCTGCTCATGCCGGGCCTCGACCAGGATCACGCGGGCGGGGTCCAGGCCCAGAGCATTGAGGCCGTGCCCGTGCGGGCTGCCGCAGTCGGCGAGCCCTCGCTTCGAGGTAACAAGCAGCGCCGGCCCAGCCGGAGGCATGCGGCCAAGCAGGGCCGCCACGAAGCCGAAGGCGGCCGGCAGGGCGCTGGCCGTTTCCGGCGCCACCTCGTGCAGGGCCCCGAAGGCCAGGCCACCCAACGGCAGGTGGCTATCGAGAGCGGGCAGCCCAAACGGTAAAGCACGGCCGTCGAGCCGCAGCCCCTCCAGCTGCGGCAGTTGACGACGCAAGGCGGCTACGGCCTCGGCTCGGCTTGGATGTCGGTTGAGCGTCACAGGGGCTGAATGGGTTCATAGGCAAGAACACACTAGAACAAAAAAAGAACAATGCAAGAATTATCAACCGCGACGCCAGGGCATCGTCGCCAAGCTTGGGCGTTGCGTTGACGAAAAGACTTAGCGGCCGAGGGTCTCGAACAGGCCCTGCATCAATCGCGTACCGGGTTCGATCGACGAATAGAGCAGGTGCTCGTGGTTGGTATGGGCGCCGTCCCCGTCGACGCCCAGGCCATCGAGCGTTGCAACGCCCTTGGCAGCCGTCAGATTTCCGTCCGAGCCGCCGCCGGACAGAGCATCCGACTCCAGCTTCAGACCGACCTGACCGGCGACCGCCGAGGCCTTGGCAAACAACTCCTCACCGCCGGGGCTGCGCCCGAACGGCGGGCGGTTAAGGCCCCCCGACACGCTCACCTCGACATCAGGATCACTGGACTTGAGGGCCGCAAACCTCTGCTCCATCTCGGCGGCGGCGGCCATGTCGCAGACGCGGACGTCGGCTTCGATGCTGCAAAACTCCGGGATGACGTTGACGGCGGTCCCACCGTTGACGAGGCCGACGTTGGTGGTGATGCCCCGCGCGTAGTCGGTGAAGGCCTCGATCTGCAGGATGATGGCGGCCATGGCCCGAATGGCGCTGCGGCCCTTCTCGTGGCTGCCTCCCGAATGCGCGGGCCGTCCGTGCGTGCGGATGTGGAAGCGACCCGTCCCCTTGCGTTGCGTGACGATCTTGCCCCCGTTGCGCTTGGGTTCGGTGACGAGCACGTAGCGATTGCGCGTGGCTTCGGCCTCGATGTAGCGGCGTGAGGCCACGCTGCCCACCTCCTCGTCCGGATTGAACAGGAAGGTGATGGGCAACGGCAGGTTGGCCCTGGCGCGCGCCAGACGCTGATAGGCAGCAATCGCCAGAACCAGGCCGCCCTTCATGTCGTAGACGCCGGGCCCGTACACCTTGTCGCCCTGGCGGCGGTAGGGCAGCGCCTGCGCCAGGGTTCCGATCGGGTGCACGGTATCCACGTGACTGAGCACGAGGATGCCGGGCTCGGACTGGCCCGGGTGGCAGCGCACGCACAACAGGTCGCCGAGACGGTCGTCGATCTTGCTGCGCTCGATGTGGGCGCCGGTGCCTTCGAACCAGGCAGCGATCACATCCAGCACGCGGTTGACGCCGGCGGCATCGCTGGTGGGACTTTCAAGACGCACAAGGCGCTCGATGTCGCCCAGGATGGCGCTGCTGTCGACCGGACAATCCACAAATGACGTCATCGCCTTCCCTCGCCCACCGACCATTGCACTACGCGCACTATCCGCCATCGTTTGATGGCGTTCTGCTTTCCGTGTAATTATCCGACATCGCGTTCATTCCGAGGAGTTGGGCATGGTCTTCCTGAGAGCTCTGGCGATTGCCGCAGGCATGGTCCTGTTCGCGACCGCTTCCTCCAGCCAGGAACTGAAGATCGGGCTGTCGGCAGAACCGTCGGCGATGGACCCCCACTATCACAACCTCACCCCCAACAACTCACTCCTCAGTCATGTCTTCGAGCGCCTGATCGCCACCGACGAGAAGCAGCGACTGTTGCCTGGGCTCGCCGAGAGCTGGAAGGTGGTCGGCGACACGGTCTGGGAATTCAAGCTGCGCCAGAACGTGAAATGGCATGACGGCTCGCCGTTCACCGCCGACGACGTGATCTTTACCTTCCAGCGTGCACCCAATGTGCCCAACAGTCCATCGAGCTTCGCCGGCGGCGTCAAGGGCAAGACGGTCACCAAGGTCGACGATCACACCATCCGCATCAGCACGGAGGCTGTCGCGCCGACCCTGCCCAACGACGTCGCCACAATTATGATCGTGTCGAAAAAGCACGGCGAAGGCGCCAAGACCGAAGACTACAACTCTGGCAAGGCTGCAATCGGCACCGGACCCTACAAATTCACCAAGTTCACGCCTGGCGATCGCATCGAGTTCGAGCGCAACGATGCCTACTGGGGCGCAAAGCCGAAGTGGACCAAGCTGCTGTTCAAGCCGATCCCCGCCGGACCAGCGCGCGTTGCCGCCCTGCTCGCCGGCGACGTCGATATGATCGAGGACACGCCGACGGCCGACATCGAGCGCCTGAAGAAGGATCCAAAGGTGCAGTTGAGCCAGGGCATCTCCAACCGGCTCATCTATTTGTTCGTCGATCACGCCCGTGACGTCACGCCGTTCGCCAAGGCCAAGGACGGCGCCGAAACCAAGAACCCATTCAAGGACAAGCGCGTCCGCCAGGCCGTCAACAAGGCCATCAACCGCGACGCGATCGTGGCGCGCGTCATGGAGGGCGTGGCCGTGCCGGCCGGCCAGTTCCTGCCCGATGGCTACTTCGGTATCTCCGACAAGCTCAAGCCCGTCGCCTTCGACGCCGCTGGCGCCAAAAAGCTGCTGGAGGAGGCCGGCTTTGCCAACGGCTTCAAGCTGACCCTGCACACGCCCAACGGCCGCTACATTAACGATGCCAAGATCGCCGAAGCCGTGGCCCAGATGCTGACGCGGGCGGGTATCGAGACGAGCCTGGAGGCACTCCAGCCCAGCGTGTTCTTCACGCGCGCCTCGCAGGGTGGTCCCAACAACACGCCGGAGTTCAGCTTCATCCTGGTCGGTTGGAGCAGCGGCACGGGTGAAAATTCCGGATCGCTGGTGCCGCTGGTCAACACCTTCGATCGCGCCAAGGGTACGGGTACCGCCAACCGTGGCCGTTACTCCAATCCGGAGGTGGACCAGATTTCGGCCGAGGCTCTGCGCACCAATGACGACACCAAGCGGGCGGCGCTGCTGGCCAAGGCCACCGAGATCGCCATCGAGGATGTGGCGCTCATTCCGCTGCACTATCAGGTCAACACCTGGGCCGCGCGCAAGGGGCTGAGCTACAAGGCCCGCTCAGACGAGTTCACACTGGCCACCGACGTAACGGAGAAGTGAGGGCGGCATCGGCTGAGCCCGTGGCCGGGCGCAGCGGCAACCACGGGCGAACTGCGCAAGCCAGCGAGGCTTTATGACCGCCTACCTGCTCCGCCGCCTCATGCAGACCGCCGTGGTCGTCATGGTCATGTCGGTGATCGTGTTCTTCGGCGTGCACGTGATCGGCGATCCAGTCTGGCTGTTGGTCAATCCGCAGATGGACCAGCGCGATATCGAGGCGGCGGTCCGCGCGCTGGGGCTCGATCGCCCGATTTGGGAGCAATACGTCTACTTCGTGCGCGGCGCCTTGCAGGGTGACCTCGGCCGCTCGTTCATTTTCGGCGAGCCGGCGCTGACGGTGATCGTGCAGCGCATGCCGGCGACCCTGGAGCTGGCGGTGGCGGCGCTGGTGATGGCGATCGTGATCGGCATTCCGCTCGGCCTCTACGCCGGTCTCAAGCCGCAGCATGCGCTGTCGAAGATCATTATGGCCGGCTCCATCGTCGGCTTCAGCCTGCCCACCTTCTGGGTCGGACTGATGCTGATCATGGTGTTTGCCGTGATGCTGGGCTGGCTACCCTCGACGGGGCGCGGGCCCACCGCCACCTACTTCGGCATCACATCGAGCGCCTTCACGCTCGAGGGACTGCGCTATCTGTTCCTGCCCGCGCTCAACCTGGCGCTGCTCAAGATCTCGCTGGTGATCCGCTTGACGCGGGCTGGCGCGCGCGAGTCGCTGCAGCAGGATTACATCAAGTTCGCACGCGCCAAGGGTCTGACGCACGGCCGCATCGTGCGCGTGCATCTCTTGAAGAACATCTTGATCCCGGTTGTTACCGTGCTGGGGCTCGAGTTCGGCAACCTGATCGCCTTCTCGGTCGTCACCGAGACCATCTTTGCGTGGCCCGGCATGGGCAAGCTGTTGATTGGTGCCATTCAGACGCTCGACCGGCCGGTGATTGTCGCCCATCTCATCATCATCGTGCTGCTGTTCGTCGTCATCAATCTGGTAGTCGACGTGCTCTACACGGTCCTCGACCCGCGCGTGCGCGTCGCGAGGCAGACCGCATGAGCCTCACCGACAGCGATGCGAAAATTGATGCGCGGGAGCCAGCAACGTCGCTCGCTGCAGTGGAGACACCGTTCAGCCGCTTCGTGGCGGATTACTTCGAGAGCCGCATCGCCACCGGCGCCCTTGCCGTGCTGGTGCTGATCATATGCCTGGCGCTGCTGGCACCGCTGCTGGCACCGCAAAACCCCTACAACCTGGCCGAGGTCGACGTGCTCGACAGCCGTCTGCCACCGGCATCGGTCGGCATGGCCGGCTACACCTACTGGCTGGGCACCGATGGCGCCGGCCGTGACCTGCTGAGCGCCATCCTCTACGGCCTGCGCATCTCGCTGCTTGTGGGGGTTGCATCCTGCCTGATCGCCACCGTCATCGGCGCGGTGATTGGCCTGACCGCTGCCTACGCCGGCGGCCGGGTCGAGAACCTGCTGATGCGCCTCGTCGATCTGCAGCTATCGCTGCCGGCGATCCTGATCGCGCTCATCCTGATCGCTATGCTGGGCAAGGGCGTGGACAAGGTGATCATCGCGCTGGTGACCGTGCAATGGGCCTACTACGCGCGTACGGTGCGCGGCACGGCGCTGGCCGAGCTCAACAAGGAGTACGTGGAGGCGGCGCGTTGCCTGGGCTTCAGCCACACTCGCATCGTCTTCAAGCAGATCCTGCCCAACTGCCTGCCGCCGCTGATCGTGGTCGCCACCATCCAGGCGGCGCACGCCATCGCCCTGGAAGCGACGCTGTCGTTCCTCGGCGTCGGCCTGCCGCGCACCGAGCCGTCGCTTGGCCTGCTGATCTCCAACGGCTTCGAATACATGCTGTCCGGCAAGTATTGGATCAGCTTTATTCCAGGTGTGGTGCTGCTCATTACCATCATGGCCATCAACCTGGTCGGCGACCAACTGCGCGACGTGCTGAACCCGAGGCTCAAGCGATGACGGCCGCGGCGGCAACAGCGAGGCAACCGACCCTGGAGGTGGTTGACCTCAGGACGCACTTCTTCACCAAGGCCGGCGTGGTGAAGGCTGTCGACGGCGTGAGTTTCTCGATCGCGCCGGGCGAGGTGTTGGGCCTGGTCGGAGAGTCGGGCTGCGGCAAGTCGATGACGGGCTTCTCCATCATCGGCCTGATCGATCCGCCGGGCCGTATCGTATCGGGCGCCGTGCGCTTCAAGGGGCGGGATCTGGCGGGGCTTGCGGAGGAGGAGTTGCGCACGCTGCGCGGCAACCGCATCTCCATGATCTTCCAGGACCCGATGATGACGCTTAACCCGGTGCTGCGCATCGACACGCAGATGATCGAGACCATCCAAGCGCACCGCGACTGCTCGCGTTCGGTTGCCCTTGGGCTGGCCCGCAATGGGCTGGTGCAGATGGGCATCTCGAGCCCGGAGCGGCGGCTGCGCTGCTATCCGCACGAGCTGTCGGGCGGCATGCGCCAGCGGGTGGCGATCGCGATTGCCTTCGTCAACGAGCCGGATCTGGTGATTGCCGACGAGCCGACTACGGCGCTCGACGTCACCATCCAGGCGCAGATATTGCACCAGGCGCAGCAGCTGTGCCGCACCAAGGGCACGGCCATGATCTGGATCACGCATGATCTTGCGGTGGTGTCGTCGCTGGCCGATCGCGTCGCCGTCATGTACGCCGGCACGCTGGTTGAGCAGGGCAATGCCCGCGACCTGATCCGCGCGCCGCTGCATCCCTATACCAAGGGCTTGCTGGGCTCGGTGCCGTCTGCCAACCGTCCGGGCGAGCGGCTCACCCAGATCCCGGGCATGACGCCGTCGCTGCTCGATCCGAAGCCGGGCTGCCGCTTCCGCATGCGCTGTGCGCGCGCTGCGCCCGAGTGCAACACCTCGCCCGTCATCTCGATGCCTGTTCCACAGCGTGAGGTGCGCTGCTGGCGGCCGCTGAGCGCGGACCAGCTCGTGTGATGATCAAGAAATTCGCCACCGCTCGCGGCTTGGTTCGCAGCCAGTTTCTCCATCACAATCACACGAGACAATCTTTGATTCTAGTGTTCCTCATGATTGCGAAGCTCGCTCGCGACCCTGGCCGCGCAGGTGGGCGAATTGCAAGATTCGGGACATTAGCATGACGGCGGCGTCCGCAACCCCCATCATCGAGGCGCGCGGCCTGAGCAAGCGCTTTGTCAAGCAACCCGATCTGGCCGAGCGCCTGCTGCAGCGCGTCGGTGCGGGTCAGGCGCCGAGCGTGGTACACGCAGTCGACAATGTCAGCTTGGCCATTGCCAGCGGCGAGGTGGTCGGCCTGGTCGGCGAGTCGGGCTGCGGGAAGTCGACGCTCGGCCGCATGATCGCGGGGCTACTGCAACCCAGCGAAGGCCAGGTGCTGTTCAAGGGACAGGACCGCGCGAAGCTTGCCGGTGCGGAAGCGAAAGCCGCACGGCTGGCCGTGCAGATGATCTTCCAGGACCCCTATGCCTCGCTCAATCCGCGCAAGCGGGTCGAGAGCATCATCGGCGAAGCGCCGCTGGTGCACGGTCTGGTGCCGCGCGCCAAGCTCGGCGAGTTCGTCGGCGACATGCTGAAGCGAGTTGGCCTCGATGCCGGCTTCAAGGGCCGCTATCCGCACCAGTTTTCGGGCGGGCAGCGCAGCCGCATCGGCATCGCCCGTGCGCTCGCCGTATCGCCGAAGTTTCTGGTGTGCGACGAGGCGATCGCGGCGCTGGACGTCTCCATCCAGGCGCAGATCATCAATCTGCTCGAGGACCTGCAGAAGGATCTTGGGCTGACCTACCTGTTCATCGCCCAC
>DASTOW010000271.1:0-30014 GCA_035762425.1 Hyphomicrobiaceae bacterium | reverse complement strand
CTTGCCTGCAAGTCGTGCTCGCCGAGAATGCCCTGGAGGGCCGCTATCATGCTGGTGCTTGCTGTCTTTTCGGTGCGCAGGAAGATGAATCGATACTTATGCGACACGATCATGAGGCGGCGGCTCTCCGTAAAATAATTTCGCGGCGATCTCGCCGCATCCGCTGGATTATCTCGCGCAATTGCGGCGGCCGGACGCCAGATCGGTGCCGGGAGCGAGGACCTTGTGCGGCGCGTTGTGGTGGGTGCATGCTCGCAGAGCGAATATCGTTTTGTCCGAGCCGGGCTTGCCGACACGATGTCCGCGAAAGCCGTTGGCGATGTCCTCACACGCTACAATTCCGAGACGGCTCTGTCGGTGAGACGGTCAGATCAGGATCAGGCTGCGCCGTCGCCTGACGGGTCGCTCACTGTCTGTTTTGCTCGCCAAAGCTGAAATGGATCGACCCGTCCTGCCACGGCAAAAAAGTGCCAGGTGCAATCGTCAAACGGAGACCAACCTTTGGCCGTTGGCAAAGACCTTTGTCCACTCCAGGATGCGTACCGATCTGCGCAAGCCGGTCGACCAAAACGGATCGGCCTTGATTAGAATGTCGATCTCCGACGGATCATTTGCGGTCACGAGCCAAAGCCCGCCCGCTCGCTGACCGTCCGGTGCCGTCAATGGCCCGGCTGCCCGGATCCTCGAGCCATTTCGCGCCAAGAACGCGAGATGCTCGGGCATGTGCGTGCGCCGCACGTCGATGCTGGCCGCAGTGTTGTCCTCAAACAGAACAATATATTCCATGGGTGCCTCCGGGCGTCCTCGAGCACCAAGAATGGAGCCTGCAGCGCCAAAATTCGAAGGCGAGATGTTGCAGCCTTGGACTGCAATCGTGCAGTCGCCAATTGCCACCCTCCGCTTCTTGCTCGCCTTAAAGCGCAGGCAACCGCTTCGGCAGCAGCACTGCACCTGCACGTCCTCGATGCCACCGCACGGCATCCTCAGGCAACGTGGTCCGTACTAGCCTGCATGCGCCAAGATCGTCTGCTCGATCCAGCTGATCACCGTGCGTATGCGTGACAGGTGTCTCAGTTCCGGATGCACCATGAGCCATACTTCGCGGTGCACCACTGGCGTGCGCCCACTAAGCCGCGCTAAGCCCGTCGTGCGGTCGCCGATGGCGCACGGCAGTATCGATTTGCCAAGGCCATTGACGATGGCATGCAGCATGACCTCCGCATCGTTGGCCAGCAGGATCGGTTGCCGTTTGCCTTCGCGTTTCATGGCTCGAGTTATCCAGACGGCTTGCGGCAGCGTGGCCATACCTTCCTCAAAGGTGATCCACGGTAGTGACGATGGCTTTCTGCCAGTGGGTCCATAGACGGCGAATCCGAATGTCGCCAGCCGGCGAGCGAGCGCCCGGTGCTCCCGATGCGGCCGCGCCAGTCGCACGGCGATGTCGGCTTCACGCTTTGTCACATCCAGATTGCGCGGCTCAGAGTTGAGGTCGATGGTAATGAACGGGTGGTCGACGTGAAGAGCTGCAAGAGCGGGAATGAGGAGCCGATTGATGAGCCATGGTGTGGATGTGATGCGCACCGTTCCGGATGCCCGCGCATCGGCGCCCATTGCAGCACTGCCCAATTCGTCGATGGCCAACTCGACGCGCTCAGCATGCTCCAGCACGCGCGCGCCCACTTCGGTCGGCACCAAAAGTCCAGTGTCGCGATGAAAGATCTGTGCGCCAAGCGCACGCTCGATGCGCGCCAGGCGCCGTGACACCGTGGTCGCGTCCACCTTCATGCGGCGGGCCGCCTCCGCAAGCCGGCCGGTGCGTGCCGTGCTCAGCACATAGCGCAGGTCGTTCCAATCAAGCCTCTGCATTTTTGCAGCCTCTATCCGCAATATTGGGTATTTCTCTGCAACTATGCATCGGTTACGAGGCCATTGTTGTCAAGCAAAGGGGACTAGCATGATGCGAAGCCGCCGAGACGTACTGCGATCGAGCTGCGGCCTAGCCGCCAGCACGCTGGCGGCCGCGTGGCCCAAGCCAGTCAACGCTCAATCGACGGCCTTCAAAGCCGTGTTGTTCGATGCGTTTCCGATCTTCGATGCAACGCCCTTGGCCGCATTGAGCCGGGAATACTTCGGTGAACGCGGCGAAGAACTGACGCGGCTGTGGCGCGTCCGGCAATTCGAATACACGTGGCTGCGCAACGCTGGCCAACGCTATGCCGACTTTTGGAAGGTCACCGAAGATGCTCTGGTGTTCGCCACCACCGCCTTGAAGCTCGATCTCACCCAACAAAAACAACAGGCCATGATGAACGCCTACTTGCGCCTACGCGCCTGGCCGGACGTAAAGCCAGCACTCGCTGCTTTGCGCCAACATGGCCTGCGCCTCGGCTTCCTCTCGAACTTTACCGAGCGCATGCTTCGTTCCTCGGTGGAGAGTGCCGATCTTGGTGGCATGTTCGACGTTGTGCTCAGCACCGACCGCGTGCGCTGCTTCAAGCCCGATCCCCGCGCCTATCAAATGGGTGTCGATGCGCTTGGCCTGCGCCGCGAGCAGATCCTATTTGTGGCGTTTGCCGGCTGGGACGCATCTGGCGCCAGATGGTTCGGATATCCGACCTATTGGGTCAACCGGCTGGGATCGCCTCCGGAAGCATTGGATGTGGCCGCCAACGCCGTCGCCAAGGATTTGAGCGGATTGCCGGCCTTTGCAACGTCGTGAAATCCTATCGTACTTCGAGGTGCTGCACGAGTGCGAGGCCGGTACCGAGAACCATACCAACCACGAAGCCGACGGCTGTGAGCATCAGCGAAAACTTCAGGCCTTGCCAGAGGTAAGGCAGGGCATCGAGCACCACTGCGAAATTCAGCGTCGCCATATCGATCGCGGAGAAGAGCTTCATGAGTTTGCGCGCGTTTCAGCGCTTCGACATAGTTTTCTTCTCGGTCAAGGTTCAGCATCTCTGCTCGCACGCTTGCCCGCTCGAACGCTCCGCGGGGCTGCTTGATGCCAAGCGCCTGCATCATGCGCGGCATCGCAGCGTGACCGATGCCGGCGTTGGTCAGCTTGACGAAATCATCTTCAATGTCGTCCTGCCACAGGAGACCGGAGGGCATGCGCTTGTTCCGATGCGCCAGGTAGAGCTGTCGAGCCTCCTTCTCCCGGCCCAAATACATGAGCGCATGTGCGCGATTGCTGTCGATCCACACTTCGTCATCGTCGAGCGAACGCCCACGCCTGGAGGCAGCAAGGGCCTCCGGGAAACGTCGCGCAAAAAGAGCATAGTAGGCAAATACACCAAGCGCCTGGGCGGTTGCCTTGCCAGGTTTGCCGGCTGTCCTGTCCAATGGCTCGAGCAACCGGACGAGGTTCTGCTGCTGCTTTGCCGCTTCAGCGTACTTGCCTTCGGCAAAGGCGCGCTCCGCTTGCGTGCGAAGGGAAGCGATGTCATCTGCGGTTTGGGCGTGGGCACTCGCCAGGACTAGTGTGGTCGCAAGCAACAATATCAAGCCTAAAGAACTGCGCACGCAACACCCCTCCCAGAACCTGCACCAATGCCGTGCACCATAAAATGCTTGAATGCCGGCAACCGCCGATCAGACTATTGTAGAGCCCGTCAGCGATGCAGCAAGCTTTCTGCCGCGAAATTGGCCGTCGGGGCCACCGACGACTTGGCGCGGCGCAGGATGCAGCGTGCATCGTGCGGATGTGAATTCATTGCGTGGAACAAACAGAACTCAGAGCCGACGACCTGCGCCGGGTGCGTTGCGCAGTAGAAGCCTGGATGCACAGTCTTGCCGAGGACCCGTCGTGCTTCCACTAGCCCTTTCAGGGCTGCTCCGCGCGACGCTTTGATGCATGAACGCCTGCTGCGGTCTTTGCACGGCGCGGATGGCGGTCAGAAAATTGCCCCCCAGCCAACGGAGGGCGCCGGGCCGGCAGTTTTTTCTACACTGCGAGCGGCGTCCTTAGGCAAGGATAGTTCGTGCGATGTTTGCCTCGGGCATGTCCATGCTGGCGCCGAACAGGCGATTGTTTGCTTCGCGGAGTCGTCGACACACTTCGCGGCCCATGTTCATCTGGATGAGTGCGAACTGCTTGAGATCCCGCGCATACACGTCGTACAGGTTGGCCGCTGAAATGTGGATGGCGATGCAGTCTTCGACTGCGCGTACCGAGGCACTGCGGGGACCGTGGTCCATTACGGCCATCTCCCCGAAGCAGTCGCCCTCCTTCAGTGTTTGAAGCAGGTGATCCTGTCCGCGCCACGACTTCAGGACGGCGGCTTTACCCACTTCAAGGACGAACATCGAATCGCCTTGCTCGTGCTCGCGGAAAAAGAACTCGTTCTCAGGAACTGACACGATCGGGCACAAGGTGAGCAAGAACTGGAGGATCTCTGTCCGGATCCCGCCAAAGATGGGCATTCGCTGCAGGAGTTCGATCCGCGCTTCTTGCATGGCGCACTCCAGTGTCGTCGTGACCGTGATCTACCCCCTGCAACAGTCTAGCACGTTTGTAGCGGTAACCCCTTGCGCGACGTCCGCCCAGCATTGCACGTCGCTGCGCTTTGCCTGCAGGCCATCATCTGCGCTCGGCCCGCGATGAGGGACATTTCGCCGTCGTTGGGGTTGATGTCATCATCTCCACGCCAGCCTTCCCAACTTAGGGTACGCCTCGCGTGAGCGGCACCTCGCCGATGCCATCGCCTGGCTCAAGCGTAGCTTCCCATCCTTAATGGGACCACCCACATGGTCTGGCAATGCGGTGACGACTTGGCCAAGTTCACCGGTTAGGTCAGCCTTGATTGACCAACCGCACGGCGCGTTGACGTTTCGAAATGAGCCAGCGCCAGCGCTGATGTGTTGCGCTGATTGTTGCTCGGTGCTGATCCCCTTGGGGCAAGGCAGGTCGCGGTTGCCCGAAGCCGGCGCTGGAGAGCCTAGCTCCACCCGCAATCACATTGCCTATCGGTTGGCGCACTTTGATTGCCAAGCCCGCCCCGGTACGGAGGCGAGCAAGGTCTTGGTATAGTCATGCTGCGGCCGGGCGAAAATGTCGGCTGTGCTGCCATGCTCAACGATGGCGCCGTCCTTCATTACGGCGATCTCTTCGCAAACGTGCGCGGCAACGCGAAGGTCGTGAGTTATGAAAAGCATCGACAGCTCAAAGGTAGTGCGCAGCTCGTCAAGCAAGTCGAGCACTTGCTTCTGCACGGACACGTCGAGCGCGGAAACCGGCTCGTCGGCGACGATAAGCTTCGGCTTCACGGCCAAAGCCCGGGCGATGCCGATGCGCTGGCGCTGGCCACCCGAAAACTCGTGCGGGTAGCGGTCCGCTACCTTGGGGTCGAGGCCAACCAGGCGCAGCAGCTCGCGCGCCTCCTGCAGCGCAATCGCGCGCGGCGTGCCGTTGACGATCGGACCCTGAGCGATGATGTCGCCCACGCGCCAGCGCGGATTGAGTGAGGCGAACGGGTCCTGGAACACCATCTGCAACGCCTTGCGATACGGCCGCATCCCGGCACGCGAGAGGCCTGCGATGTCCGTGCCTTCCAGCCGGATGGCGCCCGTGTCAGGTCGCTCCAGGCCAACGATGCAACGGGCAAGTGTGGACTTTCCGGAGCCCGATTCGCCGACCAGCGCCAGCGAGCGGCCCTTCGGCACGTCGAGGCAAACGCCGGCCACCGCGCGCACGCGCTCGCGCGTCAGCGAGAAGGCGCCACCACGCGACGCATAGGACTTCTTCAGATCAGTAATCGCCAAAAGGTTGCTTTTGGGCTGCGTCGTGTCGCTCGCGCGCAAGACGTGGCGCGGCATGAGGCTTGGAACGGCCGCGATCAGCGCGCGGGTATAGGCATGTTGCGGATGCGTAAGGACGTCGCCGACGTGTCCATGCTCAACCAGCGCGCCATGCCGCATCACGGCCACCCGATCGGCAATTTCGGCGACCACGCCGAAGTCATGGGTGATGAACATGATGGCTGTGCCGTGCTTTGCCTGCAGCTCCTTGAGCAGCTTCAGGATCTGCGCTTGGGTGGTGACATCGAGCGCGGTGGTCGGCTCGTCGGCGATGATCAGCGCCGGTTCCAGCACCAGCGACATGGCGATCATCACCCGCTGGCGCTGGCCGCCGGACAGCTCGTGCGGGTAGCTGGACAGCAGGCGCACGGGATCGGGCAAACGCACATCGCCGAACACCTCGACGATGCGCTTGCGGCGATCGGCCGGGCGCAGCGTGGTGTGCGCCTCGATGATCTCGTCGGTCTGGCGGCCGACGGTCATCAGAGGGTTGAGCGCGACCATCGGCTCCTGAAAGATCATGGCGATGCGGCCGCCGCGGATACTGCGCATGCCCTCGTCCGGCAGCGCCAGCAGGTCCTGTCCCTCGTAGATGATGCGGCCAGCGCTGATCCGCACATGCGGCTCCGGCAGCAGGCGCAGAATCGACTTGCACATCACCGACTTGCCGGACCCGGATTCGCCCACGACGCACAGGATCTCCTTGCGCATCACCTCCAGGGAGACGCCGTCGACGGCGCGCGGCCGATCGGCCCAGGACGGTAGGCTGACCGTCAAATTCTCGATGCGCAGGACGGGATCGCTCACAGGTCTCTGAGCCTCGGGTTGAGGGCGTCGTTGAGGCCCTCGCCGACCAGGTTGATGGACAGCACGGTGAGCAGGATGGCGACGCCGGGTACCGTGACGAGCCACCACGCATCCCGCAGGAAGGGCCGGCCGGCGCCGATCTGGAAGCCCCAGCTCATCAGATTGGGCGCACCGAGCCCAAGGAACGACAGCGCCGATTCAATCAGGATGGCATTGGCCACCAGCAATGAGCCGATGACGATCAGCGGCGACAGCGTGTTCGGCAGCACCTGTCCCAGCAGGATGGCGATGTCGCGCTGTCCTGCGACAATGGCGGCCTGCACGAACTCGCGCGACTTGATGGTCAGCACCTCTCCGCGCACCACGCGCGCGATCGGCGGCCAGCTCACCGTGGCGATGGCGATCACCAGGCTGGTGCCGGAGGGGGCGAGGATGGCCACCAGGACGATGGCGAAGATGAACGAAGGAATTGTCTGGAAGAACTCGGTTATGCGCATCAGGGCGTCGTCGACGAAGCCACCGTAGAAGCCGGCGAGCGCCCCCACCAGCGTGCCGAAGGCGACGGCGGCCAGTGTGGCGATGATGGCGATCAGCAAGGAGGTACGGGCGCCATGTATCAGTCCGGACATCAGGTCGCGACCCAGCGAGTCGGTGCCGAACAGGAAATCGCCGAGCGGCGGCTCAAAGGGCTTGGCCACGATTGCAAAGGGGCTGACTGGCGCGAAAATCTGCGCGCCGACCGCAAGCGCGACGATAAAAGCGAGCCACAACAGGCCCAGCGCGACACGCGGATTGCGCAGGAATCGTCGCCAGAAGCCCTGCATCAGCCGACCCTGATGCGCGGATCGAGCAGCAGATAGATCACATCGACAAGGATGTTCACCGCCACCACCAGACACGATGAGATGAAAAAGATTCCGAGCAGCAGATTGAGATCGCGCGCGAACAACGACTGGAAGGCGAGCTGGCCAAGACCCGGCCAGGCAAACACCGATTCCACCACCACCGAACCGCCGAGCAGGCTGCCGACTTGCACGCCTGCCACGGTCACCACGGGCAGCAAGGCATTGCGCAACATGTGGCGCAGCGTGATCTGCTCCTCGGTAAGACCCTTGGCGCGGGCTGTAGTGACGTACTCCAGGCCGCGTTGATCCAGCATCGTGGCGCGCATCAGGCGCGCATACAAGGCGATGTAGAACAGCGACAGCGTGATCGACGGCAGGATCAGGTGCCTGGCGATATCGATCACTCGTTCCCAGCCTTCATAGAAGGCGGCGGCATCCTCCATCCCCGAAGTCGGCAGCCAGTCGAGTTTGACGGAGAACAGCAGGATCAGCATCAGGCCGACCCAGAACAGCGGCATGGCATAGGCTATGATCGCGACCACGGAAATCACGTGATCCTTCCAGGAGCGCACCCAAACCGCTGCCAGTAGCCCGAGCACAACGCCCCCGACAACGGAGATGAACAGTGCCATGCCCATCAGCAGTAGCGTCGGCCACAGCCGGGCCAGGATCAGCGGCAGCACAGGGCTGGCGTTGCGGAAGGAGTAGCCGAGGTCGAGGGTGAGGATATTCTTGACGTAGTGAACAAGCTGGACCAGGACCGGCTGGTCGAGGCCGAAGCGCTGACGCAGCTGCTGGATGTATTCAAGCGGCGCGCCGCCGGCTTCGCCAGCCAGCACGGTTGCGGCATCGCCGGGCGCCAGCTGCAGCAGCAGGAAATTCAGCACCACCACGCCGAGCACGACCGGCACCGCCTGCAGCAGGCGCCGCACCACGTAGCGCAAAAGTCGCGCACTGCCCATCGCTTACCGTCTACGTGTCTTCTTGGACTTCGCACCCGAAATCCAGCACCGCGAGCGCCGAGGCAACGTGCACGATGGGTACCGGTGACCCGCCCTTCGCCATGGACACCGGCCAAACCCTATTCCCGCCAGGCGCCGGCGAAGTTGGTGTAAATGCCAAGCGGACTGGTGATGACGTCCTTGTAGCGCTTGTTGACCACGGTGGGAAAGCTGAGTTCGAACGCCCACACAATGGGCGATCCCTCAACGACGATCTTTTGCACTTCGTGATAGTACTCCGCCCGCTTCTTCGGGTCGGGCTCGACTGTGGCCTTGTCCATCAGCTCGTCCGAGCGCGGGTTGCTCCATTGCGCGCCATTCACGAACACGGTGCCCTGCTTGATCAGCTTTCCGTGGATGGCCCGGTGCACGCCCAGCACCGGATCAGGAAGATTGTAGAGGAAGTTGGATGTTAAATTGAAATCGTAGTCGGTGTAGACGCGCTTCAGCCAGGTCGCGACATCCTCGTAGCGCAGTGTCGCCTTGATGCCAACGAGTGCGAGGCGCTGCTGCACGACCTCGCCGAAGCGCTGCCATTCAGGGCCGTAGGGCGTGATGTCGTGCACCATTTCGAAGCGGATGCCGCCTTCCTTTCTGGGAAACCCGGCTTCGTCGAGCAGCTTGTTCGCCCTGTCTATGCCATCCGGTACTTGGTACTTGGTGACGTCCGCGGTGTAGAGGCCTGCTGGCGCAAAGTTCGAGCTCATGGGACCCGTCGCCGGCTTACCGTAGCCGAACCATATGTTGTCGATAACGAACTGACGATCGACCGCATAGGCGATGGCCTGCCGTACCTTTTGATTGTCGAAGGGTGCCTTCTTCGTGTTGATCATCAGCTCGACGATCGGGCTGATCATCTCATAGCCCTTGGTCGTTACCTCGATCGACGGCAGCGCCGCCAGCTTCTTGGCGTCGCTGTAGGGGACAGCGCCAAAGCCGGCGACGTGGGCCTCGCCCTTTTCCAGCGCCGCGGTACGCGTTGCTTCATCGTTGATGAAGCGCACCACGATGCGGTCGAGATAGGGCAGGCCAGAGCGCCAGTAGTCAGGGTTCTTGTCGAGCCGCACCAACTCGCCGCGCCGCCACTCCACAAACTTGAACGGACCAGTACCGATGGGCTGGTTGGCGTTGGCATGGGTGCGGATATCACCCGCGCCGAACACGTGCTTGGGCAGCATTGGGCTCTCGTAGCCCGACAGGGCGGCGAGCATATAGGGTGCAGCGTTGGCAAGCTTCAATACGGCGGTGAACTCGTCGGGTGTTTCGACTGCCGTCACGTCGCGAAATGTGTTGATGCCGCGCGGGTGGACCTTCTTCAGCACCTCCATAATCGAGAACTGCACGTCGGCGGAGGTGAACGGCTTGCCGTCGTGAAACTTCACGCCCTTGCGCAGTTTGAAGGTGACGGTCTTGCCGTCGGGCGCCACCTCCCAGGACTCGGCGAGTGCCGCCTTCGCCTTCAGGTCGAAGCCGTACTCGAGCAAGCCGTCGTAGATCTTGGCAGTGACCTGGCCGATGGGAGCGGAGGTCGATATGTAGGGTGCGAGGTTTGGCGGCTCGGGCTGGGTGATCTGCACCAGAGTGCCCCCGGCCTTTTGCGCTTCCACCCGTGGGCTGGCGAGCATCAAAGCAAGCAAGCCGAGGGCAACAACAACTCCCGAACGCATACGCAGCATGACGCCAACTCCCGCGTTTTCGCCTGTCACAAGAATACTCCAATCGTGGCACTAGTCGAGGAGCGCAGGCGGTCGGATGGCGTGCGAGGCGCAGTTGCGCCTTACCTTGGCGTCGAAAACACAATTTCCAATTGGCTGCCCCTGCGCCCGACAATTCGATCCGGACGGCTGTTCAAGCCAGCCTCACATCGACACCGGTATCATTGTAACAGGCGCCCTTGCCGAGGTCCGCCCGCTCCACCGCCGATACCAGCGCGCTGATCGTCTGGCCGGTTGGACTGGTGGCGAGCCAGGCTCCCTTCTCCGAGGCAACGACGCCTGGCGGTACTGCATCCGTGATGTCTAGCGGCAGGATCACTTCACCAAGATCGTTGAAGACGCGCACCTGACATCCAGGCTTAAGGCCGCGTGCCACCGCGTCCTTCGCGTTCATCATCAACGTTGGCGCGTCGGTGGCGGCACCGCCCGCCCCCAACAGTGTCGATGAAACGCGCTTGTCGGAAGCCGGCGATACCAGCATCAATGGAAAGCGCGTATCGCGCGGGCGGAACGACGGCAACCTTGCCCCCTTGCCCCACCGTTGGCTCAGCACGTCTGAGACCAGCTCGACTTTGCCCGATGGCGTGGCGGGCCGGTGCGTATCGAAGAGGGCCAGCGGGCGCCCACCCGTGCCTTGCATGCGTAATGCGGTGCGCGTCGAGATTGTGCTCGGGCGTTGCCCGTTGAGGGCTGGGTGCGCCGGATCGACCGCGTCGTCCATCAATTCGAGGTCGCTGGCTGTAAACGCCGGCTCTTGGAAGCCGAAACGGGCAGCGAGCCTGCGGAAAACCTCCGTGTTCGGCAAGGCATCGCCAACCGGCGAGATGGCGGCCTCAGCGCGCTGAAGCCAATGGTGGCCGTAGGCGCCGTACAAGTCATCGCACTCAAAGTGCGTGGCCGCGGGTAGCACGACATCGCACATGGCCATGCTCTCGGTCATAGCGACCTCGATGCCAACCAGGAACACGTCCTCGCGCGCCAGACCGCGCTTCATGCGGTTCTGGTCGGGGTGCACGACAATCGGGTTGTGATTGTAAATAAAGAGAGCCCTGAGCGGCGGGTCTATATCGTCCTGGTCCAGGTGGCGGCCGATGTCCATGATGTCGAGCGTGCGCGTTGGACCAGGCAGAAGGTCCGGCCTTGTCAGCTTGGCGGGCGTTCGCGGTACTGCGGTGCCGGCGCCGAGCACCACACCGTTGCAAGCATCGAGCTTGCCCATCAAGGCCGGCAGCGCAATCGCGGCTCGAATGCCGCTGCCGCCGTTGCGCCCGCGCTCGAGGCCATTGCCGGGTGCCATGACAAGCGGATCGGCTGCAGCCATCCAGCCGGCCAAGGTTTGAATGTCCTCGCCTGCCAGGCCTGTCGTCTGCGCCGCCTGGGCGATGCTCCAAACGCGCGCGGCGGCCATGAACTCGTCGTATCCGAGCACATGGTCGGCAATGAACCGAGCATTATGCGCGCCAAGGCGCTCCAGCTCGGCGGCGAGCGCGAAAGCCAGCACCACGTCGGTGCCAGGCTTGAGGGCGAGGTGAAGATCGGCCTGCTCGGCAAGCTTGGTTCGGATGGGATCGACAACCACCAGGCGGCCGCCCTTGCGCATGGCGTGGCGGACATTGCGCGCTAGATGCAGGTTGGCGACCGTCGCATTGTTGCCCCAGACGATGTTCAGCTTGGCCGCGGACGCCGCTTCGGGTCCGATGCCCGGCACCGCGCCGTAGGTGCCAGCCCACGCCTCGCTGCGCACGGCCCCGCACAGGGAGCGGCGGTAGAGCTGCGACGCCCCGAGCTTGTGGAAAAAGCGCAGCGACATGCTGTCCATCGCCAGCATGCCGTGTGGGCCGGCGTAGTTGAGCGGCATCACCGCTTCACGTCCCCACCGGCCGATGACGGCCGTGACGCGCTCATGAATGAGATCGAGTGCGGACTGCCACGAAATGGTGGCAAATTCTCTTGAACCCTTCGGGCCAAGGCGGCGCAGGGGACGGGTCAGCCGGCCTGGTCCGTGCACGAAGGGCACCGTATGACGAGCGACCTTGTTGCAGATGACGCCGGCGGTGAAAGGCAGCGCCTCCGACCCGCGCACTTTGACGATGCGGTCGTCGCTGACCGTGACCGTGAGGCTGCACGTATCTGGGCAATCCAGGGTGCAGACGCTGGCGCGCTCGATATCAGCCATGAAAAATCCTGCAAGATGCGCGGTTGGACCTCGCACTATAGATCAGGCGGGCAATCGAGTCATGCCGGCACGCTGCGCCTGGTCCGGACCGTGAAGCCAAGGCACGGCTGCACAACACACCAGGTCTGTGCCCAAAATAGATGCTGGGCTGGAAAGGCTTAACGCGGGAGATCGAGATGGACACCCAGGCCGAAGCAAAAATCCTGGCGGCGGTAGATGACCTGTTTGCTGCGCAGGTGCGGCTGACGCAGGACTTGGTACGGTTTCCATCGCTACGCGGGCAGGAGCATACCATCCAGGACTTCGTGTACGAAGTGCTTCGCAGTCGTGGCGCGGTGATGGATCGATGGCGCATAGCCGAACACGACATCAAGCATCATCCGGGCTTTTCGCCGATCGATGTAAGCTACGAAAATGCCTGGAACGTGGTCGGCAGCTTCAGGCCACGGAGCGAAAGTGGGCGTTCGCTCATCCTCAACGCGCATGTGGATGTGGTACCGACGGGGCCAGCCGACATGTGGACGGCGCCGCCGTTCGAGCCGATAATCCGTGATGGGTGGTTGTTCGGCCGTGGTTCGGCCGACATGAAGGCGGGGTTGGCGGCCAATATTTTTGCCCTCGATGCCATCCGAGCCGCAGGCTTTGCGGCCCAGGCCACCGTCCACGTTCAATCGGTGGTGGAAGAAGAAAGCACTGGCAACGGCACGCTCGCAGCCTCGGCGCGCGGCTATCGGGCCGATGCCGTGATCTGTCCGGAGCCTGAGGAAGAGAAGCTGGTGCGCGCCAACGCCGGCGTCGTGTGGTTCTCGGTGCGGCTCACGGGCCGGCCCGCCCATACCCGAGAGATGGCCGAGGGGTTCAACGCGATCGATGCAGCTTATGGCGTGATTGCGGCGTTGCGGGAGTTAGAAACGCGTTGGAATGCGGAGCGCAGCAGACATCGTTATTTCGAAGACCTGGAGCATCCGATCAATCTCAACATTGGCCGCATCGAAGGCGGCGATTGGAATTCCATGGTGCCGGCGTGGTGTACGGTGCACTGCCGTCTGGCCATGTATCCGGGCACATCGGCCCAACAGGTGCGTCAGGCCGTTGAGGCGTGCGTGAAGGCGCATGCGGCCGCCACGCCTGCGCTGGCGAATAATCCGCCGGTGGTGCGGTGGACCGGTTTCTTCTGCGAAGGCTATGTCCTGGCGGAGGGCACCGACGCCGAGCGCGTTCTCGCCGATGCGCACGCCCGCGTATTCGCGGCCCCCTTGGAGAGCTTTACAACGCCCGCATACCTCGATGCGCGCGTTACCGTGCTTTACGACAAGATTCCTACCCTTGTGTACGGTCCGCGCAGTCGCAACATCCATGGCATCGATGAGGCGGTGGATCTGGCGTCGGTCAAGCGCATCTCCAAGACCATTGCGCTGTTCGTGGCCCGCTGGTGCGGGATTGCGCCGACGTCGGCCGCGTGAACGTCGCTGCACCGGGCCGCGACCCGCGCGGCCACGGCTGGCGCCGGCCGTGCGCTTGCAACCTACACCGCCATCGCTGGCTTGCGGTCGAACCACGGCTGCGCTTGTTCGAGCTGTCCGGCCAGCCGGAACAGCGTTGCCTCGTCGCCGTACCTGGCGGCGAGCTGAACCGAAACCGGAAATCTTGTCGTGCCCCCCTCCGACGCAGCCTCGCAGTGCGCCAGCGGCAAAACCATCGCCGGCTGACCGGTCAAATTGAACAACACAGTGAAGGGCGAAAAGTTGAAGACGCGACGCCAGTATTCGTGGACGTCGTCCATCATCATATCGATCCAGCCGAGCTTCGGCGGCAGGGTGGCCAGCGCCGGCGTCAGGAGGACATCATACGTCTCGTGAAACGCCGCCATCTGCCGGCCCAGGCGATGTGCCGTGTGGACGGCGCGAACGTAGTCGGCGGCCATGATCTTCTCACCCAACAGACCCGTTGCATAGGTGACGGTCTCCACTTCGCCCGGCCGCGGCGAGCGCCCCCTGGTTGGATGGCTCGCCAGATTGACGACCGTGTTTGCCGAAGCGAGCGTTAGAAAGGTCGCAACGACGGCCGCGCCGTCAATGCGTGGATCGACCTCTTCGACATGGTGGCCAAGGTCGGCGCAGAGCTTCGCTGCCTCGGCGAGTGCGCGCAAGCTTTCGGCTTCCACCCGCGCACCATTGGGCGCAACGCTCGTGAAGCCGATCCTAAGGGTGCCCGGATCAGCGCCGACCTCTTGCAGAAAGGGCCGCTCCCTGCCGGGCGCCACGTAGGGATCACCAGGGCTAGCACCGCACGTTGCATCGAGCAGCGCCGCCGAATCGCGCACGGACAGGGTGACGGCGTGCTCCGTGGAAATTCCACCCAGGCCTTCGCCGGCGTAGGGCGCCAGCGTGTTGCGCGATCGCGTCGGTTTCAGGCCCACGATCCCGCAGCAGGACGCCGGCACGCGAATTGAGCCGAACCCATCGGAAGCATGCGCCATGGGCAGCATGCGCGCGCTCACGGCCGCGGCCGCACCCCCGCTCGATCCCCCGGAGATGCGCGTCGTGTCCCAGGGGCTCTTGGTTGGACCGTAGAGTGTCGGTTCGCACGTGAGGGAGAGGCCGAGCTCGCACGAATTCGTGCGCCCGAAGATCACGAGGCCAGCTTGCTTGAGGCGCCGTACGTGCTCGCTATCCTGCGTGGCCGCCGGCGCATCGGCGAAGAAGAGCGAGCCACGCGTGACCTTGACGCCGGCAAGCCAGCCGCCCAGGTCCTTCAGGAGAAACGGCACGCCACGCAACGGACCCTCCGGTAGTCCGTACGCAATGGCCTTGCGCGCGTAATCGTAGAGCGGCATCACCACGGCGTTCACGGCGGGATTGCGTGCCTCCACGCGCCTGATCGCCGCCTCAAGCAAATCGCCGGCGCTCACGGCCCCTTGCCGCACCAGCTCGGCGAGCCCGAGCGCGTCGTACCGTTCGTAGTCGCCGAAGTCCGCCACCCGTCACCTCCTAAGGGCCATCCTGAGGCCGCCGCTGGCAAGGTGCTCACGACGACCGGCAAGAACATGCATGTTGACGCGCTGCTGTACAGGGCCAGCAAGCTCGACTGCGACGTGTGCCCCTTCAAGCCGCGATGCTGCCCCAAGGAGCCGGCGCGCAAGGTCCCGCGCAGCAGCCATGCGCATGCCCGTGACGTAGCTCGGGCGCTGGGCAAGACTGAGACCTTCCAACAATCCTGCCGCGACCGCAAACGCGGTGCGGTGTTGTTCGCCGACCTCAAGCGCATCCGTACACTTGGCCGGCTGCGGCTGCGCGAGCCGCGCGGAGCTCA
This sequence comes from Hyphomicrobiaceae bacterium, assembly GCA_035762425.1. GTDB lineage: Bacteria > Pseudomonadota > Alphaproteobacteria > Rhizobiales > Hyphomicrobiaceae > AWTP1-13. The sequence continues at coordinate 14,359 of DASTOW010000271.1, read as the reverse complement.
GCTCAAGTTCACGCTCGCAGCCCTCGCCCAGCAGCTATCCCGCGTCGCCAAGCTGGCGGCGAGGTCGCTCACCACACCATCCCGCGGAGTGCGTAGCGCAAATGTCCGGTGCATCGGTGCCAATGCCTCGATGCCGCAGCTCCCTTCGGGGCGTACGGCAACCAGGGCTTCCAGACGTTCGTCGCAGCTCACAAGGCTCTTGTGTTGCCGCCTTCTGCAGCAAGATCTGCCAATAGCGCAAGTCCGACTGAGAAACCTCCTCTAGTGCGTGCCGGCTGCGTAATGTCGGGGCCATGCAAGCGGCACACCCTCGTTGTGCAGCGCAGTCTGGAATGCTGTCATCAGCGCGACGTCTGCGCAAATGTCAGGTGGCGATCTGCCTTGATCCAACGCGAACGAGGCCAATAGTCCGGCCGCCTCACCGATGTTCCATTCAACGGGGTGCAGGCGGAAGCAACCATTGGTGATGTGCGTGGTGCCGATGTTCTTTGCCGCCGCCAGCAGATTGCGTAGGCGAACCGGAACAAGGGCCCCCAGCGGTATCTGGAACGGCCGCGTCCTGCAGCTCACACCTACGTCCTCGGGGCCAGCGCGATGGATGTCGATCGGGTACCAGCCGATCCCTACCGAGTCGGCGAAACGCGTAGCCACTAGCCCCTTCTGGAACTCGGCCGAGACATCCTGCTCGGCGACCATGCGCTGAGCCCTGATGCGCCGCGACTCGCGGATGTAGGGGAATTTGGCCAACCCGTCCCTGGTATCCATGATGTCGGGTCGCAGCTTGATTTCCGGCGCGCCGGTCCGGCCGGAGGCCGGCGCTTCCGTCTGCAACCAATACAGGAACCCGAGGCTGACCCTTTTCGCATCCTGCAGGGCCGCCGCGACGGCGGCCGCCGGCCGATCGATGATTGACTCTTCGCGATAGTCGTTGCCGGGCCAGTTGATCATGCACACGTCATGCGGAAACGCCGAGCGCATCTGCGCGCTATCCACCAGCCGACGGTACGTCCATAACCCTCCCTTCGTGCCCGGCTTGGTGTCGTACAGATCATAGGCCAGCCAGCCGCTGTCCTCCCCGTAGATCTCGCCGCCGTGCACCTCGATTCGCAAGCTGTAGGGCTGCGCCTTGCGAAAGTAGTCGTAGCGCGCCGGACGCTCGATCACATGCCGTTCGCCGACCGGGCGGCCCTCCAGCCCGAACACGTAGGTAAAACTCTGCACGCAGTGTGGCTTGCGCTCGCTGGGCTGGGCGTGTGCCTCACCCGTATCCGCCATCGTCTCCGCACCGACCACGTACTCCGCGCCAGCCAGCGGCAGCACATCGCCGAGCTCGGTCGCGTCGATCACGGTCGCGGGCCGAAACCGCAGCGTCTCCCCGCCTGCCAGGGAGATGGCCGTGGCGGAGACGATCACATCGTCCTTGGTCTCCACCTCCGCGAGCTTGGTGCGCAGGTGCATTGTCAGCAGCCCCGTGTGCACGTAGGGCTCGAGCATGCAAGCGATGGCCGCGACAGCAACCTTCGGTTCGAACGCCACGCGCGTGACCCAGCAGTTGCCAGGATTGAAATGCGGCTGCCGGCCGGCCTCGCCGGCGAAAGGCCGATAGTGATCGCGCAAGGCATTGCGTAGCCGGTAGTAGCTCGCCGTCCCGCCGCACGTTTCGATATGCTGGTGCTCGTCGAGGGCCGAGATGCCCTGCGCAGTCAGCTGCCCGCCAAGCCAGTCGGTTTCCTCGACAAGATGGACACGGCGGCCGCGGCGCGCCGCCGCCAGCGCCGCCGCCACGCCGCCTGTGCCGCCGCCGACGATCAACACCTCGCACGCGATGTCGCGCGCCGCCACCATGTCGGGGATCGGCACGACCGCCAGCGTCGGGTCGCCGTCAACCGGCACCCGCATGACGTCCACCACCGCGTCCAGCCTGCGCCTCATGATCGGTCAGTTGGCCATCGTGCTGGGCAGCCAAAGGGCGATCTGCGGGAAGGCCATGACCATGGCCAACACAGCGATCTGGATGATGAGATAGGGCCAGATCGATCCGAAGATGTGGCTGAGGGTTATGCCGGGCGGCGTAACGCCCTTGAGATAGAAGGCGGCCGGGCCGAATGGCGGCGAGATGTAGGAAATCTGCATGTTGAGGCAGAACAGGGTGCCGAGCCACACCAGGTCGAAGCCGAGCTTCTGGGCGATGGGCACGAAGATGGGAGCTGTCAGAAATAGGATGCCGATCCAGTCGATGAAGCAGCCCAGGATGATCCAGATGATCTGGAACATGATGATGATGTAGATTGGCTCCAGCGGCAGCGAAGTCATGGTGTCCTGAATGAGCTTGGTGCCGCCAGCCAGCGTGTACACGCCGATCAGCGCCGATGAGCCGAAGAACAGCCAGTACAGCATGACCGTGACTTTGGTTGTCTCGTCGATGGCATGCCGCAAGCTCGACCACGACATGCGGCCGTTGACGAGCATTGCCAGCAGCGCACCTACGACGCCCACGCCCGCCGCCTCGGTCGGCGTGGCGATGCCGAGATAGAGCGATCCCAGCACCATCAAGGCGACGAGGCCCGGGATGATCAGGTCCCCCAGCATCGCCAGCTTCTCGCGCAGCGGCCGATTTCTCTCCTCGGTTGGCGCTGGCGGCGCCAGCTCCGGCGATATCCAGCAGCGGACGATGATGTAGGCGCAGTATGAGCCGGCCAGCAGCAACCCTGGCATCACGCCTGCCATGTACAGCTGCCCGATCGAAACGCCTGCGGTGAGGCCGTACAGGATGAACACGACGCTCGGCGGAATAAGCGTGGCAAGTCCACCGCCGGCGCAGATGCTGCCGAGCGCTATTCGCTTGTCATAGCCGCGGCTGAGCATCGCCGGCAGCGCGATGACGCCCATCGTCACGATCTCGGCACCGATCACACCGACCATGGTCGCCATCAGCGCGCACGAGAAGATGACGGCAACGGCCAGTCCGCCCGGCACGCCTCCGAACCAGACGTGCACGGCGTTGAAGATCGCGTCAGCGACCCCGGCTCGCTCGAGAATACACGCCATAAAAATGAATAGGGGTACGGAGACGAGCACGTAGTTGCCCATCAGCGTGAAGACGCGGCTGACGACCAGTGTCAGTCCCGGTAGGCCGAACAGCGCGTAGGCGAACACCACGGCAACGACGCCGGTGGCGAACGCCAGCGGCACGCCCGCGAGCAGGATCGCGATGAACACGACGACGAACAGGATGCTCAGGAGCTCGATGTTCATGGCGCCGGCTCGTCCTCGGCCACGATCCCGAGCTCACGCAGCAGGTTGGCGATGCCCTGCAGAAGCAGCAGCAGGCCGGCAATGGGTATGGCCATCTTCACCGGCCAGATCGGCGGGTTCCAAGGCGTGCCTGTGCCTTCCGACTGCTGGAAGGAGCTCCACGCCATCTCGGTCCCGATCCACACCAGCGCAATCACATAAAGGGCAAAGCAGATGAAGCTGATCACGTCGGCGACCTTCTTTGTCGACGGTCCAAATGCGCCATAGATCAGATCGATGCGCACATGCCCGCGCTTCATCAAGGCGTAGCCGCCGCCGAGCAGGTAGGTCACCGCCGAGAGATAAACGGTCGTCTCGTTGGCCCAGAGTGTGGCTTGGCCGAAGAAGCCGCGCGCCAGCACCTCGTAGAGGATCGCAATCGTGACGACGATAATAGAAGCGCCCCAGAAGCGCCCGACCCAGGCATTCAAGCGATCGACAAGGGAACAGAACCGGGCGAGCGCCGACGGCGGCCCCTCACCGGCAGCCTGCCGGCGCATCCCGCCTTCACTCATGCTACGACGCCCAGGTCCTTGAGCCAGGCAAGTTGAGAGTCGTAGGCCTGCTTGGCGAGCGGCGACTTCTTCGCCCAGTCTTCCCAGGTCTTGTGGGCCAGCTCGCGCATCTTGACCATCTGCGTGTCATCCCAAACGACATGCTTGACGCCTTTTGCCGACAGCTCTTTCAGGACCCGCACATCATCGACCGCCACGCGTTGCACCTGATCCCACGTCCATTCCCTGGTGGCCGATTGCACGATGGCCTTGATGTCGTCAGGCAGCGCCTTCCAGGCCGCCACATTGACTGAGAATTCCTGCACCGGCATCGAGTGGAAGACCTTGGTCGGATACTTGGCGATCGGATGAAAGCCCATCCGGTCGTTCATCGATATCGTGGCCCAGTCCGCGGCGTCGACAACGCCCTTGTCCAGCGCCGAGAACACCTCACCACCAGGCAACACGACGATGGAGGCACCGAGCTTCGTCAGGATTTCCGCCGTCATGCCCTGCGGAGAGCGGAACTTGACCCCCTTGAAGTCATCCATCGTCATGATCGGCTTCTTGGAGACGATAGACTCGACGCCCCACCAGCTCACGCCGACGGGATAGACGTTGTACTTGGCGTAGGCGTCGCGCAGCATTTGCATGCCGCCACGGTGCTGGAACCACGCCTCGGCCTGGTGCGGATGCTGGTATCCGAACACGAAATCGCTGATCACGGCGAGGCCCGCATCCTTGCCCGAGAAATACCCGGACCAGGACGAATGCGCCTGCAGCACGCCGGCGCCCACCGCATCGAGCGTCTCGAACACGCCCGTGACGGCACCGGCCGCAAACGGTTCGATCACCAGCCTGCCGTTGGTGTTGGCCTTTATGCGATCGCAAAAATCCTGGAACGCCTTGTAGGTCAGCTCCGCGGCGCTCCACATCGACTGGCATCGCCACTGGGTGACCTGCTGCGCGCGCACCACGGCCGGCATCGCGACCGTCGTTGCAGCAGCCGAAGCGCCGGCCGCAGACGCCTTGAGAAATCCCCGCCGGTTGGTGGTGATGGTCATGCGTTCTCCTCCCCAGGAGCACCCGCGCCACGGCGCGGGTGTGATGTGATTTTTGATATATTAGTGAGATATTGATGCGACGAAACGGCGCGTGTCAACGGGAGATTGTCTGCTCCCGCAAGATTGGCGGTGCAGCATCGTGTGATTGCAGTGCACTTAGAAGCGGCTGGTGACGGTCGCGCGCGTCAACTGTTCGACGTAATCCATCAGCCGGTCGGACGCCGCGGCGGCCGCCTTTTCGTTGCCCATGACGACGGCGCGGATGACCGCGACGTGGTGTTTGGTGGCGACGGCGATGTCCTGCACTTCCCGATAGTGCAGATAGTAGAAGCGTCGCGACATCGCGTAACAAGGCATAACCGCACGGGCCACGAACGGATTGCGCGCACACTCCGCGAGAAAGTTCTTCAACTCGTAGTGCTGGTGCAGGTAAGCGAGCAGGTCGTCGCTGTCGAAGGCTTCCAGGCGCTCCGCCATCTTAAGCAGCTGGGAACGCTCCTGCGGCGTACAGTGGCGCGCGGCATCGACCGCAATCAAGCGGTCCAGCGCCCTGCGCAGTTCCAACAGAAGCATTTGCTCGACCACGTTGATTTCCGTGATCTGGGCGCCATGGCGCGGCAATATCCTAACGAGATGGTCGTTTTCCAGGCGCTGAAGGGCCTCTCGCACCGGCGTTCGACCGATGCCGAGCTTGGCGCTGAGCTCGGCCTCTGACCAGATGCTGCCGGGCGCCAACTCCAGCGACACGATCATCTCCTCCAGGCGCGCACGCGCCTCGTCGGACAGACCGGAACGCGCATCGCCTGCGGTTCGACCAGCGCGAACCGGCACGGGAGGCGCGGTCTTGGTCGCTGTTCGGCCGCGCGCGCGCTTGGCCGGTCTTGCCGCCAGAGGTGAAGCCTGTCGTTTCATGAGTGCCCGTTGCGAACCCTGTCTCGTCCACATCAGCTTAGCGTGCCACTTGTCTACGCGCTGACATATCACTAACATACCAAACAATGAGACACGCAGGGAGGAACCAATGCCGAAGGCTTTGTCGGATGCCGCTCTCAACAACTACCGCCGTGACGGCTACCACTTCCCAGTGCCGGTGCTGACACCGACCGAGGTTGCCCATTACCGCGGTTGCCTGGAGCAGCACGAAGCCAAGACGGGTGCCCCGTTGCAGGGCAATTGGCGGCACAAGGCGCATCTGCTGTTCACCTGGGTCGACGAGTTGGTGCATCATCCCAAGATCGTCGATGCCGCCGAGGACGTGCTCGGTCCCAACCTCCTGTGCTGGACGACAAACTTCTTCATCAAGGAGGCCAACAGTCCAGGCTTCGTGTCCTGGCACCAGGATGCGTTCTACTGGGGTCTCAGCAAGGACGACGTGATGACGGCGTGGGTGGCCCTGTCGCCCGCCAACCTACAAAGCGGGTGCATGAAGTTTGTGCCGGGCTCGCAGACGCAGGACCACATCCAGCATGTCGACACCTTCCACAAGGACAACCTGCTGTCGCGCGGACAAGAGATCGCCGTCAAGGTCGACGGCGAGAAGACCGTGGACTGCATCCTCAACCCCGGCGAGATGTCGCTGCATCACGTCAAGCTTGTGCATGGCTCGGAGCCCAACCGATCCAACGATCGCCGCATCGGCCTAGCCATCCGCTACATCCCGACCGATCTCAAGCAGATGAAGGTACGCGACTCGGCGACGCTTGTGCGCGGTGTCGACAAGCACGGAAATTTTGACCTGGAGGCGCGGCCCAAGCGCGATCTCGACGCGGCCGCCCTGGCCGCGCACGAGGATGCGGTAAGCCGGCAGGTGAAAGCCCTCTACTCCGGAACCGACAAGCAGGCCTTCAGGGCCTAATCCACTGACCTCGCGCAAGCGCCGGTATTGAGAGCCGGCGGCAGCGCGTCGCACGCCGGGGAACCGCATGGCCGAAGAACGCAAGCGTCTGACAGTGCCGGACCTGAAGGCCCGCAAGAAGGCCAAGGACAAGGTCGTGATGGTGTCGATACCGGACTATCCCTCGGCCGTCTGGGCCGAGCGGGCCGGCATCGACATCGCCGCGGTGGGCGATTCGCTCGGCATGACCAACTACGGACACCCGAACACGTTGCCCGTCACTGTCGACATGATGATTCAGCACGCACAAGCCGTTCGTCGCGGCGCCCCCAACTGCATGGTGCTGGTCGCCATGCCGTACGGCAGCTACGCGACGCAAGAGATCGGCGTGCTGAATGCCTTGCGCATCATGAAGGAAGGTGGGGCGGACGTCGTCAAGATGCAGGGCGGCAAGGAGAAAGCCGCCATCATCAAAGCCATTGCCGATGCGGGCGTGCCAGTCATGAGCCACGTCGGCATGTGTCCGCACTTCATGCATCTGTACGGCGGCTTCAAGCTGCAGGGCAAGACGGCGGACGAAGCGCTGCGCATCATCGAGGACGGCAAAGCCATCCAGGAGGCGGGTGCTTGCGGCTTCGAGATCGAGGCGGTACCGGCTCCGGTCGCCAAGGCCATCGACGATGCGGTCGATATCTTCACGTTCGCCATCGGAGCCGGTCCCGCAAGTTGCGGGCAGTTGCTACTCGGTTACGACCTGCTGGGCGTGTTCGATCGGTTCAAGCCGAAATTCACCAAGCGATACGCTGAACTTTCGCAAGTCGCGGTCGAAGCCTTGCAAGCCTACGCAAGTGAAGTTCGGTCCGGCCAGTTTCCGGATGCGGACCATTCCTACGCAATGCAGCCGGAAGAGCTTGATAAGCTGCAGAGCCTGCTGGCCCAGGCTGCGGGGCGCAAACAACGAGAAGCAAACGCCTGAATAGGAGAGGAACATGACACCCGAGCAGGTTCTGTCCATCAAGCCCAAGGTTCTGACGCAGAAGCAGCGCGAGTTCTACTTCGAGAACGGCTACATCCTCCTAGAAAAGCTTCTGCCCGATGCCTGGATCGAGCGTCTGCGCGCGGCCACCGATGCCATGGTCGACAAGAGCCGCAGCATCACGCAATCGGATGGGACGTGGGACCTAGACAAGGGACACACGTTTGAGAATCCTCGCCTGCGTCGGCTATCCAGCATGAACGATCACCACCCGGTGTATTGGGAGTACGCCTCGGCGCCCAACTCGCCGCTTCCAGACGCAATCGCCGACCTTGTCGGCCCGGATGTGAAGTTCCACCAGTCGAAGCTCAACTTCAAATGGTCCAAAGGCGGCGACGAGGTAAAGTGGCACCAGGACATTTCATTCTGGCCGCACACCAAGTACAGCCCCTGTACTGCTGGCACCTATGTCTTCGACTGCACTGCGGAGCAGGGTCCGCTCGGCGTCTTGCGCGGGAGCCACTTGGGTCCTGTTGTTGATCAGTACAACGACAAGGGGCAGTGGGTCGGCTGCCTTAAGCCTGAAGAGGCGACCGCCATTGACATGAGCAAGGTCGACTATCTCGAGGGACCGGCCGGCTCGGTAACAATCCACAACTGCCGCACGCTGCACTATTCGAAGGCGAACTGGTCGGAAATCCCCCGGCCATTGTTGCTCAACGTGTACTCAGCGGCCAACGCGATGCCCTACACCTACAATCCGCTGCAGTCGCAGTACTACGGTGCAATCGTGCGCGGCAAACCGGCGCGTTGGGCCTATCACGATCCGCGCCCCTGCCTGCTCCCGCCTGACTGGTCGGGAGGCTACACGTCGATCTTCGCGGTTCAGCAGGAAGAGGAGTGGGCCAAAGGCGGCGCAAAGGCCGCGGCCGCCGGCATGATGTAGGGTCCCGCTTGCGGTCCTCCATCTGGAGCAGCGCATGCTGCTCTGTCTCTCAAACTAATCTGCCGGGCGGCAACGATGCGCCAGGCTGCGCGCCCGTTGCAACGGTGAGGCGTACCGGCCCGCCCCCCTCCACCACGCCAAGTGCGTATTTTGGGCTTCGTAGCGTATCGCGGACGCGCCGGCCCTGGGTCATTCCCTGTTGGGTTACCGTCGATCTTCAGCCGCACTGTCGCTCCCCTCGTGGATGAAGCGGTGGGTCCAAGCGAGCAAGTCCGGCAATTCGAAGATTCGGATCTTGTCCTCGTCCAAGAGCTGCAGTTCGCCGCACCAGGACACTCGGCGCCGTTCATGCCGGAAGTTCTCGAACTCGACGAATGCGTTGTCGGCATGTTCGAGATTTCGCATCTCCTGCATGAGCAAGTCCGCCGAGGCGATACCCAGGTCTGGGCCGACACTGCCAGTCCCGGTTTTCGGGTTGTCAAACCGCATTCGGACCCATGGCGACGGTGGCCGGTGGGGGTTCGCCGCGTCGAGCACTCGGTCGAAGGTGTAGGTCGCCTCCTCCTGTGTCTCCCGGCCGGAAAACTCGCAGCGGTAGGCCGGGAACACCGCGTAAGTGACGTCGTTGAGGTCGGGATGGTCGAACTCGTGGTAGCGTGCGATAGCCGGGATGGCCGCGGCGACGCAGTCGAACGGGGTTGCCGACGTTGACGTGAATCCCTCCATGACGGCGAACGGCGCGCCGGCCAGGACAGCTTCTGTGCGGCGGCGGGCGAAGGCTAGGACGGCGACTACCAGGTTCAGGTCCAAGACCTCGCGGCAGTTCAGCTGCATCGCATGCCCGTCGTCGGCGGTCAGTGCAATGGTGAAGTAGAACCTCCCAGCCGACCAAGTCCAGCAGTCGTCCAGCCCGGCCACGGGCCTGACCCCGGAAAACTCCTTCACGACAGCCGCGACATCGACCATCACACCCCACGAGGCAGACGCATAACGTCCCAAATCACTGCTCTTGTGCGCGCGGTCTGCGCCACGGCAAATAGTAGCCAGCCATTGCGCCCGCAAGCGGCGCCGCCAACGCGGCGTAGATCAGTATCAAGGGCACTGCTGGCTGCTCTCGGGTCGTCCAAGACCGGGGTGCCCAAAGCGGGGCCAACAGCACCGCTTCAATAAGCAGGTAGGACACCAACAGCCCCAACATCGACAGGGCAATGGTCAAAACAAGGCCGGTGAGCGACACTCGGTCGGTGATCAGTCCACAAATCCAAGTGAGGACGCCGATCACTGCGCCACCAAGGATGATGATAAGGGGGATTTCGTTTCGCGCGGCGGTTGCGGGCATACCCAACGCCATCGCGTAGGCAAGGTAGAAGCCGATGGGACCTGGCATGATGACTTGAAACAGCAGTGCCAGCCACCGCATGAGGAAGTCTCCGCCCCGTGCCCAGGGTGATGAGTATTATGGCGCAATGCTGGATCGAACAATGCAAGAGCATCAGGGAAACCCGCAGTCTGCTTGTGGCACGAATGCTCCGTTCCGCACCAAGGCCGATCACGTCCGGTTTTGAGAGTAGATCGGAGGCGTTGTGGTGCATGCGCCGATGGTGAGGTCTGATCCCCTGCGGACTCAACTCCAGCAAAGTTTTGCTGCCGCGATGAGGCGCGCCCTAGAGTTGGCAAAGAGCGGCGCTACCTAGAGACCACCAACCACACCCGGGCAGCATCGGCTTCGCGTGTGAGGCAGACCGCCCGTCGACAGGTGCGAGATTGGAGGGGGCCCGTGACTCCCAAACCGCCAAGCGGCTCCAGTATTTCGGTAACGACAGATGGCGCCAATCCCCTCATCGTAGTTCCGCACGCAAGCGGCGGCCTGATGCGCTACTTCGTGGGCCTGTTCTTGCTCGCTTGGCTTGGTGGCTGGGTCATGGGATTGGGTAGTGTGGTGTGGACGCTGTGGTCTGGCAAAGCGCCTGGCGGGACCCAAGCCTTCCTTGCCTTCTGGCTCCTGGCCTGGACCCTTGGAGGTGCCATGGCGGCGTATTGGGCCTATCGGGCGTTTCGCCCCTCCGTGCCGGAATCGCTGAAGTTGACGCCGAACGGCGTGACATATGATTCAGGTGTTCCCCCGTTGCACATGTATTTCGGCTACGCATCGGCCAAGGACGCATGGAAATCCATGTTTCCAAAAAGGACGCGTACGGAGCTTGATCGCCAGAAACTTCAGTCGTTGCGTCTGAGAGAAACCAATGATGGCAATCGCCTTACGGTAGATGCTGACGCGTTGCGTCTCGACATAGCGCAATCGGCCACCGAGATTGAACGCGAGTGGCTCTATGAATTGCTTGCGCAGCGCTATGCGCTACCATTGGCGCAGCGAAGATAGAAACTTTCCGATCTTGTGGGCATTCAGGACGTGGGCCGCGACGTGCGGACCGATCATTTATGAGCTCGCAAGCGCAAAGGGCCGCCGTCGAGACACGCGATTGATGCCACCACGTGATCCATGGTTTGGCCTAGCCCTTCGGATGACGGCCGATGCACCGCCCAATCCGATTCTCGCGTCCGGTCGCGATCGCCTAACGGAAATAGTGCAGCCGGCGCTCCACGCTTTGTATAGCCCTGTCCCTCATTGCCGTTCGACACGTTGCAAGGGTGGCAGGGTAGGTCGCGATCCAGCCCAGTGGATCGGCTGGATCGCGTAGGCCGTCAGTGGCCTCCGAGCTTGAAGTTCAAGGCTGCCCGAACGACATCGGCCTCAAGATCGTCGCCGCTGAGAAACTCGATGCGGCCCGTCATTGTCTCGTTGATTTTGCCCTCAACACCCAGCCCGAAGACTAGACCGGACTCGGTGCCGTCGAGCCGGATTGAGCACGCTGGGCAACCAGCAAGGCTACCTTCCGCAGACCAGCTCGCAATACCAACGCCGGCAGTTGCATAGACCAGGACGCGAGGGTCAATGAGATAGCCGATACGACCGCGCACGGTGGCCAGCCAATCAAGCGAGGCACTGGCGCAGGCGATCCCGATGCAGGCCTCTTCCTTGATGCTGGACAATGCAAAATCGGCCTCGACGCCATAGACAACGCGGCCCGACTGCCAGTTATGGCCAACCTGACCGCCACCCAGGATGCCGTCGCCATCGCCAACGCCCACGTGCACGCCAGCGTAGAGCCCGTGCCAGATTGAAGGGTAGTGGGATCGGTCCGGGCCGCCGTCAGCGATGGCCGGCATCGACGCAACGATGGTGCCGACAAGCACAGTCAACGCGATCACGCCTTTGCGGGCGATTTCCATGTCCAGTGCTCCCCTCTAAGGTTTCAATCGACCCCCGCAGCCGACTCGACTCAAAAGTAACAACAGCCATTGTCATGTGTAAGACTACAATGGCGGCCTGCGGAGTATCGCGCCGCCGTGGCTGACGCGGGCGACTTGTGAAATTGCTGCAGCACTATCAGACATTTGATGCTCATCTGCACTTATGGCGCTTGCGAGCATTTATGTGGTGCGAGGGGTACGTGCGGCGCGGAAAATCCTGCAGCGTCAGCGCATCTTGGGGCATGGGCGTCAAAGTGAGCGCCGGTCATGCGTGGGCCGCGTGCGCTTTCACATTGGCGCACAGGTTTCGCAACTGGCGCCGGCAGATCGGCTCTCCCGCCCGATGATTGCGGACGCGACACGCCCTCCAGCACTGGGCTTAGGGAGGGATGCCGACGCAGCGCGTCAAGCGTGCGCAAACGTACAGGCGTGGCGAAAGTGCGGACGTCCAAGCATGATATGGATGATCTGCATTGCAATGAGGTGACGAAACGCCTTCCAGATGCCGTGCGTTGTCAGCGCAGCCGGCGCGGGGCCGGTCAGCCGAGGCGAATTGGGGGTGCGCCTCGGCGGCTTCACGCCAATGCGCTCAGCGTGCGTACGGCGGCGTACCCCAACCGCACGGCTGTGAGCTCAACCGCTTGGCAAGGCCATGCGACCGCGGTGGCTTACGTGACGACGGCGGCGACCGCGTAGGTGCTGGGAACGGGCGCGCCCGTCAGGTGCTTCATGAATTCCGCGCGGCCGTGGATCTGCTCCGGGCTGGTGGCATTGCGCTTCTGTGCCTCTTCGCTTTCCCAGATGGTGATCGACAGAAACTGATTTGCCGTCTTGTCAAAGAACAGATAGCCCGCCACCAGGCCCTTGCCCTTGAACGCGCCGATGTGCTGCGGCCATTCGGCGATCGCCGTCTCGGCGGAACCGGGCTTGGGGCTTGAAGTCATCACGCGCGCGTACATGGCAGGCTCCGTCCTTGGCTGTGTGTGGCCGCCAGTGTGGCGAGCGGTGCCGGCGATCGCAACGCCGAGTTTCCCGCTATGCTGCGCTTGTTCGCCACACAAGGGGCCTTGGGCCCTTCGCATAGTGTCGATCGCTGCAAGAGGACGGACTGCCATGCCCGAATTCACCACGCTGCAGGAGATGCTGCTGATCGCGCACGACAAGCTCGACAGCGGCGTGTGGGATTTCATCAATGGCGGCACCGAGTCGGAGACAACGCTGCGTCGCAACCGGCATGGCCTCGATCGTCTCGCATTTCGCCAGCGCGTGCTGCGCGACGTATCGCGCATCGACACATCGACCACGTTTCTCGGACACAGGCTCGCCCTACCCGTGATGATGGCGCCGGTGGGTTCGCTGGCGCTGATCGATCCGGCAGCTGCCGTGAGCGTGGCCAGTGCCTGCAAGACGTTCGGCTCGCTGCTCATCTACAGCACCTTTGCCGATCCCCCGCTCGATGTGGTGCGCGCCAAGGTCGACCATCCGCTGATCCTCGGCCTCTACGTGCGCGGCGATCAGGACTGGCTCGACCAGGCCATCGATCAGGCCAAAGCAGCCGGCTGCGTTGCCATCACGGTCGTCACCGAAGCCCCCTACTATTCTCGGCGCGAGCGCGATCTCATCAACAAGTTCCGCTCGCGCGGCAGCAAGTCGGGAACCTACGCCAGCACCCAGAAGATTGTGCGCGCCGGCGGCAGCGGCGAAGCCGTTGCAGCCGCCGAGGCGCGCATGGTCACGGCCAAGCTGACCTGGCAGACCATCGAGCGCATTCGCACTCGCTCGTCGCTGCCGGTGATCCTGAAAGGCATCGCAACGGCGGAGGACGCAAAGCTTGCCGTCGAGCACGGGGCGAGCGCCGTCTACATCTCCAATCATGGCGGGCGCCAGCTCGATTGCGCGCGCGGCTCCATCGAGGTGCTGCCCGAGATCGTCGAGGCGGTCGGCGGCAAGGCCGAAGTCATCATGGACGGCGGCATCTATCGCGGCACCGATGTGCTGAAGGCGATCGCGCTCGGCGCTCGTGCCGTGTGCCTTGGCAGACTGCAGTGCTGGGCACTGGCCGCGGGCGGTGAAGCAGGCCTCGTGCAAATGCTGGAAATCCTGGAGGAGGAGATCATCATCGCCATGGGCCTGCTCGGCGTGACCAGGCTGTCCGAGCTGCGTCGCGATCACCTGTTCGCAACCGATGCGCTCGATCCTCCGCACATTTTCAATGCGTTTCCGGTCGTGAAAGAGCGGCTCGCCCGTGCGGCGTCTGGACAATGCGACTGAGCCGCACGCTCACGGCCGCAGGTGCGTGCCGATGCCCGTCCGGCGCGCCCGTTTGAGGATCTCAACCCCGGTCGCCAGATCCTCGAGCGCAATCCCGAGGTTGAACACCAGGATGCGCTGATCGTCGCTGGTTCGGCGACCCTTGCCGCTGGCAAGCAACTCACCGAG
>DASTOW010000270.1:0-2797 GCA_035762425.1 Hyphomicrobiaceae bacterium | reverse complement strand
CGAGATGGCGCGCAAGCTCAGCGAGACGCACGGCCTGCACGTCACGCAGCAGCTCGACCGGCAGTATTTCCGCTCGATCTACTTCCGCGAGCCGGGCGGCATCATCTTCGAGATCGCCACCGACGCGCCGGGTTTCGCGGTCGACGAGCCGGTGGAGTCGCTTGGCCAGCAGCTGAAGCTGCCGGCCTTCCTGGAGCCGCGCCGCAGCCAGATCGAAGCGGTGCTGCCTCAATTGGAAAGGGCTGCCTGATGCAACAGTCTCTATCCTTCGCCCACCGCTACGAGCCGTCGGCGCGCGCTCGCGCGCCGACGCTTCTCCTGCTGCATGGGACGGGCGGCAACGAGAGCGATCTGCTGCCGCTCGGGCGCATGATCGCGCCCGGCGCCACACTCCTGTCGCCGCGCGGCAAGGTGCTGGAGAACGGCATGCCGCGCTTTTTCCGCCGTCTCGCCGAAGGCGTGTTCGACGAAGTGGACGTCGTACGGCGCGCCAACGAGCTGGCGGATTTTATCGCCGAGGCGCGTGGCCGTTACGGCCTGCCGGCGCCGATCGCGGTCGGCTACTCGAACGGCGCCAACGTTGCCGCTGCGGTGCTGCTGCTGCGGCCGGAGGCGATGGCCGGTGCCATCCTACTGCGGCCCATGATGCCGCTGCGGGCCGCTCCAGCGGCAAGCCTGCAGGGCAAGCCGGTGCTGCTGCTGTCGGGCGTCATGGATCCCATCGCCACCATCGCAAGCACAGCTGGCCTGGCCGCCGCGCTGGATGGCGCCGGAGCATCGGTGCAGCACCGCGAGCTGCCGGCCGGTCACGAGCTGTCGCAGGCCGACATCGCCGCAGCGCGCCGCTGGCTCGCCTCGGCAACCAGCCAGGAGGCCGAGGCAGCCGTCGCATAGCTGCCATCGCAGCCGTGTGTCACCGCAACCAAAAAGCGGCGGCACACCGCCCTTCAAGCAGCATACCCCTCAGAACTGATAGCGGCGCAGTCCGCCATCGACGGGGATGACGGCACCCGAGATGTAGCCGGCCAGTGGCGAGGCCAGGAAACACACGAGATTGGCAACATCCTCGGGCTCGCCGTAGCGACCGACCGGGATTTCGTTGTCGGCCTGCCACTGCCGGTATTCGGGGGTGTAGTTGCGGCGGATCTGCTCGGACATGATGCGGCCGGGCGGGATCGAATTGACCGTGATGCCGTGCTTGCCGACCTCGCGCGACAGCCCCTTGGCCCAGGAGTGAATGGCGGCTTTGGCGCAGAAGGCGCCATTGATGCCGTCGGGCTCCGACTTGCCGGTGATGTTGATGATGCGGCCATAGCGGCTGTCGATCATGCCATCGAGCAGCTGATGCGTGAGCTGACGCTGGCGCGTGAAGTTGAGCGTGATGGCCTCCTGCCACTGGTCCTCGCTGGCGTCGCGCTTGAAGGGACGGCTGCCACCCGCATTGTTGACCAGGATGCCGATGGAGCCGAGCTGATCCGTCGCCGCCTTGGCGATGCGCGCCGGCGCACCATCCTGCAAGAAGTCTTCGACGATCAGTGCCGGCTTGATGCCACCGGCGGCCACGATCTCGGCTGCAACCTCCTCGAGCAGGTTTGCGCGACGCGCCATCAGCGCCATGCGAACGCCCTCGCGGCCGAGCGCCAGTGCCACGCCGCGCCCGATGCCCATGCTGGCGCCCGTCACCAGCGCCGTCTTGCCCTTGATCTGCAGGTCCATGCGTCTCTCTCTAGTGTCCCAATGCCAAAGTCCGCCCTACCTTGCCGCCAGCTCCCTGGGCGAACTTTGGCATCATCAGGGACACCATATGCATGGACTTGCAAGTGTGATTCAGATCGAGAAATCCTCCGACCCATGCTCCAAACTCCGGCGAACTTATCGAGCATCACACTTGCGTCGGCCAGGTGGGGGCACGCCCGCCCGGCATTGTCTGCGTGGGGCCTCGAAGATCAATCGCGTATGTGCAATCCTTTGCTCGACAAGCAGCCGCTAGAGCTGAACCATCACCGAGGAGGCCCCATGCGCGTGGATCGCCGTGCATTTTTGCTTGGAGCGGGCACAACCGCATTGGCAACGCGGGCGCCCGCAGAGGATCGCTATCCGAGCCGGCCGATCGCACTTGTCCTACCCTACGCCGCCGGCGGCGGCACCGACGCGATTGCGCGTGTGTTCGCCAAGGCGCTGGAGGAGGCGCTGGGCGGTGTGATCGTGGTCGAGAACCGGCCGGGTGCCGCCGGCAACATCGCCACCGATGCCGTCGCCGCCGCCAGGCCCGACGGCTACACGCTGCTGATCGGCAACCAGGGGCCGATGGTGGTCAATCCGCATCTCTACAAGAACATGAAGTCCGATCCGGAGCAGACGCTGGAGCCGATCATCCTGATCGCCGGTGCTGCCCTGGTGGTGGTGGTGGGACCGAGCCTGAAATTGACGACGCTGCCTGAGCTGATCGCTCAGGCCAAACGGCAACCAGACGCGCTCACCTACGCATCGGCATCCAATGCCTCGGCCAGTCACCTCGCCACCCTGCTGCTGGAACGAGCGGCCGGCATCAAGGCGCGCCACGTCGCCTACCGGGGCGCAGCGCCAGCCCTCAACGACGTAGTCGGCGGCCATGTCGACTTCATGGTGACGACCATTCCCTCGGTCACCGGCCTGATCGCGGGCGGCAGAGTGACGGCGCTCGCCGTCACCGGCCCGGCGCGGGCCGCCGCCCTGCCCGACGTGCCGACCACGGCCGAAGCCGGTGTTCCGGGCTACACCGCTTCCGCCTGGTATGGCCTGCTGGCGCCGAAGGGCT
>DASTOW010000269.1:0-2051 GCA_035762425.1 Hyphomicrobiaceae bacterium | reverse complement strand
CGGCCATCATTTCCCGCCCGCGCACGATGGTGCAACCCGAGGCCTCCGCCAGCTTGAGGAGGGGTGTCGTGTCCGGCTTGACGATCGCGTCGAACACCGTGAGCGCTTGCGGAAGCCGGTCGGCGGCGATCGGCAGCCGCGGATCGCCGAGCATGCCAACCGGCGTTGCATTGAGCAGGATATCGCGGTCCTCGAGGCTGGGCGCGCCCACGTCGATGTCGATGTGCGGGTTGATATGGCGCAGGCGCAGCGCCACTCGTTCGGCCTTTGCTGCATCGATGTCGCTGAGGCGCAGGGCCGCGGGCGCCTCATGGGCGATGGCGACGGCGAGCGCGCTGCCTGCGCCGCCGAGGCCGATCAGGGTGACGCGCTTGCCCTTAAAGGCAATACCTCGCCGCCTGAACCCTTCGACGCAGCCAACACCGTCGAACATCTCGCCTTTCCACCCCCCGGTGCCGTCCCTGGCAATGACATTAATGGCGCCGACCACCTGCGCGTTGCGGCCCAGGCTGTTGGCCAATGCGACCGCGCGTTGCTTGTAGGGTACTGTGAAGATGAGGCCGCCGAGGTTCGGCATGCGCAGAAGGCCAGCGACGGTGCATTCGAAATCATCCGGCAGGACGTGCAAGGGCACCAGTATCCCTTCGTGCCCTGCCTTGACGAATTCGGCGGTGACTGTCTCGGGCGACCGCACCTGCTCGATTGGATGCCCGACGATCCCGTATACGCGATGGCGTCCCGAGACGTAGTTCACCTCGTCCATGCATTCCCCCTGCACGTCCCGCGCACTCCACTGTGATGCATGATACAAGATTTCAGGCTCGTCGTGCCGCCAGGTTCAGTGGTTGCTGGCAATGGCGCCCGCATTGATCCCCGCCGAACCGAACAAACGCTTGCGCTCTGCGACCGTACGGCCTGCCAAGCGCCCTGGGTTGGCTATTTGCTCGAGACAATGGGCGTGTTGTTGGCGCGGACTTTACGTTCCCTGCCTATGCAGGAAGAGGAATGGCAACGGCAATGGCTGCAGGCCTAGGGATCATGGCGCTGTGATTTGAGCGTGCGCACGCTCCTTGCTCCTAGGCTGCCCGAGAAAAACGCCGCAAGGCGCATCCTGCGCAAGCAAGCATGGATTTCAGGGCGACGGCCTCGCGACGGACTGAGATGCCGGCGCCGTTTGGCGGTGGCAGAGAGCCAACACGCTTGAATGGGCGCAGTCGCATGCCGGCTTTCCTCACGGCCGTTGTCCACTGGCCTTGGGACCGCGCCGCTACTTCCGGGTCTCGTTGAACTTGTAGGAGCCCTGCACCAGTAGGTGTGCCTGCTCGGCGGCGTAGCGCATGGGAACGATCTCGACGCCGCCGAAATTGACGTCGCCGCTGGTCGTGCGCATCGACCAGTAGCGGCCGCCGACGCCGACGCTCAGAGCTTCCGTCACCGCATAGGACAGCATCGCCTCGACCTGCACGCCCACTCCATCGCCGCTCTCGGGCGACAGCAGCGCGCGCAGCACATGGTTGTCGGTGCCGGTGAATCTCACATAGGGCAGATAGGCGGCCTCGCCGGACAGCGACAGGCCAGGCGCGAGCGCGACATCGACGGCAAGCCCGAGCCTGAGCGAGCGCCAGGTGTCGTTTTCGGTGATGGCGAGCACGCTCGTCGGGATGGGTGGGTTGCAGTCGGAGAACGGGTTGGCGATCTGCGTGCAGCCAAGCCCCTTCATGTCCTTTCGCAGCTGGCTGTACCCGACGAACGGGGTCACCGTGTAGGTCGCGCCGCGCCGCCAGTTATACCCGACATCGACAGTCCAGTACCTGATGCGGTCGTCCACGGAGGAGATCGTATTGGAGTAGGGGATGAACACCGCGAACGGCAGGCCCCAGTCCTCGTCGTTCATGTGGCCGCCGCCGGAGGCGCCGCCCACCAGACCCTTCAGCATCAGCCCGAACGAGGTGTCGATGCGGCAGAAGGCTTCCGCGCCATTCAGTTCGGAACCGTCGTAGGTCAACCGCGAGACGGGCGAGGCCAGCCCCATTCCGGGAATGCCGAGGTCT
>DASTOW010000268.1:0-3629 GCA_035762425.1 Hyphomicrobiaceae bacterium | reverse complement strand
ACTCAACCGCTGCGTCATGAGGGTGTCGGCCAGATCGCTCAGGTTGCGCAGCGCAATGGTCTTGGAGGTCAGCGCCAGGGTGATGATCGGCGCATCGGCCGGGTTCACCTTCGAATAGGTCGGCGGGTAGGGCAGATTGCGCGGCAAGGTGGAGCCGGCAGCGTTGATTGCCGACTGCACGTCCTGCGCCGCAGCGTCGATGTCGCGGTTGAGCACGAACTGCAGCGTGATCTGGCTGATGCCGTAGGACGACGACGAGGTCATGGTGGCGAGCGCGGGAATCTGCCCGAGCTGCCGCTCGAGCGGCGCCGTCACCAGGTTGGCGGTCGTCTCAGGGTTGGCGCCCGGCAGCTGGGTCGTCACCTGGATGGTGGGGAAGTCGACCTGGGGCAGGGAGGAGACCGGCAGCAGCCAGTAGCCGAGCGCGCCGCCCAGCAGCACGGCAAAGCCGAGCAGCGAGGTCGCGATCGGACGCCGGATGAAGGGCGAGGAGACACTCATTGTGTCGTGCTGCCGTCAGCCTTGCGTGCCTCGGCCTCGCGCCCCTTGCCGCCGCGGGCCGTGCTGGTTGCAAGCTTGCACGCGTCCGACAGGTTGGAGGCGTTGGCCTGCAGGCAGCTGCGAACTTCGCGGCGCTCGGCGTTTGCGCAGAACTTGGCGATGTCATCGGCGCAGGCGGTGCGCACGCTGATGCGCGCCTGCGACATGGTCTGCGTTTTGGCATCTGCGTTGGAGTCCGGGTCGCCCGACTTCTGCTCCTCAGGCTTGGCAACGGTGACGCGGGAGCCTTCCTTGAGGCGGGCAAAGCCGGTCGTGACGACGCGCTCGCCGTCGGCCAGTCCCTTGCCGATCACGGCATCGGTCGCGTTCTGCATGGTCACGGCCACCGGACGCATGGTCACCTTGTCGTCAGCCTGCACGACATAGGCGAACGCGCCGTTGGGACCGCGCTGCACCGACTGGGTAGGTACCACCACCACCTGCTTCAGTGTGTCGATGAGCACGCGCACGTTGACGAACTGTCCCGGCCAGAGCTGCAGGTTGGTGTTGGGGAACTCGGCCTTCATGCGGATCGTGCCGGTGCTGGGGTCGACCTGGTTGTCGACCACCTCCAGCTTGCCGCGATCCAGCGCGGTCCGGCCATCCGAGTCGAGCGCATCGACGCTCAACGGTCCGTTGCGCAGCGCCTGATTGACCTGGTTCAGCTGCTGCTGGGGCAGCGTGAACAGCACCGCGATTGGCCGCACCTCGGTGATGACGACGATGCCGGCATCGGAGGCGCGCACGAGGTTGCCTTCGTCCACCATGCGGATGCCGGTGCGGCCGTCGATGGGCGAGACGATCGTGGTGTAGTCGAGGAACGCCTTGGCGTTGGCAATGGCCGCTTCGTCCTGCTTGACCTGTGCGGTCAGCTGGGCGACCAGCGCGCGCTGCGTGTCGATGGTCTTCTGCGCCACGACGTTGCCGCTGAGCGAGGCGTAGCGCTCGAGGTCGCGCTTGGCGTTCTCGAGCTGCGCCTCGTCGAGAGCCTTCTTGGCGACGGCCTGGTCGAGCTGGGCCTGATAGGTGGCAGGATCGATCTTGGCCAGCACGTCTCCGCGCTTGACGTCCTGCCCTTCCTTGAAGTTGAGGGAGAGAATGCGGCCATCGACCTGCGGCCGCACCGTCACGAGGTTGCGGGCCTTGGCCGTGCCGACGCCGTTAAGATAGACCGGCATGTCGCCGAGCCGGGCGGGTGAGGCCAGAACCGGAACAGGGCCGTCGCCGCCGCCCCGGGCACGGCGGCCGCCTCCCATCTTTTCCTGCACCGCCGGCAGCATGGTCACGTAGACGACGCCGGCGATGACGGCGCAGACCACGGCCAGGGCGAAGAGCCTTTTGAGCAGCCTCGTCACTTTGCTTCCTTTCCCATGCCGCCGGCGGGCCGTAAAACCGCTATTCTGCGGCCTGAACCTCGATCAAGAACGCGCTGGCCGGGTGCGAACCGTCGCTGGGCGCCAGGTTGCAAGGTTTTATCAGCATCGTGACGGACATGACAGCGCCGGAGCAGGTGCTTTCCTGCCCCGGCGCGGTGGCGATAAGTCGATGGTCTGACGGGCTATTTGGTCGCGTTGCCGGCGGCTGCCCGCTCCGCCCTGGCAGCGGCCCGGTCGGCCCGGGCGGTCTTGCAGCTGTCCGAAAGCTGCGACGCGTTGCTTTCGAGGCAGGAGCGGATGGCGCCCTTGGCCCGCTCGACGTTGGCACAGAACTTTTGCACATCGTCAGCACAAGCGGCGCGATACTTCTCGCGGGCTTCGGCGCGGTCGCTGGAGGCCGCTGCATCGGAGTTTTGTGGCGTGGTGCTTTGGGCCACGGCCGCGAACGACAGCACGGACAGCGCCAGCGCGATGCCAACGGTTCTGAAATTCATGCTTGTTTTCTCCTTGTCATTTGCAGTCGGCGTGATGCTGCGTCGAGACATGCTCTCGACCGAGCCAGGAGAACGCCTTGCCGTTCACGCATCCGTCGCCGAGCCGCGCACTTCAGGCGCCACCCAAACCAAGGGCCGCTGCCGATGGAACGGCCCTCGCCAACTGCCTCGTACGTGCAATGCGTCAGTCCAAGCCTTCGGCGCAAACGGTGGCTTGGCCGCGGAAATTCGGACGCGCGCGATACACCATGTCGATGCGATCGATGGCGCGGTCGCGGCCCCTCAGATCGAGGGCGCGGGTTTCGCGGCCGGCGCGAATCACGGAGCGCACCGGGATGTCGTCCGGCTCGCCGTTGGCGTAGATAACCTTCAGGTCGAGCATTTCCACGTCGTTGCCGCGCGCGGCGAGCTTGATGGCCTTGAAGCGGCCCTCACGCCGGCCGACCTTGATCGAGTCGCGATCCTTGCCCACGAATGAGACCTGCTGACAACCCAGTTGCTCCCATCTGCCGGCGCGCCGGTCGTTGTCGCGCCGCTGCGCCAATGCATCCGTCGCCGCCAAGCCTGTCAACAAGAGGGCGCTGGTGAGGACTGCGAGTTGCTTGAACTGCATCGTCGTGCTCCTTGATTGGCGTGATCAGGTTAGCAACAACGACCCCGCTGATGCGGTTCCGTTATCGTTGAGGAGCGGCGAAATGCAGCGAGGGCCACCTTGCGGCAGCCCTCGGCATAACACCGGTCTTTTATCGCGCTGTTGTGAAGGGCCTACTGAAGCCCCTCGATGCACACAGTAGCTAGACCTTTGAAGTTCGGTACCGTCCGGTAGACCATGTCGACGCGGTCGATGGAGCGCTCCCAGCCCCTCAGATCGAGCGGCCTCGTGCGCTCGCCCTGGCGGATGAAATGACGCACCTCAAGGTTGTCCGGCTCACCGTTGCTGTAGACGACGCGCAGATTGAGCATCTCGACGTCGGCGCCACGCACGTGCAGGCGGATCGCCTTGAAGCGACCTTCACGCCGGCCGACGCGGATCGAGTCGCGGTCCTTGCCGAACAGAGAAACCTGCTGGCAGCCCAGCTCTTCCCAATCACGGCCGGCACCGGGTCCGGGTCTATCCGGCCAGGGCCTATCCGGCGGCCGCGGGCCACCGAAGCGCGATGGCTCGCCAAACACCCTGATGACGGCCTGGCCGCGGAAATTCGGACGCGAGCGATAGACC
>DASTOW010000267.1:0-6211 GCA_035762425.1 Hyphomicrobiaceae bacterium | reverse complement strand
CTTCGTCGCCGTGCGCTACGTGTTCTGAGGCTCGAGTCGGGTTGCCATGCCGCGCATGTCCCAAACGCCGCTGCAGTCCAGCGCCTACCGCACGGGCGCACTGGTGCTGCTGGGCACCGTCGCCGTCATCCTCGGAGCCCTGGCTTTCGAGCACCTGGGCGGCTATGCGCCCTGCCCGCTCTGCCTGCAGCAGCGATATGCCTACTACGCCGGCATTCCCCTGCTGTTCCTCGCCCTGGTGCTTGTCGCCGCGCGCCGGGAGAAGGCGGCAGCCGCGATATTCCTCCTCGTCGGCTTGGGCTTTCTTGCCAACGCCGCGCTCGGCGGCTATCACGCTGGCGTCGAATGGCACTTCTGGCCGGGCCCCGACACGTGCGCGGCGACCAGCACGGCCCCTCTGGGATCGGGCGGCGGCGGAATACTCGGCGACCTCGGCAAGACGCGGGTGATTCGCTGCGACGAAGCTCCGTGGTCGTTCCTGGGGCTTTCGCTCGCCGGCTGGAACGTGGTGGCGTCGCTGATTCTGGCGACGGGCGCGATCTCGGCTGCGGCCAAGGCATCGCGCGGCTGAAGCGCGACTGTGGGAAAGAAATCACTGTTTCGGCCGTATCCGGCGCCTATACTCGGCCTGCCATCGCGTGGGTGAAAGACGCAAGAGAAGCAGCAAGGGGACAGAGGGATGCGTGTCATCGGCATCTGCTGTGCGCTCGCTCTGGCGGCAAGCACACCGGCGCCATTGCGTGCCGAGGAAGGTGGCCCGCCCGATGTCACGGGGCAGGCAAAGGTCATGCTCGCGGCCGCGAAGAAGAAGCCGGTCCCCAAGAAGAAGGTGGTGAAACCGGCGGGGCCGCCGGCCAAGGAACTGTTCGGCGCCGCCAAGACGCCGGCGGCCCTGCAGGCGCGCGCGATCGGCTTCTACGCCAAGGGCTGCCTCGCCGGCGCGGCCGCCCTTCCCGTCGATGGCGAGGCGTGGCAGGCCATGCGCTTGTCGCGCAACCGCAACTGGGGCCATCCTGAGCTCGTCGGTCTCGTGCAGAAGCTAGCCCGCGAAGCACGCAAGCACGACGGGTGGCCGGGTCTGCTCGTCGGCGACCTGTCGCAGCCGCGCGGCGGGCCGATGCTCACCGGCCACGCCAGCCATCAAGTCGGCCTCGACGCCGATATCTGGCTCACACCGATGCCGGACCGTCGCCTGACGGGCCAGGAGCGCGAGGACCTGTCCGCCACCTCGATGCTGGCCGAGGACAAGGTATCGGTCGATCCCAAAATCTGGACCGACAAGCATGCCAAGCTGATCAAGCGTGCAGCGGCCTATCCCAACGTCGAGCGGATTTTCGTGCATCCGGCGATCAAGAAGGCTCTGTGCGAAGGCACGCCGAAGGAGGGGGACCGCGCGTGGCTGCACAAGGTGCAGTCCTACTGGGGCCATTTCTATCACTTCCACATACGCATGGGTTGCCCCAAGGGCAGCGCCACCTGCGAGGCCCAGGCCCCGCTGCCCAACAACGACGGCTGCGGAAAGGAGCTGACCGACTGGCTGGCGCGCGTGAAGCCGAAGCCGCCGGCGCCGCCGACGGCGACTCCGGCCAAGCCCGTGCGCCCGGCGCCGCCGAAACCGGCACTCACGCTCGACCAGCTGCCTGCGGAATGCAAGGCGGTGCTCGCCAGCGGGTCGCCGGACGTGCCTCCGGCGCCTGTTCCCGCGGTGAGGCCCGCACCCGCCAAGGAAGCGACGACAAAAAAGCCGGCAGCCGCCACGAAGTGAACGACCGCCGGAGAAGCTTCAAGACGGCATCTGGGCCCGAACGGAACTGAGCCGCTCCCGGCGGCCCGTCAGATCACCTGCCCGCTGGCGTCGTCGATCAGATGCATGTTGTTGAGGTTCGCCGCCATCCTGAGCGAAGCCCCGTCGCGCGCACCCGCATTCGGATTGACGCGACCGCACACCTGCGTTCCGTTGATAGGGAAGTAGACGAGCGTCTCCATGCCCATCGGCTCGGTGACCTCGAGGCTGGCCTCGAAAGGAACCTCGCCCGGCTCCAGGTGCGCTCCGGCCTCCGTGATGTGCTCGGGCCTCAGGCCGAGGAGCAGCTTGCCGTTCTTGGCGTGCCCGCGATAGCGGTCGGCCTGCGACGGCGGAACGGGGAGGGTAATCTGGTCCGAGAGCCGGATGCTGAGGCCGCTGCCCGCCTCCTCCATGCGACAGGGGATGAAGTTCATGGCCGGCGAGCCGATGAAGCCGGCGACAAAGCGCGTCTTCGGACGGTGGTAGAGTTCCTGCGGCGTGCCGACCTGCTCGATGATGCCGTTGTTCATGACCACTACGCGGTCGGCGAGCGTCATGGCCTCGACCTGGTCGTGGGTGACGTAGACCGTCGTCGTACGCACCTGCTGGTGCACCTTTTTGATCTCGGTGCGCATCTGCACCCTGAGCTTGGCATCCAGGTTCGAGAGCGGCTCGTCGAACAGGAACACCTTGGGGTTGCGCACGATGGCGCGACCCATGGCGACGCGCTGGCGCTGGCCGCCGGAGAGCTGCTTGGGCTTGCGGGTGAGCAGCTCCTTGATGTCGAGGATGCGGGCGGCCTCGTCCACGCGCTTTCTGATCTCGGCCTTGGGATAGCGCTTGAGGCGCAGGCCGAACGACATGTTCTGCTCGACCGTCATGTGCGGATAGAGCGCGTAGTTCTGGAACACCATGGCGATGTCCCGGTCCTTCGGGGGCACGTCGTTGACGACGTCGCCGCCGATGAAGATCTCGCCGTCGGTGATGTCCTCCAGCCCCGCGATCATGCGCAGTGTCGTCGACTTGCCGCAGCCGGACGGGCCGACCAGGACCACGAACTCGTGGTCGGCGATGTCGAGGTCGATGCCCCTCACGGCCTCCACTTCATCGTAGCGCTTGACGATTTTGCGCAGAGTGACTTCCGACATCGTTTCCTCGACCCTTCGCTTTTCAGCCCTTCGTGGCACCGGCAGTGAGGCCGGCGATGTAGTAATCCATCAGGAACGCATAGATGATGAGCGGAGGCGCGGCGCCGAGCAGCGCGCCCGTCATGATCTGGCCCCAGTTGAAGACGTCGCCCTTGATCAGTGACGTTATGATGCCGACCGGCAGCACCAGCTGGTCCGCCGACGTCGTGAAGGCCAGCGGATAGAGGAACTGCGCCCAGCTTACCGTGAAGGCGAAGATGGTCGCGGCGATCAGGCCAGGCAGCGCCACGGGAATGAAGATCTTCGTCAGCGTCTGCGTCCAGGTGGCGCCGTCGATCAGCGCGGCCTCGTCGAGCTCCTTGGGGATGGAGGCGAAGTAGCCGATCATGATCCAGGTGCAGAACGGCACCGTCAGTGTGGGATAGAGGATCAGCAGCACCCACCAGCGGTTGATCAGCTCAATGCCGGTCCACTCATTGAACACCGCGAACATCTTGAAGAGCGGCAGGAACAGCAGCGTCTCCGGGATCAGATAGGTGAGGAAGACGCCGGTGGCGAGCGTTGCCGAGCCCCAGAACTTCATGCGCGCGAGCGCGAAGGCGGCAGGAACCGAGATGAGCATCGTCAGTGTCACGACCACGACCGACACGATCGCCGAGTTGCGGAAGTAGGTCAGATAGGAGTTGGAGGTCAGCAGCTCCTTGTAGTTATCGAGCGTGGGCCTGTAGACCCACCACGGGTTGGTCGCGGCCGAGATCTCCGCGCTGGTCTTCAGCGACGTGATCAGCATGTAGATCGGCGGCAGCAGAAAGAAGATCGCGAACAGGGTCAGGAAGAAGTACGACCAGCGCAGGGCCCACTGCCGGTCCTGGCTCATGCTCCCGTACTTGCGGCGGCCCGCTGAGGCGGCAGCAGCGCTTGCGGTGACGGCTGTCATTATACCTCGCTCCCCCGCTTGGTGATGTCGCGCAGGATGAAGATGGCGGCAATCGTGAGGATGGGCACCATGAAGAGCGACACGCTGGCACCCAACGGGATGTCACCGCCCTCGATGCCGACGCGGAACGACCAGGTGGCGAACACGTGCGTCATGTCGATGGGGCCGCCGGCCGTCAGGATACGCACGATGTCGAAGTTGGCGAACGTGACGATCAGCGAGAACAGCGCCGTGATGGCTATGATGTTGCGCATCATCGGCAGCGTCACGTACCAGATGCGCTGCCACCAGCTGGCGCCATCGATGGCGGCCGCCTCGTAGAGCTGATCCGGCACCGACTTGAGCGCCGCAAGGTACATGATCATGAAGAACGGTGCGCCCACCCATATGTTCACCAGGATCACCGAGAAGCGCGCCCAGTTCGCCTCGCCGAGCCAGAACACCGGCCCGAGGCCCACCTTCGCCAGCAGCCAATTGAAGGCGCTGTAGGAGGGATCGAACAGCCACAGCCAGGCCAGGCAGCTCATGGCCGGCGGGATGACCCACGGCACCAGCAGCATGCCGCGCCACTTGCGCTGGCCCTTGGAGGGAATGTTGTGGACGAAGTGGGCGACGATGAAGCCGATCAGCGCTTTGAAGAACACCGCCGTGAGGGCGAAGATGCAGGACTGCTGCACCACCAGCCAGAATGTCTGCCGCTTGAAGAGGAACGTGAAGTTGCTCAAGCCGACGAAGCGCTCCATCGACTTGTTCAGCGTGGCGAGATGCAGCGAGTAAAGCGCCGGGTAGAGCACCAGGATGGCGATCAGAAGGATGAGCGGCAGCGCCATGAAGAAGGCGATTGTTGACTTGCGCTGCATCGTGCGCCGCAAGCTCGAGCGCGACTGAGTGCGGGCCGCCTGCCGGGGTGCCGAGATTGCTGCATCGACCATGGTCTGCCTCGTTCGCTGTGCTGCCGCCTGCCCCGCACCCGGTGGAGGGTGCGGGGCAGGCGGGTAGGTCTAGGACCGCATGAAGCCTTCCAGCTCGCCCTCGGCCCAGGCAAGCGTCTTCTCCATCGGCTCGCCCTGGAAATGGCGAACCGCCATCTTGGTCATCAGGCCCTGCACATAGATCTGCACGGCGATCTTGTGCGGCGTCGGCGCGGCCGCCACCGACAGCGTCTGATGATTGTTGCGGTTGGGATAGTGATAGAGGGTGCCCTTGGGAGGCGATTCCTCCTCCCAGGTCTTGAAGTCCTGGAAATTGGCAAACGAGGGAATGTCGTAGCCGCCGCTCGCCGCCACCATCTTCTCAGCCGCGGTGCGCGTGGAAAGATGAGCCAGCAGGCTCTTGGCCGCCGACTTGTTCTTGCCGAAGCTCCAGGTCGACCAGAAGTAGTTGACGAACGGTGCGAAGCGGCCTTTCGGGCCCGCTGGCATCCCGTGTGTCCACAACTGCTCAGCAACCTGCGGAGCATCGCGCTTGGCGACCGCCCAGGCGCTTGGCGGGTTCATGATGAGCGCGCCCTTGCCGGCAACCAGCCACTTGTTGTTGGAGCTGTCGTCCCAGGCGGGCACGTCGGGCGGCAGGAACGCCATGAGCCGCTTGTAGTAATCCAGCGCCTGGCGCACGGGGTCCGACTTGACCAGGATCTTCGTGTCCTTGTCGACCAGAACGGCGCCGTAAGAGTGGAAGATGGCGCCAGCCGTATCCACGTTGTCCGCGGTCGTGCCGAGGCCGATGCCGAATGGGAATCCCGCCTTGTGGCAGGCCTCCGCTGCCTTCAGGAACACATCGAGTGTCCAGCCGTCCGCATTGGCCGGCTTGCCGGCAGGATAGAGCGCCTGCACGTCGATGCCGGCGTGCTGCTTCATCAGATCGATGCGCGAGCAGGGTCCCTTGATCTGGCTGCCGACGGTGGCCGGCACCGCTACCCAGCTGCCATTGATCTTGCCGAGATACTGGACGGTGTCGTTGACGTTGCCGTTCTGCTTGATGAGCTCGGCCATCACGTCATCGACGGGCTCGAGGTTGCGCGCGTGCTCGCTCGGGAGCCAGGTCGACATGGCGATGATGTCGTGACCTGACTTGGCTTGCGCTTCGGCCGCGATGGTAAGGAGCAACTTGTTGCCCTGGGAGGGGATGAAGTCCATCTGGACCTCGACCTTCTCCTTGGCGGCCCACTCGTTGACGAGCGCTTCCGTGGCCTTGTTGGCGCCCGGCACCCAGTGGTCCCAGAAGCCGATCGAAAGCTTGCCGGCGGCGCCGGCGGTGTGCACGAACGGCGCGGAAATCATGGTCGCGGACGCGGCCGCCGTGGTCGCTACGAATTGACGTCGACTGATCTTGCCTTTCTTC
>DASTOW010000266.1:0-2975 GCA_035762425.1 Hyphomicrobiaceae bacterium | reverse complement strand
GCCATGAAGGACGAGCCGAAGGCGCAGGCCGGCAAGGCCAAGGCGAGGGCGAAAGCCTGATCAGCCCTGGCGCGCTCGCACGGCAACCGCCGGCGGCCGCTTGGTGCGGAGGGGTCGCTTTGCCTATTTCCAGGAATCGCCCTTGTGCTTTCGCGCCGCCGGTGGCGGTGCATCCGGCATGCAGTTGGCGCAAGCGGTCTTGCGCGGCTTTAGAGGCTCGAGCGGAGATTTGTCAAAGGCGAACTCGCCGACCTGATACTCCGGCTGATGGATGTCGTTGCAGCATGACCACCGGCCAGCCCCGGCCCAGCGCGGCATCTGGTAGGCCATTGCAGCGCGCCGCTGGCCGTCGTCGACGTGCCGCCGTCGCATTTGGGGCCTGTGGTTGGCGCGTTCGGCTTTGCTCAAGCAAATGCCCGGCTGGCTGACGCCATCGACCGGCGGTGCGCTGCCGACTTGGTTGGCAGGCTCAACCGGCAGCGCATGGCAAGATACGGCTTCGCGGAGGCGGAGGTCGACCCAATCGCGATCTAGCCCTTGACTACACACCCGCCAGGGTCATTCTCGCGTCAACTCAAGCCAAACTAAGGTCCGGACCGGACCACTGGGGAGATGCCATGCTGCAACTGGTCGACAACCTGCAACGCCTCGGCACGGAAACGGCCTTCGAGGTGTTGGCGCGCGCCGCCGATTTGCAGCGGCAGGGCAAGGACATCATCAACCTTGGCATCGGCCAGCCCGACTTCAAGACGCCGCAGCACATCGTCGAGGCCGCCATCAAAGCGTTGCGCGACGGCCAGCATGGCTACACGCCGGCCCAGGGTATCCTGCCGCTGCGTGAAGCGGTGGCGAAGGACTTGCACCGCCGCCACGGCGTCGCGGTCGACCCCGACACCATCGTCATCATGCCGGGCGGCAAGCCGACGATGTTCTTCTCCATCATGATGTTCGGGGCGCCGGGCGCCGAGATCATGTATCCGGACCCCGGTTTCCCGATCTACCGCTCGATGATCCAGTACACCGGTGCCAAACCGGTGCCGATCGTCATGAGCACAGAGAACGAGTTCAGCTTCACCGCCGACCAGGTTCTCTCGCAGATCACCAAGAAGACCAGCCTGATCATTCTCAACAGTCCGGGTAATCCGTGCGGTGGCGCTGCGCGCAAGGAGGAGGTGGCCAAACTCGCGGCCGGCCTGGCCGAGTATCCCAACGTCGCCATCCTATCCGACGAGATCTACAGCCAGATGCTGTACGGTGGCCGGGAGCACGAGAGCTTCCTGCGCTATCCCGACATCCGCGACCGGCTCATCGTGCTCGACGGCTGGTCCAAGACCTACGCCATGACCGGTTGGCGGCTCGGCTTCTCGGTCTGGCCCAAGTCGCTCGTCGAGCACGTCGTGCGTCTCGCCGTGAACTGCCACTCGTGCGTCAATGCTCCGACGCAGTTCGCCGGCATCGCCGCCCTGGAGGGCCCGCAGGACGAGGCGCGCACGATGGTTGCGGCCTTCGACGAGCGGCGCAAGGTCATCGTGCCGCTGCTCAACCAGCTGCCGGGCTTCAAGTGCCTCGATCCAGGCGGTGCCTTCTACGTCTTTCCCGACATCACCGGCACCGGCATGGATGCGCGTGAGCTGCAGAACAAGATGCTGGAGAAGGCCGGCGTCGCCACCGTGGCCGGCACCAGCTTCGGCATCCACGGCGAGGGCTTCATTCGCTTCTCGTACGCCAACTCGGTGGACAACATCCGCGAGGCCGTCAAGCGCATCGCCGCGTTGCTGCGCGATTGAGCTGTCGCTTTATCCGCACTCAAGGATTGCCCGAATTGTCGGCCAAGGCGCGACGATGGATCTCGATCACGAACGCGTCGGGATTGTTGCGACACAGATAGCCGAGTTGCCGGGCGGCTGGCCCCGCCAGGGTCGTTGGCCTGCAAATAGCCCTTGCAGGTCCGCTGTGACACATCGATCGGTGCGGCGTGCGTCTCTTGCGAGGCGGTCACGGTGGCGACTGCGGAAGCGACGACCGCGAGACCAGGCGTTTCATCCCGATCCACCCCGCAGCTAGGACAAAGCTGGGCGCGACCGTCCCTTGCACACCGAGCCACACAGTGCCGCACAAGCGTGAGGCCTGTGCTGACCCACCGCCGATCGTTGCAATTGGACCACGCGGTTGTCAGCGCCCGCCCTTGCCTTTGCGTGGCGCGCTCGTCCGGATGCGGAAGCCGCGGTTCTCCTTGATCGTCTTCAGCACGATGTCGGAGCGCAGCTGCGCGACGTGAGGGTGCGGCAGCAGGCGCTTGTGCACGAGTTCGGCCAGCTCATCGAGCGAGCGCACGCGCAGGTGCAGCAGATAGTCAGCATCGCCGGCTACCGAGTGCGCCTGCTGCACCTCGTCGAGGCCTTCGAGGAAGTGCGCGAACTCTTCGGCCGTGCTCTCGCTGTGCGCCGATAGCGTCACGCGCGTGAACGCCTCGATGGTGTAGCCGAGCTTGCGGGCGTCGAGATCGGCGCGATAGGCGCGGATGTAGCCGGCTTGCTCCAGCCCGGCGCGGCGGCGCGAGCACTGCGAGGCCGATAGGCCAATGCGCTCGGCAAGCTGTGCATTGGACAGGCTGGCATCGTCCTGCAGGACCACAAGAAGCTTCAGGTCCAAAGGATCAAGGCTCATTTTGTGCATCCATCCTGTAAAGCATGCATCAATCGTGCACAATATGAGCCTAGAGCGTTAGGAATGCACGCTCCTTGCGCGCCTTTCCCCCGAGACTTGCTTAACGCCGCGATTCTCCGAAGGAGCTGCCATGGGTCCGTTTCCGCACGACGCGCCGCCCGCCACCATTTCGGCGGCCAACCCTGCCGGTACCGATGGTTTCGAGTTCGTCGAGTTTGCCCATCCCGAGCCCGCCAAGCTCGCTGATCTGTTCAAGCGCATGGGCTTCGTCGCCGTAGCCCGGCACAAGACCCGCGACATCACCGTCT
>DASTOW010000265.1:0-30343 GCA_035762425.1 Hyphomicrobiaceae bacterium | reverse complement strand
TTCCTTATTAACGCCTGGGGGCCTGCCCCCGGCGAAAGGGCAGCCAGCGCAGACATAGTCTGCGGCTCGCTTTTTTGTCAGTATTTCCGCGGAAACTTTGACGTGCGCGCACGTCCCCTTGCGGAGCAGCGGCCCCGACGGCGACGCAGGGTGCAGAGCGCACCAGCGACGTTCGGCTGGATGGCCGCGGCATCGGCAGCATCGAACGCGTCGGCGAGGCCTACCCGATCATCGCGGGTCTCTGCAACGAAGGCTCCGAGGTCGAAGGTTTTGGCGCTATAAGTGTGCCCATGCCGGAAACCATCGCCTCAGACAACTTTCCCTACTTCGGCGAAGAGCACGCCATGCTGCGGCAGACGCTGCGGCGCTTCATCGCCGACCGCGTGCTGCCCTTCGGCGATGCGTGGGAGGAGCAGGGCTTCGTGCCGCGCGAGGTGTTGCGCGAGATGGGCTCGCTCGGCCTGCTCGGCATGCGCTTTGCGCCCGAGCACGGTGGCGCCGGCCTCGACACGCTGGCCAATGTCGTGCTTGCCGAAGAGCTCGGCCGCTGCACGTACGGCGGTTTCTCCGTGACGGTGCTGGTGCACACCGACATGGCCTCGCCGCATCTCTATCACGCCGGCACTAGCGATCAGCTGGCTCGCTGGATGACCGACATCACCGCCGGCCGCAAGATCACCGCCGTCGCCATGACCGAGCCCGACGCTGGCTCCGACCTTGCCTCCATGCGCACCAATGCCCGCAAGGTCGCCGGCGGCTATGTGCTGAACGGCGCCAAGATGTTCATCACCAACGGCGTGCACGGCGACCTGTATTTCGTCGCCGCCAAGACGGGGGAGGCGGGCCGGAGCCATCGCATCACGATGTTCGCCATCGAGAAAGGCATTGCGGGGTTCCGCGTCGCGCGCGCGCTCAAGAAGACTGGCTGGCTGTGCAGCGACACCGCCGAGCTGGTGTTCGAGGACTGCTTCGTGCCGGACGAACACGTGATCGGCGAGGAAGGCCGCGGCTTCTACGCGCTGGTGAAGAACCTGCAGAACGAGCGCATCGTGATCGGCGCGCTGGCGCTGGGCGAAGCCATGAAGGCGATCGAGATCACGCTCGACTGGGTCAAGCAGCGCCGGGCCTTCGGAGCGGCACTGTGGGAGAAGCAGGCGATCCGCCAGCGTCTGTCGATGCGGCTCGCCCAGGTCGAGGCGGCGCGCGCCCTGGTGTTCAATACCGCCTGGCGCGACACCAAGGGCGAGAACGTCGTCAAGGAGGTGTCGATGATCAAGGCGCTGGCCGGCACGCTGGTCAACGAGGTGATGTACGACTGCGTGCAGTTCCACGGCGGCATGGGCTATATGCGCGAGTCCGCCATCGAGCGCATGTCGCGCGACGCCCGCGTGCAGGCCATCGGCGGCGGCGCCACCGAGGTGATGCTGGAAGAGGTGGCCAAGCGGATCTAAGGCCTCGGGCTGCCTGTAAAAACTCGGGCTGCCTGTAAAAAAACGGGCCAGGCCGCGGGCCGGGTGCCTCGGCTTGGTGCCTGCCGATACCCCATCGACAAGGCCATTGTTTCAGGCTAGAAACCGCCCCGAATTCCCAGAAAGCCGCCTACCGCCGTGGCTCCCTGCGATGAGCCGGCCGCTGGCGCGTTCCTGAAAGCCGAGGTTTGTCATGGCCCTGACCGTCATTCAAGAGATCGAGCGTGAGCAGATCAACGCCGTCGTCGCCAAGCGCGGCGTGCCCGAGTTCGGTCCCGGCGACACCGTCAAGGTCATGGTTAAGGTGATCGAGGGCGGTGAAGGGGAAGGGGCCAAGGAAGGCGCCAAGACGGCGGGCCGGGCCAAGGCCGCGGCACCCAAGGAAGCGACCTTCCGCCTGCAGGCTTACGAAGGCGTGGTGATCGCCCGCTCCGGCTCCGGCATCAACGAGAGCTTCACGGTACGCAAGATTTCCTACGGCGAGGGCGTGGAGCGCGTCTTCCCGGTGTATTCGCCCTACATCGCCGAGATCGAGGTGCTGCGCCGCGGCAAGGTGCGTCGCGCCAAGCTGTATTACCTGCGCGGACGGCGCGGCAAGTCGGCCCGCATCTTCGAGCGCACGGACGCACGCGCCAAGCGCCTTAACGCTGCCTTCAAGGGCTTCAAAAAGCCGAAGGGCGAGCCGGATGATCTGACCAAGATCAAGGGCGTGAGCGCCGACTTGGCCGGCCGCCTCGGCACCATCGGCGTCATCAAGTACGAGCAGATCGCCAACTTCTCCGACGACGATATCGCAAACGTCGACGAGGCGCTGTCCCTGCAGGGACGCCTTGAGAAGGAGGACTGGGTCGGCCAGGCGCAGAAGCTGGTGGCCGAGCAGGCCGCCGCCGAGGTCCCGGCCGAGGACGACAAGAAGGCCTGATCTGCCCAGCCCCGACTATCGCGACAGCGCCTTGCCGTACTGTTGCAGGTACGTGCCGCGCTCGATCTCGTCCATCAGCGCCGGTCCGCTGGGCTTCCAGCCGAGCATGGCGCGGGCCTTTAGGGCGCGCACGCGGCTATTCGACCCGAAGGTGAGATGCGCGCCAGGACCGAGCGCCTCGACGGCTGCTTCGATCGGCCAGGTCTCGGTAGACCCGCCCAGACCCAGCATGCGGCTGATCGCCTCCGCGACGCTCTTCATGGATGCCTCGCCGTTCTCAGCATAAAACAGTGAGCCGGCCGGCGCCTTCTCCAACGCAAGCACGAACAGGTCGACCACGTCCGATATGTGCACGTGCGACCAGACATTAAGGCCGCGACCGATATGGCGGCCGACGCGGGCGGCCACCGCCTGCTGGATCAGCTTGGGGATCTGCACGCTGCTCGACGCGACGCCGATGCCGGCTCCATAGATCAGACTGGGGCGGATGACGAGCGCGCGCACCCCGGCCAGTCCAGCCTCCAGCACCTGCCGGTCGATGGCGCCGCGCGTCGCCTTCTCGGGCATCGGCACCACGGGCGAGTCTTCATGGAACACCGTGTCGCGCGGCTCGCCTTCATCATAGGTACTGACGATGCTGGACCCGCTGGTCTGCATGAAGACCTTGCCTGTACCCTTGAGGCGCGGCAGAATTGCATGCACGATGAAAGGGTTATCGGAATTTGCCGCGTTGATGACGGCATCGACGGTGCTGGCCAGGCGGGACAGCGGGCCATGATCGTTGAGGGTGCCGGCGACGGGTTCGATGCCGCGCTTGCGCAAGGCTGCCGCCGCCTCGTCCGAGCGGGCCAGGCCAACAACACTATGCCCCTTCTCCATGAGCCGCGTTGCAACCGACCCGCCGATGTAACCGGTGGCACCAGTGACCAGTACTTTCATGGATCTGCCTTCCTCGTTGGCGGCGCCGATGTCGGCCCTGCGGATCTATTGTCGGGAAGCACGCGACCCAGCACCAGCCATGCGCCCGGAACAAGGCCCATGAACGGAATTCATCGGAACGCCTGATGGACAGGGCTCGTCGCATCGAAGCGTTCGTGCAGGTCATCGACGCCGGCAGCTTCTCGGCCGCCGCGCGCGCGATGAAGCTGAGCCCCTCTGCGGTCAGCAAGCTGGTGTCGCGCATCGAAGACCAGCTGGGCGTGCGGCTGGTGGATCGCTCCACCCGCCAGCTCAGGCTGACCCCCGAAGGGGAGCTGTACTACGAGCGTTGCGTGCGCATCGTCTCGGAGATCGTGCAGACCGAGCAGGCGCTGTCCGAACGGCTTTCGCAACCCTCGGGCCGTCTTGGCGTCAACTCCTCGATGGCCATCGGTCTGCATCGCATCCAGAACCTCATCCCGGAATTCCTCGCGCGCTATCCCAAGATCGAGATCGACCTGTCGCTGAGCGATGCCGTGGTCGATCTGATGGAGGAGCGCGTCGAGGTTGCCATTCGCGTCGGCCCGCTGAAGGACACCTCGCTTAAGGCACGCAAGATCTGCGAGAGCCGACGCGTGGTGGTTGCTTCCCCCGCCTATCTCGAGAAGAACGGCGTACCGCGACACCCAAGCGATCTCAGCCAGCACAACTGCCTGGCCTATAACCTGGCCTCGACGCTGAACGACTGGCCGTTCCGGGCCAGCGGCCGCATGACGAACGTGGCCGTGCAGGGCAACTTCCGCGGCAACAGCGGGGAGATGCTGCGCCACATGGCATTGGCCGGGCTTGGCATTGCGCGGCTCGGCTGGTTCCAGGTTGGCGAGGACGTGCAGACGGGCCGGCTGGTGCCGCTGCTCGAGGAGTTCCACGCTGGCGAGCTGCAGGGCATCTACGCGGTATTCTTCGGCCAGAAGCATACAGCCGCGCGCGTGCGCTGTTTCGTCGACTACCTGGTGGAGAAGCTCGGCAACGCGCGCCCGTGGCTGGCCGCCGAATATGCAAACTCTGCCAGGCAGCGCAGGCGCAGGAGCGCGAACAAGGTCGGTGCCGAGGCGGCAGCCGAGGCCGGCGAGCCGCTGCGCACCGCCCTGCAGCGTGGATGAACAGGCAGCATAGGTCTTGTGAAATCCACGTTCGGATGCGCGCGATATGCTCATGCGCCGCCCCGAAGCGGCGCCGGGCCCTGCATGCACCGCGTGACGACCCGGAACAGACCTGACCGGGAGAAACCTACGATGCTTGCAAGATTTTGCCTGTCGGCCTTGGCCGCCCTGTTGGCGGTGGTTGTGACCACGACCGAGAGGGTCGCGGCGGCATTTCCTGAACGACCGATTACGCTGATCGTGCCCTGGGCCGCCGGCGGCGGCACCGACGCGGTCGCGCGCTACATCGCATCGGCGCTGGAAAAGGACCTCGGGCAACCTGTCAACGTCATCAACCGCACCGGCGGCAACGGCGTGGTAGGCCACGCCGCGATCGCCGGCGCCACGCCCGACGGCTACACGATCGGCCTGATCACGCTGGAAATCAACATGATGCACTGGGTCGGGCTGACCGAGTTGACCTACGAGGCCTACACGCCCCTGGCGCTCGTCAATGCCGACCCGGCCGCCATCCACGTGCACGCGTCATCGAAGTTCACCAAGCTGAGCGAGCTGGTCGATGCCATCAAGGCCAACTCCGGCAAGCTCAAGGCGTCGGGCACCGGACAGGGCGGCAGCTGGCACCTGGCCATGGCCGGCATGCTGCATTCGCTCAATGTCGATCCCAACTCGGTCGGGTGGGTGCCGAGCACTGGCGCTGCCACGGCATTGACCGATCTGGCCGCCGAAGGCATCGACTTCGTTTCATGCTCGCTGCCCGAGGCTCGGGCGCTGATCAGCGCCGGCAAGGTCAAGAGCCTCGCCCTGATGGCCGACAAGCGGGCGGCTCTGTTCCCCGACGTGCCGACCCTCAAGGAAGCGTCCGGATCGCCGTGGGTCAAGGGTGTATGGCGCGGCATGGTCGGACCGAAGGGCCTGCCGCCGGATATCGCCAGCCGCTACGAGGCGCTGTTCAAGAAGGTGCACGAGAGCGCCGACTTCAAGAAGTTCATGGACGAGCGCGGCTTTGAGATGGTGTGGGGCAACGCCACCGAGTTCGCGTCCTTCATGAAGAAGGACAATGGCGAAATCGGCGACATGCTGAAGCTGATGGGATTGGCGAAGGCGAAATAGGCAGCCAACCCCGCTGCCGACGCAAAAGGTCGCCGCCCGCAAAAACCGGGCGGCGGCCGGCCGGCATGCTTGGGCGCAAACCGCTAGAAGCGGTAGCCGTAGCGGATGCCGATGCTGTCGAGCGCCTCGTTGTGATCGGCCAGATTGCCATTCGACATGTGCTCGAAATAGACCGACATGCTCTGGCGCTCGTCGAAGCGATAGCCAAGCTCGAAGGGAATATGGAACAGGAGGCGCGCGCCAAGCGCCTTGCGGTCCGGCTCAGTGGGATCGAGGTTGCCGTCGTGGATGGCCGCACCTAGCCCCAGGCCAAAGAAGACGCCGTAGCGCAGATCGATCTCCCAGCGAGCGCCGAGGTAGGCCTTGCTGGTATTGCCGCTCGTATTCACCGACCCACCAATCGCGGGACGCAGCCTACCCCCCAACAAGGCCACGCCGGGGCCCAGCAGCTCGGCATTGATGTCGACGCCGCTTTCGAGGCGAAAGCCGCTCCAAAGGCCCGGCACGTCATGCGCCAGCACGCCGGCCCTCAACTCGAGGCCACTCGGCACGTACGCGGTCTGCGCCCATGCCTCCTCGGCACCGGTCAGGCCAATCAGAGCAGCAATGATCGTGGTGATGACGCGCAAGGGACCGACGCCCCACTTTGGTCTTGGCCGCAAGCCCACCCAAAAGGCAGGCACAAGCAGCCAAATCATAGTTGATGCCTGCGACCTGGCACCAGCACCGACCCAGCCAAAGCTGTCAAGTCGTTGGCAGGGCGTGGCAAATCTGCCAGCCTCACAACTCCCAAGCGATCAAACTGCCCTTGCGCAGCATGCTGGACACGGGGCCACCCAACGTAGCCTTGGCCAGCGCATGTCAATCGATGAACATGAACAGCCGAGGCCGAACAGAGGGTCGGGCCTCGGCTGCCGTATCAGATTAGGTGCGGCCGTGCGATCAGAAGCAGCGATCTGCTGCGCAACTGCCCCGACGGAACACCCAGTCGTAGCAGCACTTTTCCTTCCACTTGCAGACCCAGGTCGCGCGCGCCCTCCACCGGTCCGCGGGAGCAATGCAGCGCTTGTTGCTGTAACCGGCGCGCTTCATGCCATCAGCTTGAGCCTCGGTAATCAAGGACGGGGCGAACGCGAGCGACAGTAGGCACCCAGTGATCGCAATCCAACGTGTCATGGCTTTCTTCCTCCTTTGGACGGAGCGGGGTCGCTAAATACAGCGGCGCGAACCGATTATTCGATGCAATGATCTCTACACTGATTCGCAATTTCCACGCGCAGCTTTCGCAGGCAACACAACTTGGATAGCCGACATCAATCGGCTCACTGTGCGAGCGCACAGGGCTTGAGCCTTTGGTTGGCCTGGATCCTCGGCAGGGCAGGCCGCCGCCTGTGCGACCCATGCTTGGGTCGGCTGAACGTGACAAAACCGCCATCACTCGACGTCAGAACCGGTTGGCATAAAACGCTAATCTTTACCTGAACACGCAGAGCCCCTAGCCTGCTGCGGCAATCACACTCGCCACGCCGCCCCGTTTCGTCGAAAGATGTCGGGAGGCAACCTGCGGGGGCAGGGGGGACGACGTAATGAATGGGTCTGGGGCGCTTCTCGCTGAGCTGAGGCGCGTCTTTACCCCCGGCTCGGTCGAAGCACCGTTCGCGTGGCTGCTGACAGCCGCGCTGTTGCTGCTGGTCGTGCATCTAGTCAGGCGCTGGGCCCGCCGCAGCAGGCGCGGCGAGGTCGAGCACGTGTTCCTGGCGTCGGCCGCCACCACGCGCAGCGTGCGCGAGATGAGCGAGATCGACGCGTTCGCGCGCCGCGCCTCGGCGACGGCTGAGGATCTCAAGACGCGGGTGCGACGCCTGCGTACCGGCCATTTCCAGCAGGTCAAGATCTACATAGATCACTCCAACTTCATCCGCACATGGACGCAGATCGTGCACAACCGCGAGCGCCCACTCGAGCACGATGTGGATTGGGCCAGGCTGCCGCATGTGATCACCGAGGACATTGCCGACTGGCTTAACAAAATGCGCAAGGGAGCGCCCGTGCTCGTCTACCGCGGCACCAACGTGTACGGCACCCTGTTCGACGAGAGCTATTTCAAGCTGCTCGAGCACATGCTGCGCCTGGAACAGGCCTCACCCGACAAGCTGCCGTTGCCGATTCGCCTGCGCAAGGAGACCGTCGACCGCTGGCGCGAGGAGAACGAGGCGCACAAGGTCGAGCTGACCCAGACCATCCAGAACGAGATGGGCTACCTGATGGTGCCGATCGTGCGCCGCACGCCGCGCGAGGACCAACTGTACTCGAGCAACTTCACGTCCGGGGGAATCCCGATTGCGCCTGAGAAGATGCTCGACACGCATATGGCGGTCGACCTGATTGGCGATGCCACGTTCGACGTCTACGACATCGCGGTGATCGTGTCGGAGGACAGCGATTTCGTGCCGGCCGTCGATTTCGTGCAGGAGATGCGGCACAAGCAGGTGGTGCACGTCGGCTTCGGCAGCCACATGAATGACCTGCGCGCCAGATGCCGACATCGCGTCGACCTCGGCCAGGATCGCGCCTTCCGCCGCATGCAGCGGGTCAAGGCTGCGGGTGGCGCAGAGGAGCCGAGGACCTCACCGACCGGCAGCGCCCGCGGCGGCAGGCGCTAGAGGCGCGCGCCGACGGCCGGCAGATCGTGCGCCGATTGCTTTGCCGCCGGCCGCAGGACGGCGAGGATCGCCACCGCCAGGGCAATCGGCACCAGAGCCGCCGCCGAGCCCAACAGCGCCACAAACACCGCAACGCCCCACAGCATGGCCAGCAGGTGCTCCAACAGCGCCATCAGCCTGGACTGCGCATAGCGTCGCAGCATGCCGCGCCGATTGCCGGGCATTGGATGCCACAGATTGATGAGCGCCGTGGAGAGGGCGGCAGCCGATGCGAACAGCGCCACCAGCACGGCGCTGGGCGAAGACACTAGGGCAAGGCCCAGCAGCGCAGGCGCAAGCATGATCAGGACGGGCACGCCGATCGCCGCAAGCTTGGCTGCCTGCACCTCGGCGCGGCTGACAGGAGCGGCGGCGATCAGTTCCGGCGCGTCTTGCCCCGACACCGTGATCCAGGCGAGCGACGCCGCGAGCTGGGCTGCAATCACGACGATGGTCGGCGACAGTGCCATGGCCACAGGCATGTTGTCGGCACTGCGCAGGAGCACGACGGCCAGCGGCACGGTGTAGATGATCTGCAGCGCGAGCTGTGCAAAGACGCTGTGGTCGCGACGCAGCAGCCGCCATTCCTTGCGGCGCAAGGATTTCGTCACGCCGGCCACCAAGCGCAAGCTGTGATCAGCGGCGGTACGTGACCCACCCGGTTGAGCCGCTGCGCCGGCGGCGCGCAGGCTCGCCCGCTGGAAGCCCGGACCCAACTGCAGGCCGGCCAGCGCGCACAGCACAGCCGCCAAGGTAAGCAAGCCCGCCAGGCATGCCAGATCGCCTCTGGCCGCAGCGACAGCGGGCTCCAACACCGCCGCCACGTTCGAGCGAACGATGTAGTCGGCAACGGTGCTGCGAGCCGTCGAGGGCAGCATGGCGGATACCTGCATTGCCAGCAGGAAGGCGCCGCCTATTACCGCCGCACATAGCTGCGCGATCGGCCGTACGCGGCGCGGATCGCACCACAGGAACAGGCCGATGGCCACGGCCGCACCGCCGAGTGTGCCGATCACCGCCAGCGCCAGCAGCGTCGGATACACGGCCAGCCAGGCTGGGCCGTAGAGGATCGCCGCCATGTTGGCGAGGGGCAGCGCCAACAGCGCCACCGATCCGACCGAGCCGATCACCATCGAGGCTAGCCGGGAAGCGAGGATCGAGGGCACAGGCAGCGGTGAAGCGAGCATGAGGTCCATGTTGCCGCGCTCGAGCAGCGTGCGCGCCATGCCGAGCAGGCCTTGCGCCGTCATCCAGGCAAGCACAAACAGAACGAATACGGCGCCGGTGGCCGAAGCGGCATTGCCGAGCTCCGGCCTCAACCGCGGCAAAAGGAGCATGATCCGCCACGCCACGAGGTGCAGCACGATGGTACCGCCGAGGCAGATGCCCGCCGTCGCCAGGGGCGCCAAGCGGCCGAACATGTCGAGAAACCGGCGCCAGCTGAGCGTCAGGTCGTGCGCGGCAAGCCAAGGCAGCGAACCGGGTTTCAGCTTCATGCGGCCCGCGTGCCCTGCCCCGTGACGGCAAGGAACACGTCCTCCAAGGAGGAGCTGCCGCGGCCGGCCTGCGCACTGAGCTCGACCAGAGTGCCCTCGGCGACCAGGCGTCCGCGGTCCAGGATGCCGATGCGATCGGCCAGACGCTCGGCAACTTCGAGGATGTGCGTGGTGAGGATGATGGTCGCGCCGGCGCGCACGCGGGCGCTGAGCAGATCCTTCACCTGGCGCGCTATCCCCGCATCGAGACCCGTGAGCGGCTCATCGAGCATGATCAGCAAGGGATCGTGGATCAGCGCACCCGCCAGCGCGACCTTCTGCTTCATGCCGCGCGAGAAGCCCTCGCACGGCGCATGCCGGTGCGGTGCCAGCTCGAGGATGTCCAGCAGCTCTTGGGCATTGCGCTCGGCGCGCGACGCCTCCACGCCCCACAGGCCGGCGATGAACTCCAGGTATTCGATGGGCGACAGCTTGTCGTAGAGCATTGGCTCGTCGGGCCGCCACGCCGTGATGCGCTTGGCAGCGATCGGATCGGCCAAGGCATCGATGCCGAAAATCTCGATGCCGCCTGCATCCGGCGGCAGCAGCCCGGCAACCATGCGCAGCGTGCTGGTCTTGCCGGCCCCGTTTGGCCCCAGCAACGCGTAGAGCTCGCCGGCACGGACCGTCAGATCGAGGTCATCCACCACGCGCGTTGCGAAGGCCTTGCGCAGGCTTCTCAACTGCAGCGCCGACGCGGACGCAGCAACAGCGCCAGACCGGCCATCCGCGCGACTTCCGCTCGCATCAGCACGCCAATAGTCCGCCAGTCCGCCACTCCAAGCGGCCGACCTTAGGGTTGCAGGCTTTCCTGCGCGTTAATGGAGCTGCAACAGAATGGCCAACGCCAACCTGTCTCAGGTCACGACAAACACCGGCTTGGGCTCGGGCACGTCCTTGACGTGGCGAGCCAGGGCTTCGAGCCCGCGCGGCACCGGACCGCCGTAAGCCCAATCCAGCAGCTCCACCGTATGCGCAATCGGGATGTCCATGCCGATGGCGAGCTGGGAGATGCAGCCGATGTTGCCGGTCGCGACCACGTCGGGGCGGACGCTGCGGATGTTGGCGACCTTGCGCTCGCGCAGTTGACCGGCAATCGCCGGCTGCAGGATGTTATAGGTGCCGGCCGAGCCACAGCAGATGTGGCCCTCAGGAATCTCCACGACGGTAAATCCGGCGTTGCGCAGCAACTTTCGCGGATCATCGATTATGCGCTGCCCATGCTGCATGGAGCAAGCGGAGTGGTAAGCGACGCGCAGCGACGACCAGCGCTTGGGCGGTCCCATGTCGTAGGTGCCCAGGAACTCGGTGACGTCGCGAGTGATGGCAGCAATCCTGGCCGCCCGCTCGGCGTATTGGCTGTCGTGCTTCAGCATGTGCCCGTAATCTTTGACGGTGGTGCCGCAGCCCGACGTATTCACCACCACGGCGTCCACCTGTCCGCCCCTGTCGAT
The DNA here is from genome assembly GCA_035762425.1 of Hyphomicrobiaceae bacterium. Classification (GTDB taxonomy): domain Bacteria; phylum Pseudomonadota; class Alphaproteobacteria; order Rhizobiales; family Hyphomicrobiaceae; genus AWTP1-13. Next base: position 19,067 of record DASTOW010000265.1, on the reverse strand, counting down.
CAGGCGCGACCAGGCATCGACGTTGCGTTTGGCCATGGCGACGGCCGGCGCCTCGCGCCCCATGTGATGCACGAGAGCGCCGCAGCAGCCGGCACCCGGCACCACCTCAACGTCGACGCCGCGACGGGCCAGCAGGCGGATGGTGGCGTCGTTGATCTCGGGCCGCAGCACCTGCTGGGCGCAGCCGGCGAGCAGGATGACGCGCTTGTGGCGCTCGCCCTTGGTCGCTGCGGTGCCGGGACCTGCATAGGACGCGCTCGGCATCAGCAGACGGTTGGGGGCCAGCTCCAACATGGCGGCGAGCTGTGGCAGGCCGACCTTCTTGAACACGCCGCCGAGCGGCCGCGCCAGCCGGGCACCACGCAGCGCCAAGCGGAAGCGATCGGGATGCGGCACGATCGCCGCCAGCAGCGAGCGGATGCTGCGGTCGACGAAGCTGCGCCGGCCAGTTTCCTCGATATGCGCACGGGCATGGTCGACGAGATGCATGTAGTCGACACCGCTCGGACAGGTGGTCATGCACGACAGGCAGGACAGGCAACGGTCGACGTGATGTTGAACCTGGGGGCTGGCCTTGCGGCCGCGCTCGAACATCTGCTTGATCAGATAGATGCGGCCGCGCGGGCTGTCGCGCTCGTCGCCCAGCAGCACGTAGGTCGGGCAGGTGGCGGTGCAGAAGCCGCAGTGCACGCACTTGCGCAGGATCTTCTCGACCTCGGCGATGCGCGGGTCTTTGAGCTGCTTTGACTTGAAATTGGTCTGCATGGTCGGCGGCTTTTCTAGAAGGTCGGATACATGCGGCCAGGATTGAGGATGCCGGCAGGGTCGAAGGTCGCCTTGAGCTTGCGCGAGATGCGCTCGACGCCGGGCTCCAAGGGCTGGAACACGTCGACTGCCGCCCGCACGTCCGATTCGGCCCGGATCAACGTAGCATGGCCACCGTGCGTGGCGATCACTCGGCGGATGTCGGCGGCGCCGGCATCGGTGGTGGACAGAACCTCGGCCCAGATCAGCCCGCCCGACCAGTCATAGAAAGCGCGGCAGTCCATGTAGGCGGTGATGGCTGCGACCACCTTGGGGCCGGCCGCGGGGGAGGTCGAGATGCGCCACACCGGCGCGTCGCTGCCCATCAGCACCGACAGCTGACGCAGCTCGCCCCACAAGGACAGCGAGTCCTTGCGTTCAAGCTCGTGGATCTCGCCGTAAGCCTTGAAGTACTCCTTCAGGCGTTCGCTCCGGTAGGCCACCGACTTGGTGAAGTTCTCGACGCGCAGCGCGGTAATGGCCTGGCCCTGCTGGCGCAGCCCATCGTGCCAGAGGCGCGCCACCATCGACGGCTGCAGATGCACGGCGCCCGACACCTCGTAGGGCGTGCCCATGGCCGCACACAACACCTCGACGGCGATTGCATCGGGCAGGCCGAGCAGCAGAATGGTGCCGGTGTCCTCCGGCGCGGGCAACACCTTGAAGGTGACCTCGGTCATGATGGCCAGCGTCCCCCAGCTGCCCGAGATGCCGCGGCAGAGATCGACGCCGGTCACGTTTTTCATGACCCGGCCGCCCGCCTTGAATATGTCGCCGCGGCCGTTCACGCCGCGCAGGCCCAGCAGATGATCGCGCGCGGCCCCAGCGCTGATGCGGCGCGAGCCCGAGATATTGGTAGCGAAGACTCCGGCGATGGTGGCCTGCTTCTGCTCGGCGCCCGCCAGCAGGCCAAGGTTGACCGGCTCGAAGGCCAGCATCTGCCCGCGCTCGGCCAGGGCTTCCTCGATCTGCATGAGCGGTGTGCCCGCTCGCGCCGCCATCACCATTTCGTGTGGCTCGTAGAGCGTGATGCCGCGCAAGGCCCGGCTTGAGATGTTGGCCGCGGTCTGCATGGGCCGGCCGATACTCTGCTTGGAGCCGCCGCCCACCACCTCAAGCGGCGTGTTGGTCGAACACGCCTCGATCAGCACCCGCGAGAACTCACGCTCATCGACGGGGCGCATGTTGTTGAGCACGGCGCTCTCTCCTCAGGCGGCCAGCTGCGGGTCCTGCCGCGCGGCCTCGCGGCCGTCGAGCGGAAAGACCTTGGCCGGATTGAGCAGCCACTTGGGGTCGAACACCGTCTTGATGCGCATCTGCAGGATCAGGTCGGTTTCGCTGAACTGCACGCGCATCAGGTCGCGCTTTTCGATGCCGACCCCATGCTCGCCGGTCAGGCAGCCGCCGGAGGTCACGCACAGCTCCAGGATCTCGGCGCCGGCCAGCTCCGCCTTCTCGGCCTGCTTTTCATCATTGGCATCGTACAGAACCAGCGGGTGCAGGTTGCCGTCTCCGGCATGGAAGATGTTGGCCACCTTCAGGCCGTGCTTGTCACAGATATGCGAAATGGCGACCAGTACCTCGGCCAGCTTGCCGAGCGGGATGGTGCCGTCCATGCAGTAGTAATCCGAGATACGGCCGATGGCGCCGAACGCCGACTTGCGGCCCTTCCAGATGGCCGCACTCTGCTCCGCACTCTGGCTGATGCGCACGTCGCGCGGTTTGAAGGGCTTGGCAAGCTCGGTGATGACGGCGAGTAGGCTGGCGATCTCGTCGCTGGACCCTTCCACCTCAATGATCAGCAGCGCTTCGGCCTCCATCGGGTATCCGGCCTTGGCGAACGCCTCGCAGACATGGATCGCCGGTCGGTCCATGAACTCGATGGCGACCGGAATGATGCCCGAGCCGATGATGGCCGATACGCACGCACCGGCCGCCTCGCTAGAGTTGAATCCGATCAGCATGGGGCGGGCGCCCTCGGCCGAACGCAAGATGCGCACGGTCGCCTCGGTGACGATGCCGAACTGCCCTTCCGAGCCGATCACGAGGCCCAACAGGTCGTAGCCCGGCGCGTCGAGATGGCTGCCGCCGATCTCGATAATCTCGCCGTCCATCAACACCATCTTGAGGCCGAGCACGTTGTTGGTGGTGACGCCGTACTTCAGGCAATGCGCGCCGCCCGAGTTCATGCCGATGTTGCCGGCCAAGGTGCAGGCGAGCTGGCTCGACGGATCGGGCGCATAGAAGAAGCCGTGCTGCTTGACCGCCTCGCTGATGGCAAGGTTGGTGATGCCGACCTCGACGCGCGCGATGCGGTTCACGCAGTCGATCTCGAGTACCCGGCTCATGCGCGACACGGCGATCACCAGGGCATCCTCGGCGGGCAGCGCCCCACCCGACAGCGAAGTGCCGGCACCGCGCGCCACCACCTTGATGTCGTGCTGGTTGCAATAGCGCAGCAGCCGCGACACCTCCTCGGTCGTGGAGGGCAGTGCCACGGCCAGGGGCAGGCGGCGGTAGGCCGTCAGCGCATCGGTCTCGTAGGCGCGCCGGCCTTCCTCGTCGGCGATGATGGCCTGCGGGCCGACCAGGCGCCGCAGGTCCTCGACGATGGCATCACGTCGCGCCACGACGGCCCGATCGGGGTCGGGCAGCGCCACCAGCGACATGGCTGTTCTCCGTTGCTGCGGGCGTTCTCGGGGTCTGGGGCCGACCAACCATTTTTGCTGCCCAGGCCGTTCTGCATGGTATATCGCGGTTCCCTCAGCGGCGCCAACCTATGGCTGTGCATCGCCCTGGGAGGGCTGCCGGATGCTGCGTTGCGTCGCGTTGGCAGACCCCGTCCACTTACTAGATTTCAGGCCTAGCAAAGGACATGCGGCAAACGGAGTAGAAATGGCACGAGCTGCATCCCACACCATCACGCTGGCGGTCCTGGTCGCCGCAACCGCGATCACCCTGGTGGCGCAACCCGTTGCCGCACAGGACGGCAAGGCCGACGACGGCGCCGAGGTCTTCAAGAAGTGCCGCGCGTGCCACGATGTGGGCCCCGGCGCCAAGAACAAGGTTGGCCCGCTCCTCAATGATATCGTCGGGCGCCAGGCCGGCTCCATCGACGGCTTCAATTACTCGGACGCCAACAAGGATGCCGGTTCCAAGGGGCTGGTATGGACCGATGACGTGCTGTTCAAATACCTGGAGAACCCCCTCACCTTCATGCAGGGGACCAAAATGGCCTTTGCCGGCCTCAAGGACGAGCAGGACCGCAGGGACGTGATCGCCTACCTGAAAACCTTCACGAACAAGTAAGGTATCACCAGCCCAGCGCGGCTACCTGCGCTGGCACTGCCTGATGCAGGATTCCCGCACCTGCTCGCACTGATTGCGATTCTTGGTGCGCACGTAGCAAGCGGTGTAGGCTTCCAGGCATCGAGCCGCACACGTCTCCTGCGCGTCGACGGTACGCGCAGGCACGAAGGTGCTGATCAGTACTGCGAAAAGTAGCAGTCCCAGCATCACCAGCATGTGCCTGCGGCGTGTCACTACGAAAATTTCCCCTGGCCCGCCTCGCGTCGGCCCCCACACCGTGCAACCTGAGTTGAGATCAAGGGCACTGCTAGCCCGAATTCCATGAACGCTGCCTGAATGCGGCGCTGCGGTGGCTGCGATCGCCGCATCGATCGCGGTGTTTTGGCTCTGCTGAGCGTCGCCAAGGCAACGGGATGATCGAAATCGATCAGAAGGCGTATTCCACGAACAACGGGTCGGTGCGCTGGCCCCAGTCCCGCTCGAAGCGCAGCAGCATCTCCTCAGCGGGCGTACAACCTTCCTTCAAGATCGCCTCGATCGGCTCGAGGAAGATGCTCTCGTCGGCACCCTTGGCGCTGCGTATCGCCCGCCGCTGCAGACCGGACCGGGCGATGGCCAGCGCCTCGCGGGCAACAGCAAGCGCCTTGCCCGAACCGATCGGCGCGTTGAGCGCCATCTTGGGCACGGCCGTGCGCAGCGCCTGGCGCTGCTCTGCAGTCCAGCCCTTGATGAGGTCGTAGGCGGCATCGAGCGCGGTCTGATCGTAGAGCAAGCCGGTCCAGAATGCCGGGACAGCGCAGATGCGACGCCAGCGGCCGCCGTCGGCTCCGCGCATCTCGAGGAATCGCTTCATGCGCACCTCGGGAAACAGCGTGGTGAGGTGATCGGACCAGTCGTCGAGCGTGGGCCGCTCGCCCGGCAGCTGCGCGAGCTTGCCGTCCATGAAGTCGCGGAACGAAGCGCCCGCCACGTCGATGTAGTTGCCGCTGCGATAGACGAAATACATCGGTACTTGCAGCGCATAGTCGACATAGCGCTCGAAGCTCATGCCGTCTTCGAACACGAAGGGCAGCATGCCGGTGCGGTTGCGATCGGTGTCGAGCCATACGTTGCTGCGCGCGGATAGGAAGCCGTTCGGCTTGCGCTCCGTGAAGGGCGAGCAGGCGAAGATGGCGGTAGCGATCGGCTGCAGGGCCAGCGACACGCGGAACTTCTTGACCATGTCGGCTTCGTCCGCGAAGTCGAGATTCACCTGGATGGTACAGGTGCGATACATCATGTCGAGGCCGCGCGAACCGACCTTGGGCATGTAGCGGGTCATCACCGCGTAGCGCCGCTTGGGCATGCGCGGTGTCTCGGCCAGCGTCCAGTTGGGCGAGAAGCCGACGCCGAGGAAGCCGATGCCGAGCGGAGAACCGGCCGCCAGACATTGGCGCAGATGCTCGTGCGTCTCGGCACCGACCTCGTGCACGGTACGCAGCGGGTCGCCCGATAGCTCGAACTGGCCGCCAGGCTCCAGCGAAACGGTACCGCCGGCTTCGCCCTCAGGCCGCTTGAGGGCGATGATGTTGTCGCCCTCCATGATCGGCAGCCAGCCGAACTCGGAGATCAGGCCTTGCATCAACGCCCGCACGCCACGCGGACCGGCATAGGGCACGGGGTTCAGGGTGTCGGTGTGGAAGAGAAACTTCTCGTGCTCGGTGCCAATGCGCCAGGCGCTCGGCGGCTTGGAGCCGGCAGCGATCCAGGCGATCAGGTCGTCACGCGAGCCGACGGTCGGGCTGGGCGCGCTGTCCTCGCGGGTGGACATGGGCTGTGTCTTCCTGATCGCCGAAGCTGCGGCCTGGCCGGGTGATGCGTGCCTCTTGTTAGGTAAAAGCCGCGTCGGGCACAAGCCTTGCCAGGCAGGCCGCTTAGCGCCAGTCGCCGAGCACCGCGTTCACAAGGGCGAGAGCCGCCACGGCTGCCGTATCGGCCCGCAGGATGCGGGGGCCGAGCGAGATGCGTGTGACGAATGGCCGAGTTGAGAGAAGCTCACGCTCGGCCCCATCGAAGCCCCCTTCGGGTCCGATCAGCAAGGCCAGCGGCCCCGGCTTCAGTTGGCCCAGCGCCACAAGCGGGTCGGTATGCTCGCTGGACTCGTCGCAGAAGATGATACGGCGAGCGGCGTCCCATCCGGTAACCAGGCGCTCGAGCTTGGCGGGCTCGTCGACGGCGGGCACACGCAGGATCCCGCACTGTTCGGCCGCCTCGACGGCGTTGGCCCGCATGCGCTCGATATTGACGCGCTCGGCCACCGTGCGATGCGTCAAAACTGGGCATAGCCGGGCGACGCCCATCTCGGTCGCCTTCTGCACCATGTAGTCCAGCCGGGCACGCTTCAATGGAGCGAAAAGGTAGGCGATATCGGGTCCGGCCTCCTGCGGGCGAGTGCGGGCAATGACCAAGAGCCTTGTCTCACGCTTGCCGGACTGCACCAGCTCGGCTCGCCACTCCCCATCGCGACCGTTGAAGGCCAGGACGGCGTCGCCGGCATCGAGGCGCAGCACGTTGCGCAGATAATTCGCCTGGTCGCCGCTCAGCGTGAGCGTTGCGCGTTCGGCAAGATCGCCGTCCACAAACAGGCGCGGGGCAGTGAAGTCATACCGGCTCATCTTGGCCCGGACAGTGGCTGTGCCGTGGGCGAGGTTCAAGTCCCCTCATCGCACGCACGGAGCCACGGACTGGGTGCCGCGAGGACCCTGGTTCCAGCACAACTCAGGCTTTGCCGGGGGGGCTTCTTCGACGACCGGTCTTACCGGCTGGCGCCTTACGCTCGCCCTTTCGGGCTGGCGCTTCTCGCTCGTGATCAAGGACAGGCGCCTTGCGCGCGCCTCGGCCACGCACTGGCCGTCTTTGTCCGTTTCGCCCTTGCTGCATTTGAGCGGGCACATGCGCTCCTTGCGAGCCTGGACGGCTTGCAGCGCCGCCAGCGTCGGCTCGTCTGCGGGAACGACAACCTTGGCATGCAGCGCGAACTGGGACAGGGCGTGTCTGGCTTCATCATCCCAGGTCGCGTCGGTGGCGCCGGCAATGCAGCCGACCCGCTCCAGTTCTTTGCGCAGGGTCTTGCCGAGGGCCTGGGCATCGTAGCCGCCGAGATTGGCCTTTGGTTTGGGGACTGCCACGGGCTCACTGCCCGCGACCTTGACGCTGGGCTCGGCTGGCGCGGCCGGCTTGGCGGTCAGGTCCGCGATCGCCGTGCGCGCAAGACCTGCAAAGGCCCCACTGGGATAGCGGTCCAGATAGGCCTGCAAGGCGCTGTGCGACTTGCTTGTGCGCACCAAATTCCAATAGGCGATGTCCGCCTGTCGATCCAAGTCCTTGCCCTGAGCGGTGGCAACCCGCGGCTCAGGTCGCAGGAAGATAGCCCCGCTCAGGGATGTGCGGTCCCAGGGCTGCTGCCTTCCATCGGTGGCCTTGTGTACGTCCGTGCGTAACGCATCGAGCAGGGCGGCGACATCCTTGCCCGGCACTTCGATGTGTTCGAGCAGGGCCGCCGCATAGCGCGAATTGCGGCCGGGTCCTTCGAAGGAGAGCGATCCCGGCTGCGTCGAGAAGCCGATCACGGTCCCGCCCGCAGTTCGCACCTCGGCGAGGCCCTGTCCGACCTGCGTTCCACGCGGGCCCATCGCCTGCGCCAGGTTGCGTCCAAGCGGATTGTGGCGGCTGGCGTCGAGGAAGACCAGGCTGGCCTTGGCCTCGCGCTCCATCTGCTTGAGGATGAGCCCGAGCGATACGATCTCGAAGTCGACATCGTCTTCAGAGGAGAGCTTGGCGTCGGTCGGCACCAGATAGTTGAGGCCACGGACCTGCAGGCTGTGGCCGACGTAGTAGAAGAGTGCGACGTCGGCTCCAGTCAGCCCAACCGCGAACTGGCGTACCGCCCGCTCCAGCGAGCGCTTGTCGAGGTCCTTGCCTGCGATGACCTGAAAGCTGAGCCTGCGCAACGCTGCCGCAATATCGTCGACGTCATGGCTGGCACTGGCGAGCGGCACCGTGTTGACGTAGGCGGCGTTGCCGATCACCAGGGCGACGCGATTATCAGCCAGCGCGCCAGATGCCGCGTACACGGCGGCGAGGAAAACCACGCAAATCGCCCACTGGCCTCGCATCGGCTCGCCTACAATCAGCTTAGTATAATTCCGTACCTCCATTCCCCATAGTAATGTGGCGGCAATCCGATCGGCGCGGCCTCAGGTCTGCACGCCCAGCATCAGGCCGATGTTCTGAACGGCGGCGCCGGATGCGCCCTTGCCGAGGTTGTCGAGCCGAGCCACCAGCACGGCATGACCGTGCTTGTCGTTGGCAAACACGCGGATCTCCAGCACGTCGGTATCGTTGAGCGCCAGCGCGTCGAGACGACCGCCTTTGGCCGATGCATCGCCAGCCGGCACGACTTTGACCAACCTGGCGCCGCTATAGTGGTGGCGGAGCGCAGCTTCCAGGTCGCGCGCGGATGGCTTGCCCGGCAGCTGCTCGAGGTGCAGAGGCACGCTGACCAGCATGCCCTGCCGGAAATTGCCGACCGAGGGCACGAAGATCGGCCGACGCTGCAGCCCGGCATAGAGCTCAATCTCCGGCACATGCTTATGCTCCAGTCCGAGGCCGTACAGCTCGAACTCCGGCGCCTCACCCGACTCGTAGGCTTCGATCATGCTCCTGCCGCCGCCGCTGTAGCCGCTGACGGCATTGATTGTGATCGCAAAGTCGGCAGGCAGCAGCTGCGCATCGATCAGCGGCCGTAGCAGGGCGATGGTACCCGTCGAGTAGCAGCCGGGATTGCTAACGCGCTTGGCCGCTTTGATGGCCGCAGCCTGCCCCGAGGCCATCTCGGCAAAGCCGAACGTCCAGTCGGCGGCAACCCGATGCGCGGTGCTGGCATCGACAATCTTGGGCGCCTCGGCGCCGAGGGAATTGGCCAGCGCCACGGCTTGGCGGGCCGCGTCGTCGGGCAGGCACAACACGACGAGTTCGGCCTGCCGCATGAGGGCAAGGCGCGCCGACTCGTCCTTGCGCTTGTCCGGAGCAATGCTGCGAACCTCGATGCCCGACACGGCGGCCAGCCGACGGCGGATCTCGAGACCCGTGGTACCCGCTTCGCCGTCGATGAATACCGCTGGTTTGGTAGCCGGCACCCGTGGCTTTGCGGCTTTGGGCTTGGTCGTGGTCTTGGTGATCATGGCGTAGGCTCCAGCCTGGCCTGAAAAACAAAAAAGCCGCGATGCGAGCGCGGCCCCTGCGAAATGACAGTCACGCAACCGTCATCGCATCCGCGCAGGGCGCGTGCGGCGGCGTCGCGGCAGAGATGTATCCCTAGCGATCATGGCCTTCTTATGGGTGCACGCGCCGCTGCTGTCAACGGCGCGTGCCAGGAAAATCGGCCGATCCGAGAGCGATCAGCGCTTGGAGAACTGGAAGCTGCGCCGGGCTTTCATGCGGCCGTACTTCTTGCGCTCGACCACGCGGCTGTCGCGGGTCAAAAAGCCGCCCTTCTTGAGCACGCCGCGCAACTCCGGCTCGAAGTAGGTGAGCGCCTTGGAGATGCCGTGGCGGACCGCGCCGGCTTGGCCGGACAATCCGCCGCCGGACACGGTGGCCATCACGTCGAACTGGTCCAAACGGTTGGCCGCCTGCAGCGGCTGCTTGAGCAGCATCTGCAGCACGGGACGGGCGAAATACTGGGTGAAGTCCTTGGTGTTGACGAGAATCTTGCCCGCACCCGGCTTGATCCAGACGCGCGCCACGGCGTCCTTGCGCTTGCCGGTCGCATAGGCCCGGCCCTGAGCATCAAGCTTCTGCGTGTAAGCCGGCCCAGGCCCAGCAACCGGCTCGTTGTCCTTGAGGGTGCTGAGGCCCTCGAGACCCTTGGTTTCTGTGGCCATGATCATACCCTCGCGTTCTTGGAGTTGAGCGCCTTCACGTCGAGGGGCTCTGGCTTCTGAGCCTCGTGCGGGTGCTTGGTGCCGGCGTAGACTTTCAGGTTGCGCATCAGCTTGCGCTGCAGGGGCCCGCGCTTGAGCATGCGCTCGACGGCCTTCTGCAGGATGCGCTCAGGAAACTTGCTGGCCAGGATCTGCTGTGGCCGGCGCTCCTTGAGGCCGCCGGGATATCCCGTATGCCATTGATAAATCTTGTCTTGCGTCTTGTTGCCGGTGAAGACAACCTTGTCGGCATTGATCACGATCACGTTATCACCGGTGTCGACGTGCGGTGTGTAGGTCGCCTTATGCTTGCCGCGCAGGCGAACCGCGATCAGCGAGGCGAGACGGCCGACCACCAGGCCGTTGCCGTCGATCAGCACCCACTTCTTCTCCACCTCGCCGGGCTTGGCGACATAGGTTGTCATGATTGAGCCCTCTGGCTGTGTGCGGGCCCGATTGGCCAGCCGCAAATGTTCGCGCGCATTTAGTGCGTTCGCAGACCAGGTGTCAACGGAATTTGCGGTGTCGGACGGCCTAAAATGCCAATTAAATCAGCGACATACGATTTAGGTATTATGCTACCACATCGGTGGTATTATGTTACCGCTGGATTTGTAAGGGCAGCGCGTAGGTGGCGATGGCGTGCGCCACCATGTCAGGCGATCCCTCCGACATCAGTTCGACCTCGCCGACCGCCAGCCGGCGTCCGAGGCGGATTAGGCGGGCGTGGGCCGTAAGATCCCGCGGCTCCGGCTTGGCCAGGAAGTTGATGTTCAGATTGGTGGTCACGGCCTCGATGCCGGGCTCGCCAAGGTTGGCGATGATCGCCACATACACGGCGTAGTCGGCGAGCGTGAACATGGCTGGCCCGGACACCGTGCCGCCCGGCCGGATGTTGCGGGCCTGCACGTTGAGGCGTACGCGCGAGCTGCGGTAGGCAACGGCCTCGATTACAAGACTGCGGCCGCCGGAATGGATCTGCGGGAAGCTTGCATCGAGCAGAGCTTCTATGCGCGCGATGTCGAGCAGAGGTGTTGCCGAAGCGTTACGTGTCATGCGGCCGATGTCCAACTTTTGTCATTTGGAATCGATACCGGACCTTTCTATCTTGTCACCCGAGATCGGCAAACGAGGAACACTCCCATGCAGCAGGCGCTCCGGCTGGTGATCGCAGCGTTCGTGGCGATCGCTTTCGCGCAATTCTCGTCGTCTGCGTTCGCACAATCCGAGGCCAAGCAGGTCAAGCTGACCGAGAAACACATCGAAGGCTTCATCGCAGCCCAGAAGGACATGGAGTCGTTTGCGGAGAAGCTGCAGGGCGGCGCAACCGACAAGCCCGACCCGAAGATGCAGGGCGAGCTCGAGAACATCGCCAAGAAGCACGGCTTTGCGAACTTCAACGAGTACGACGACGTGGCCGCCACCATCTCCAACATCATGGCCGGCATCGACCCGTCGACCAAGGTGTTCTCCGACCCGAGCGTGGCCATCAAGAAGGAGATGGAAGAGGTCACCGGCGACAAGACGATCGCAGATGCCGAGAAGAAGCAGATGCTGGACGACTTGAAGGAGGCGCTGAAGGCCGCCCAGCCGATCCAGTATCCGACCAACATCGAGCTGGTTACCAAGTACTTCGACAAGCTCGACGCGGTCCTGCAGTAGCGATCGCAGAACCATGGCTACGACCAAGGAGGCGACGCGCCGCAAGAGCGGGCAGGCAGCGCGCGCCGCCGATCTGTTGATCGAGCGCCGCCACGGCGCCCTGCTATTGACCTTGGCGCGGCCAGACCGTCGCAACTGCCTGTCGCAAGCGATGTTGCGCGCGCTGCAGACGGCAATTGCCGACGCGGCTGTTGACCAGCAAGTGCGCGCGGTCGTGCTCGCCGCCCAGGGGCCGGTGTTTTGTGCCGGTCACGATCTCAAGGAGCTTACCGAGCATCGCGCCGATGCCGATCGCGGGCGTGCCTTCACCGAGCAGCTCATGCACCTGTGCTCCACGGTCATGCAGGCGATCGTGAAGTGCCCGAAGCCGGTGATTGCCGCCGTGCAGGGCACCGCCTCGGCAGCCGGCTGCCAGCTGGTTGCCACGTGCGATCTGGCGGTGGCGTCCGAGCAGGCCCAGTTCTGCACACCGGGCGTCAACATCGGGCTGTTCTGCTCGACACCGATGGTCGCGCTGACGCGTAACGTATCTCGCAAGCGGGCCATGGAGATGTTGCTGCTGGGCGAGATGCTGCCGGCGCGCGAGGCGGCCGAGTACGGCCTGGTGAACCGCGTGACGGCGCACGACAAGGTGCTCGATGAAGCGCTGTCGCTGGCTGCGCTGATCGCCAGCAAGCCGCCGGTTACCATCTCGACCGGCAAGGAAGCCTTCTACAAGCAGATCACGATGCCTTTGGCGGAGGCCTACGACTATGCCGCCAGCGTGATGGTGGAAAACATGCTGCATGCCGAGTCCAAGGAAGGCATCGGCGCCTTCCTCGAGAAGCGCTCCGCCGACTGGAACAAAGGCTGAGGATGGAGCCGCGTCTCTCCCTGCTGCCCCTAAGCACGAATGACGCGGCGCCAGCGTGCCGTTTCTACCGGGCATTGGGCTTGTTCAGGGGCGGCACGATCGGCTATGTCGCGGGCCGGATGGACATCTCGAGGACATGGCCTACAACTCCGACTTCGCGATAGCAGAAGCGGGCAATCTGCAGCTGCCTGCCCCCAAGCCATGAGCCACGACAGCTACAGCGACACCTACATCGCCGGCATCCTCGGTGCAGCCCGCAGCATTGCCATGGTCGGTGCCAGCGCGGCGACCAACCGCCCAAGCTACTTCGCCATGAAGTATCTGCTGGGCAAGGGCTATCGCGTGATGCCCGTCAACCCAACCCTGACCGGCAAGGAGATCCTGGGCCAGCGTGTGTACGGGTCGCTCGCCGAGGTTCCAGCGCCGGTCGACATCGTCGACATCTTCCGCTCCTCCGCGGCCGCGCTGCAGGTCGTGCGCGAGGCCATCCGCCTCAAGGATGAGCTCGGCATCAAGGTGGTCTGGATGCAACTCGGCGTGCGCCACGACGAGGCCGCCGCCGAAGCTGCAGCCGCCGGCCTGCAGGTGGTGATGAACCGCTGCCCGAAGATCGAGTATGGCCGCCTGTCGGGCGAGATCGGCTGGGCGGGCGTGAATGCCGGCACAATTTCGGCCAAGCGCCCGTTGCTTGGCGGTCACGGCGTGCAGAACCACGTGATCGCCAAGCCTCGATCGTAGGAATTTCAATGGGTTTGCGCCGCCTCGGCCGGGCCCAAGCGAAACATGCGGATAACTTCTGGACGACGGGGCCCGACGCCTTGAAGGCCCAGGGTACGGCGGCTAGCGTCGCGCGCTCGTGGTGGGGGACCGGGGCAGCGTCCGCCATTGGTAGACGGTACAGCGGGGGTGATCAGATCATGACGACGCTTCAGTCTTCAGCGCAGAAGCAGCTGCGCCAGCTCATCGAGCAGATCGAGCGGCTGGAGGAGGAGAAGAAGGCACTGGCCGGAGACATCCGCGACAAGTACCTGGAAGCCAAGGCAGTGGGCTTCGACGTCAAGGCGCTGCGCAAAATCGTCAGCCTGCGCAAGAAGAGCAAGACCGACCGGCAGGAGGAGGAGGCGATCCTGGCCGTCTACATGCATGCGCTCGGCATGCTCGACGACGAGCTGCAGGCGACCGGCGCCGACGCAGACGACTCGCACGTCATGGACGCGGCGGAGTAAACAATCAAGCGCAAGCGTCGGCTCACAAGCGTCGCCCTGATCCAAGTTTGCGTCCGGGCCAGGCAAAACGGACGGGCATGCGGCAGCGCGGGCTGGTGGCGGGTTCGATGCGCTGCGTCCCCGCAAGCCGAGACGCGGTCGAGGCTGTCTCGCCGGCGCTTGTGCATGGCAGGGGAAGCATCGCGGATAGCTGCGCCGGGCAGCCCTTCGAGCTGAGCGTGCCTTTTCCGGGAACGCAGGTGAGTGGGACGGGCTGCGGGCTGCTACTGGGTCGCTACTGGGCCCGTTATTGGGCCCGTTATTGGGCCTGTGTGTGCACGCGGCGATTGTTGAGGTTTGGGGCGCGGGCCGAGCGATCGGGATCGGTCAAGCTGAAAAAGTTGACCGCCTCGCCCTTGAACTGCTGCGCCCACATCACCTGTGCGGTTTGCGGTCCAACCCGGAGCCGCATCGGCAGCGCCGACAAGCCCTGGTCGATGAACTCCAGGGTCTTGGCCAGATCCGGATGCACCATGCGCGACAGCGCCGGATCGTCGGCCGAGGCAGTCAGGGTCAGGAGCGGCGCGATCGGGAATGGCCGGTAGGATAGCTCCTCCGGGTGCTCCTCGTCATAGGCGGGCGCCGGCACGAATTCCTGGCTGACCGGAACGGCGTCACGCAGCCGTTGCATAGCCTTGGCGTCGGTGGCCGGGTCGGCCGCGGCCACCCGCAACTGCCCGGACCGTGATGTGCTATCCGCTGCCGGCGCCTTGCGGCTGACCAGCTTGGGCTCCGACACGAGACGCGGCGGCTCGGCGGCAAGCGCGGCCAGTTTGGCCCGGTCCATGTCGCTCGGACGGGTGTCGAACACGGACGGCCGCTCGACCAGCCGCGGCGGCGCGAGCAGTTGCGGCAGAGACGGCGTCAACGAGGCAACCTGCACCGCGCTCTTGGGACGGGTGCGCTCCTGGTGATACGCGGCAATTTGCTGGACCAGCTCGCTATTGGAGGCGCGCGCCCGCTTTACGTCTTCCATGCTGATCGGGTCGCCGTCCTCCGGCACATGCTGGGTGCGGCCGTTCGGAAACAGCAGCGCCAGCTCGTTGCGCGGCAGGCGCGGCCAGGCACGTACGCGATCGGTGTCGATGTGGACGAACGGAATAGCCGATGTCGGATAGTAGCCGACCCCGCCCCGCTCGCGGATCAGCGCCGAGTAGCGCAGCTTCTTGATCGGCACGTCCGGGAAATGCACGTCGGCGGCCTGGCCCAGGATGTGGCGACTCTGGCTCGCCTGCCCGCCGACCGTCCGGCGCAGCATTTCGTTGGTGCCCTTCGAGCGGTAGCCGGAGATGATGTGAATGGGCTCGGCAGAGCCCAGCTCGTTATGGATCTCCCACATCAGGTCGATGAGATCGGGATCCATGCGGGTCGCTTCATCCTTGCGCCAGTCGCGCAGCATCCAGTTGACCTTCTCCATGGCCTCCGGCAGGTGCTTGCCGGCCTTCATGTACTGGATGGTCAGGGTCTCCTTGCTGTGGATGTTGTAGAGGGAGATCGTGCGGTCTTTGGTCGGCTCGGCCGTGCGTGCGGCGGTGCCGACGGCCATCGCCGCTACGGCCATCGCCAGACACAGCCCAATTCCGCGAGAGTGCGCGTGCAAGACCCGTATTCCCCCATTGACCGCCTGCGGGAACATTCACCCCGTCTTCCGCCGGCGGTTCGGCTTTCGGCTCACAGGGCAGTGCCCCGACGCAATGCCCGTCTAACCCGTTGAGAACGCCGAATAAGCCATTCAACGCAGGGTATGCGGCAACATCACGGCGAACGGAGCCAATAACGGTATTGGCTAGTTCTGCTGCCAGACACGCTGGGTCCAATCCTTCTTGCCGCCGGCGCCGCCGGTACTGGTTTCGGCAAGTGAGCCGACCGCGCCGGCCACGATCGGTGTCTTGTCGCGCGGAATGAGGTGAGCCTTGCCTTCGAGCCCGAGTGCGATCTTGCTCTCGTGGTTGTAGAGGTCGGTGAAAGTCTTGACCTTGCCGTCGTCCTCGACCCAAACCGTGAAGTAGGTCATGTGGGTGGCAACCTTGCGCTTCAGGGTGATCTGGTTGTTCGGCTGATTGCTGGCGATCACCGACGCCACCCGACCCACGGGCCAGCCCTGGTCCTCGGCCAGGATCAGCTCGGCCAGCCTTTGTGGGTCGCGCACCCGCATGCAGCCATGGCTGTTGGCGCGCACCGTACCGTTGAACAGGTGCTTCTGCGGCGTGTCGTGCATGTAGACGTCGTGCTTGTTGGGGAAGCGGAATTTCACCACGCCGAGAAGGTTGTTGTCGCCGGGCGGCTGGTAGACATGGAACTTGCGGATGTCGTTCTGCGTCCAATCCACGGACAGCGGATCGATGTCGCGGCCGCCCGATTGGATGCGCACGTTGTAGCGCTCGATCATCTTGGTGCTGCCACGCATCAGCGTGGGCAGGATGTCGTTTTTCTTGATCGAATCGGGAATGCCCCAGAACGGGTGGAAGATGATCTGCTCCATCTCGTCGGAGAAGATCGGCGTCTGCGTGTCGCTCTTGCCGACCACGACGCGCTCGGTGTGGATGATCGTGTCCTGCTTGACGACCCGAATGAGGAACTCGGGGACGTTTACCCAGACGTAGAAATCGCCGAGCTGCTCTGGCATCCAACGCCACTCCTCCATGTTGACGAGTAGACGTTTGGCGAGGGGAGCTTCAGGTGCAGCGGCTTTCTTGGCATGTGCCTGCGCGCCGGCGTCATTCGGCGCTGCCGACAGGCCGGCCTTTGCCGCCAGATATTTCTGGCGCAGGCGTTCGAACTGCGGGTGCTGTGGATGCAGACCGCGCAGGTAGGCATCGGGCTGGCTGGCACTAGCCGCGCCTTCGATGATCTTGCCTGGGTCGGCAAGGGGGGGCTTGCGGTCGATGAACTTGCTGAGCGCAGTGGGGTCCAAGCGGCCGCCGCGCGCGTGTCGTGCATACTTCAGGACAGCGAGGCTGACGGCGACGTCGGCATTGGCGCGGTCGGTCCGCGACAGATCCACGCTCCTGACCGGCAGCGGCGGCAACCGAAACGCAGACGCCTCCAACCCCCAGTCGTCGGCCCTGGCAAGCTCGGCCGCCACGGCCTGACCGGCCGCGTTGAGGCCTGTCGTCGTCACCCAGACTGGCTCGTGCTGGCGCGTCGCGTAGAACGTGGCGAGCGCAGCCCGCTCGTCGCGGTCCGCACCGGAACGTGCGCCAGCCGGCGCCAAAGCCGCTGCGATCTCCGGGGCCAAGCCGACGATGGCTGTGCTCTGCTGCTGTTGTTCCGTCGTGGCGGACGATCCACCCTCGCTTGCCGTTGCTGGGCTGGCGATCAAGGCAAGCAGGACAGGCAGGGCTGCGGAACGGCGGCTGATGCGCATAGGCTGGTCCCCGAATCTAGCCCGGGTACAATACCCATAGGGCAAGCTCGAGGCACGGATTTCGTGCCGGGCGGGGCACAACGTGCATCCCCGCCTGCGGCACGGCAACAGCAAGCCCTGCCAGGACTAGCTGACCCGCTCTTCCAGGCCGAACTCGCGCATCTTGCGGTACAGGGTGGAGCGGCCGATGCCGAGGCGCTTGGCGACTTCCGTCATGTGCCCGCGGTAGCGGCCGAGGGCTAGGCGGATCATGTCGGCCTCCATCGCCTCCAGCGAGCGGATCTCGCCCGCGTCGGTGACGGCCGGGATGCCGAGCGCGCTCCTCCCGGAAGCGCCGGGCGACACCTCAACGGTGTGCGGCACGGTATCTTCCGCACCGATCATGGCCGGGCCGCTGATGACCGGCGGACGCTTGTCCACCTGGGCTGGGGCCGGCGGGATGGTGGCGCGGAAGCCGTCCACGTGCGCTGCAATCTGCGGGAACTCGGCGACCGTGAGCTGCGGACCGTCGGCCAGGACGATGGCGCGGAACATGGCGTTCTCGAGCTGGCGCACGTTGCCGGGCCAGGAATAGCTGGTGAGCAGCTGCATGGCCTCCTGATCGATGCCCCCGACCCTGCGGCCCTCCTCGGCAGCGAAGCGAGCCAGGAAGTGCAGCGCGAGCTCCGGCACGTCTTCCAGGCGCTCGCGCAGCGGCGGCACCCAGATCGGGAAGACGTTGAGGCGGTAGTACAGGTCCTCGCGGAATTTGCCTTCCTTGACCAGCTGGATGGTGTCGCGGTTGGTCGCGGAGATCAGGCGGAAATTGACCTTCACCGGCTTCTTGGAACCGACCGGATCGATCTCGCCCTCCTGCAGGGCACGTAGCAGCTTGACCTGTGCATCCAGCGGCAGCTCGCCGATCTCATCGAGGAACAGGGTGCCGCCATCGGCTTCCTGGAACTTGCCGATGCGCTTCTCGACCGCACCGGTGAAGGCGCCCTTCTCGTGGCCGAACAGGATGCTCTCGACCAGGTTGTCGGGAATGGCGCCGCAGTTGACGGTGATGAACGGCTTGGACCTGCGCTCGCCCTCGCCTTGGATGGCGCGTGCGATCAGCTCCTTGCCCACGCCGCTTTCGCCCTCGATCAGAACGGGGATGTTGGAGGCGGCGGCACGGCGCCCGAGCGCAATCACGCGCTGCATGGCCTGGCCGCGGATGATGAGATCGGCGAAGGTGAGCGTGCCTTCCGCCTTCTTTTTGATACGCGTGATCTCGCCCTGCAGGGCCTCGATCTTCAGGGCGCTCTTGATGGAGACTTCCAGCCGCTCGATCGAGGTCGGCTTGACCACGAAATCGACGGCGCCGGCGCGCATGGCGGTGATCGCTGTATCGATCGAGCCGTTGGCGGTCTGCACGATAATGGGCGGGGCGGATGGCCTCTGGGCGGTGCGCTTCAGGACCTCCATGCCGCCAATACCCGGCATGACGAGGTCGAGCAGCACCAGGGCTATGGCGCCTGCTTCCGGTCCTTCCAGAATCTGCAGGGCCTGCTCGCCGCCTTGGGCGGTTTTGGTCTCGTAGCCGAGACGCTTGATGGTTTCTTCGAGAATGCGGCGCTGGGCGGGATCGTCATCAACGATCAGAACAAGCTTGGCCATGTGGTGACAACTCTACTCAAGCAACTGACGATGCACCGGCTCCCTCTTGGGGTCCAGGATCGGGCGACCCAGGATCGAACGGCCGGCGACAACTGACTTACAGACCAGGCGAGACTGCCCGATATGGGTAAATGCATCGTTGTCGTTCGCCTTGGCTTGAAGCTTTTTTGCGAGTGTTAACAATCGGCAAGCAGCGATAGTGA
>DASTOW010000264.1:0-8884 GCA_035762425.1 Hyphomicrobiaceae bacterium | reverse complement strand
AGATTCGAGCTGTCGGCATACAGCGTGTTGGAGCGGCAGAACGGAATGCGCGAGCCGCCGATCACCGCCACCCGCCGAAGTTCCTGGGTCATAAAGGGCTCCTGCTGGTCACGCCGCGAGCGGGGTCAGACCCCTTGCTGGTCGTTGGCGCTTCTGACGTTGCGTTTCACCAAGGGGTCTGACCCCATTAGTCCACTCATTCTTTACTCCGCCGCGGGGCGGCGCAGCATGGCGACGTTGGATTTCTCCTCGCTCGCCTTGAAATGCAGCGGGCCGCCGCGGAACGGCGCAAAGCCGGTGCCGAAGATCACGCCCGCATCGACCATGTCGGCGCTTTCGACGATGCGCTCGTCGCGGCAACGCTCGCACTCGGCGATCAGCG
The DNA here is from genome assembly GCA_035762425.1 of Hyphomicrobiaceae bacterium. Lineage (GTDB taxonomy): Bacteria > Pseudomonadota > Alphaproteobacteria > Rhizobiales > Hyphomicrobiaceae > AWTP1-13. The sequence goes on along the minus strand of DASTOW010000264.1, from coordinate 8,502 downwards.
GTTCGACCAGCTCGCGCCCGAGCCGCTCCAGCTCGAACTTGTCATAGGGCTTTTCGGGCTCGCTCTTGGCCGGCTTGCCGTCCTTCCAGACGTAGAAGCCTTCACCCGATTTCTTGCCAAGCTTGCCAGCCGACACCATCTGGTCGACCTTGTTGCCGCCGGCCGGCGTCAGCCCCAAGATCTTGCCGACGTTGGCGATGATGTCTAGTCCAACGGTGTCGGCCAGCTCCACCGGCCCCATCGGCATGCCGAAGGCGCGTGCCGCCTCGTCGATCTTTTCCTTGGACTCGCCCTTCTCAACCCGCTGCAGCGCACCCATCATGTAGGGGCCGAGCACGCGGTTGACGAGGAAGCCCGGGCTGCTTTTGACGATCAGCGGGAACTTGCCAAGCGCGGTGACGAAGATGCAGCCCTTGGCGAGTTCCTCCTCGCGCGAAGCCTCGCCCTTGATCACCTCCACCAGCGGCATCTGCGGCACGGGATTGAAGAAGTGCAGCCCGATCAGGCGGCTCGGATCGGCCAGCGGCTCGGCGATCTTCTCGATCATGATCGATGACGTGTTGGTGGCCATAACCGCGCCCGGCTTCAGCTTGCCCTCGATCGACTTGAACAGGTTCTGCTTGACCTCGAGCTTCTCGACGATCGCCTCGATGACGACGTCGGCTCGGCCGATGTTGTTGCCCATCGGATCGGCGATCAGCCGCGCCTTGGCAGCCGCACGCTGCGCCTTGGTCTTGAACTTGCGATTGAACAGCTTGCTCTGCGCGGCGATGCCTTTGGCGATCGCGTCCGCGCTGATGTCCTGCAGCGACACTTCCATGCCGGAAGCAACGCACACGCCGGCGATGTCGGCGCCCATCGTGCCGGCGCCGATCACATGCACGCGCAGCGGCTTCCAGTGCATGTTTTTGGGCGCCTGCGCCTTCATCATCTCCGACAGGCGGAACACGCGGCGCAGGTTCTTCGAGGTGTCGCTCAGCATCAGCGGCGCGAAGGCGCGTGTCTCGGCGACCTTCATGCCTTCCAGGTTGCCGCCGTGCGTCTCGAACAGGTCGATGAGCCGGAACGGCGCCGGATAGTGCTCCTCGCGCACCTTCTTGGCGGTCTCGGTCCTGAGCTTCTTGGCAAGCAAGCCGCGCGCCGGCCACTGCCGCACCAGGTCCTTCCAGAACGGCGCGTCGCCCGACCGGCGCTTGCGCTCGATCGCCTTGCGCGCCATCCAGCGCAGGTTGAGCGGGCTCGGCGCCAGCTCATCGACGAGGCCCATACCGCGCGCAGCGGTGGCGCGGATGAAGGAGCCCGTCAGCATCAGTGGCATGGCAGCCAGGGCACCGGCCTGGCGGATGGAGCGGGCCGTGCCGTTGAAGCCGGGAAACAGGCCGAGCTTCACCTCGGGGAAGCCGAGACGGGTGTCCTCATCGCGCGTGGCAATGCGCCAGTGGCACGCCAGCGCCAACTCCAGCCCGCCGCCCAGGCAGTAGCCATGGATGCAGCACACCACCGGTACCGGCATGCGCTCGATGCGGTTGAGGTAGGCATTGACCAGCACGACACTGTCGGCGACCTGCTGCTCGGTCTCAATCTGGTCGAACTCGCGCACGTCGGCGCCGACGATGAAGCCCTTCTCCTTGCCCGACATGATGACAAGGCCGCGGATGGTCTTGTCGCGCGCGCCCTGCTCGACGCGCTCGACGATGGCACCGAGTTCCTCCAACGCCCGCCGCGACAGCGAGTTCTGGCTCTCGCCCTCGCGATCGAAGATCGCCCAGCCGATGCCCTGCGGATCAATCGAGAACCGCCAGTCCTTCAGCCCAATCATGTCCACCATAGCACTACCTCGCTGGCCCCTTGGCCTTACTCTGCCGCAGCGCTGCGCGCCGCACGTGCGTTATGCCCCGCCGTCATATAGTGGGGCCGCACTTCGGCCGGGTCGAAATGATCGACCGCGATGACGCGCGCCGTCAGCGTCTCCAGCTCGCGCAGCATGTCACCTTCGGCGGCCGTGATGATGCCCAGCTTGACCGCCTCGGCGAACCAGTCGGTGCCGTGCACGCGCTGCACGCGTCCGTCACGGATGGCACGATTGAGCTTCTTTTCCGCAGCTTCCGCTGCCACAGCCTTGACGAAGGCCAGCTCCAGGGCGCCGGTTGCGTCGTTGGCATCGTTCGACACGAAGATGTAGCGTGTCAGCCGATCGCGCACCTCGCCAGGCACCAGCACCAGCTCGACTGCCTTATGGCCCAGCCAGTCGGGCGCAGGCTTGTAGTGTGCGCCGAACGGAAACACCGCCAGCCGCATCAGCCAGCGCACCGGCGCCACGGGGAAGTTGTCGATCGTACCGCGCAGCGCCTCCTGGAAGTGGAACAGCCCGTTGCGTGCACACAGCGCCACGATGTACCGGTCGTTGGCCGGCTTGCCATCATCCTCGTAGCGCTTGAGCACGCACGACAGCAAGTAGAGCTCGGACAGCGCATCCGCGAGCCGACCGGTCAGCTTCTGCTTGGTTTTCAGCCCGCCACCCAAGACCGCCACCGTCAGGTCGGCGACGAGGGCGAAGTTGCGCGAGGCGCGCCACAGCTGGCGATACCATTCTGCCGTGCCGTAGGCTTTCTCCGGCACATGACCGAAGATGCCGAACGTGATGTTGTGAAAGAACGCGCCGAACAGGTTCGACAGCGAGAACGACACGTGGTTGCGGAATGCTGCGTCGAATGCGTAAAGCCCCCGCTCCTCGTCGAAGTCCTGGCAGGCCTGGATCTCCTTGTAGAGGTAGGGATGCGAGCGCAGCGCCCCTTGCGCGAAGGTGATGAGCGAGCGTGTCAGGATGTTGGCGCCTTCCACCGTGATACCGACGGGCATGGCCTGATAGGCTGCCTGCAGCCAGTTGGTGGGGCCGTCGCACACTCCCTTGCCGCCGTGCAGATCCATGGCGTCGTTGAGCGAGCGGCGCATGCGCTCGGTCGACTGGTACTTCATGATGGCCGAGATGACCGACGGCTTCTCGCCGCGGGAGACCATAGCAGCCGTGACGCCGCGCGCAGCCTCGTTGACGTAGGCTACCTCCACCATGCGAGCCAGGGGCTCCTCGAGCCCTTCCATCTTGCCGATCGGCAGGTCGAACTGCTTGCGCACGCGTGCGTACGCCGTCGAGTTGCGCAACAGCGACTTGGCGCCCGCCGCCGACGAGGATGGCAGGGAGATCGAGCGGCCGGCCGCCAGACACTCCATGAGCATGCGCCAGCCCTGGCCAACCATCTTCTCGCCGCCGATCACCCAGTCCATGGGGATGAACACATCCTTGGCCCAGTTCGGCCCATTGGGAAATGCCGAGCCCGACGGCAAGTGCCGCCGGCCGATGTTGACGCCCGGATGGTCGGCCGGAATTAGCGCCACGGTGATGCCAAGATCGGGGCCGCGGTCCAGGTCCAGGATTTTGTCGGGGTCCATCAGGCGAAAGGCGAGGCCGATCAAGGTCGCATTCGGCCCCAGCGTGATGTAGCGCTTGTCCCAGGACACGCGGATGCCGACCACCTCCTTGCCCTCGTGGCGGCCGCGCGTGACGTAGCCCACGTCGCGCATGGTGGCGGCATCCGAGCCCGAGGTCGGCCCGGTCAGCGAAAAGCACGGCACCTCGAGGCCCTTGGCAAGCCGCGGCAGGAAGTGCTCCTTTTGCTCCGGCGTACCGTATTTCTCGATCAGCTCGCCCGGTCCCAGCGAATTTGGCACCATGACGAGCGTGCACACGTCAGGCGAGCGCGAGGCGATCTTGCCGAGGATCAGCGACTGCGCCTGCGCTGAGAAGCCGAGGCCCCCGTGCTCCTTGGAGATGAGCATGCCGAGGAAGCCGTTCTTCTTGACGAAGTCCCAGATGTATTCGGGGATTTCATGCTGGTCATGACGGATCTTCCAGTCGTCGACCATGCGGCACAGCTCGGCCGTCGGACCGTCGAGAAACGCCTTCTCCTCCGCCGTCAGCGTGATCGCAGGCACGGCGCGCAGCTTTTCCCAGTCGGGCGTGCCGGAGAACAGCTCGGCGTCGAAGCCGATGGTGCCGGCGTTGAGCGCCTCCTGCTCGGTGGCCGATACCCTGGGCAGGATGCCCTTGATCTTGCGGAAGATCGGCTCGATCAACGCGACGCGACGCAGTGGCGGGATACTCAAGCCCGCCAGCACCACCACCGGCACCCATGCCAGCAGCTGCAGCAGCGTGAAGTCGGGTTCGTCAAACTCACCGTGCAGCATCTCGGTCTGCCAGACCAGCGTCGCACTGGCCAGCGCCACTGCCCACAGCCACAGCGGCGCCCGCTGCATGGCAAGCGCGAATACTGCGATCAAGCACAGGAGGAAGAATACCGGCTCTGCCATGGTTTGCCGCCTCTCAGCGGCGCCGAACGGCGCCATCCCAATCGAATGAATGCAGGGCCCTATACGTAGCCAAAGTTGACGTTAACGTCAACTTTGGCGCCACGGGCCATGTTGTCGCTGCGTGTCGTCCCCGCTGCGCTACAGGGGTATACGAGCCACCACTATTTTTTAGTATAGCGATGTGATCCGTCGGCGAAAATCACCAGTTGCAGCATCAGCCGGACGCGCAAGCCACCTCGAAGCTCGCAGGAATGATGGGCAACCCCGTGCATCTCTGGCTGGTTCCACTCGCTGTCGCTGCCCTCTCCACCGCAGCGCGCGCCGCCGATGAAGCCAAGCTCAAGAGCTACGGCCAGCACCTGTCGCAGGAGTGCACGTCCTGCCACCGCGTCGACGGCATCGACAATGGCATCCCGTCCATCACCGGCTGGCCGGTCGACGTCTTCATGCGCACCCTCAAGTTCTACCAGGAGGGGCAGCGCACCAATCCCGTGATGGTTTCGGTGGCAAAATCCCTCGACGCTGACCAGGTGCGGGCACTGGCCCTCTACTGGTCGAGCGTGCCGCGCGTCCTGCCCAAGGTCCCTCCCAAAGCCAAAAAGTAAGGTTGCGACGGTGGCTCCTCCACCGTCATCTGGGAAGGCGCAGATGACGCCAGGTAGCGCCTACCACATCGTCTCCTTGGCTCGCAGCGGCCAGACCCGATCGTACTCCTCGCCGCCGACGCGCGCGTTGGTGAGGCTGGCCAGCATCTGCCCTGGCGTCGGCAAATCCTTGGCATCGACCTGCTTGGTGGGGTTCCACAGGTCCGAACGGATGATGGCCCGGGCGCACTGGAAATACACGCTGTCGATGGCGATCACGGTCACGCTGCGCGGCGGCTTGCCTTCCATGACGAAGCTCTCCAGCAGCGCCGGGTCCACCGACAGGTGGGCGCGCCCGTTTACGCGCATCGTGGTGCCCGATCCCGGGACCAGGAACAGCAGGGCCACGCGCGGATCGCGCACGATGTTGCGCAGCGAGTCGACCCGGTTGTTGCCGCGCCGGTCGGGCAGCATCAACGTCTTGGGATCGTGGATGCGTACGAAGCCGGCGAGGTCCCCGCGCGGCGAGCAGTCGAGCCCCTCGGGCCCTACGGTGGCCAGCGCCACGAACGGCGAGGCGGCGATCATGCGGCCGTACTCTGGCGTGACGTAACCGGTCTCCTTCACCAGCGCCGGCTCGGCTGGATCCTTGTAGATGGTCTCCAGCTCTTCGATGCTGCTGATGATGTGGGATGGTGCGGCCATTGCGCGAAGCCTCCGGCGAGTCTCGAACCTTGCCGCTCACCGTGCCACACATGGCCGCGCAACGCGACCGCCACATCAACGCAGCATTGCGTCCCGCTCTCGCCATGCCGATTGGGCGAGCGCGGCGACCATGTTTGCGGTCGAGGCACGGCCTCACTGCGTATTGGCTTGCATACGCGCGCGCTTGCGCTGCCCGCCGCCGTTGTCGCGATCGACGCGGATATGCGAGCTCGGACGATAACCGGGACAAGCCGCCGCAAACGATTGCGTAATGGTGATCTTCGCTCTGTCCCCGCTCCCTCTCCCCGCGCTCATCCACCTGTCCTCGCTGTCCATCAACGCGGGGGGATGGGTGGTGCTCACGGGTTGCAGCGGGATCCTCGCTCGAAGCGAAGCTCGGCCTCCACCTCATCGCTCAGCACGCGCGCACGCTGCGCCTGAGCCGGCGTGATGCCGGACACCGACCCGGTGAGCTGCTTACGCGCCGCCTCGATCTCGGCCAGCGCCACGACCAGCTCGCTGCAAGACAGCCTTTTGCGCAACGCACGATATGCGAACAAGCGCACGCCGCGCGCATACTCGGCCGGCGGCAGCGGACTGCCGATCCAGCGGCGCAGCGGATCGTCGATCAAAGCCTTGAGTTGCGACACGCAGGCGGCATCCGAGTTGCAATCGAGCTCGCCACCTTCCGGCCGCGGCGCCTCCGGACGCACGGGCGTAGGCGGCGGCTCAGGCGCACGCGGACGCTCCAGACGGGCGCTCCTGACCTGCTTGCGCGGAGGCGGCGGCGGCTCCGCCCTCACTACGGGCTCCCAGGCATCCTTGATCGACACCAAAGTGGCGGGCGCATAGCCGTAGATTGGCGGCGGATACCGGCAGCATCCGGCCAGCAGCAGGGCTGTGGCAAGCAGGCAGGTCGAGCCGACCCGACGCATGCGCGCCGGACGCGACAACAGAAGGGGGCTGGACATGGGTCCTTGCGGAATCTGGCCGATTGTCCGCCATACTCCGCAACGCACGCTAAGATTGCGTTAAGCCTGAATTGATTACAACGCGGGCGGGCAATCCTCTGTCGTCTGCAGGTTGGGTCAGCGCGTCCGCCCGCAATCAGACCCAGCGCCACCCCTTGCACAGGCTCCGACACTGTCCCACTCGCACTCCACCCCACGCACTCTGCCGCGCATACCGCCGCCACAGCACTCGATCCTCGCCCCTGGACCACAGGGACGTTTGGTTGCAACCGCGCACTACATCCTTCATCGCAACACGGCCATGCTCGGACCCACCTGCTACTTGCAGGATTTGCTCACCCGCGAGGAGGCACGAGGCAGAGGTGGTGGCAAGGCGCTGATGCTTGGAGCCCATGCGCGCGCCAAGCGCGCAGGCGCGAGCTGCGTCCATGGGCGGAGGCACGCAACGAATAGCACCGCTTAGCGCCGGTACGACCATGTCGCGCAGCGCTCGGGCTGCATCGTCTATCGCAAAGACGAATGATTGTGCTGGATCGAGCGCGTGGGTGTCAGACCGTCAGGTCTGACACTACTGCACAACCTCACGCACTCTGCTGCGCATGCAGCCGGCCGCGCCGGGCTTGCAGCTTGTTGAGCGCCGCCACATAGGCCTTGGCAGAGGCCACCAGTGTGTCCGGATCGGCCGCCCGCGCGGTCACCGCGCGGCCCTCCTCCTCGTCCTCCAGCCGCACTGACACCTCGGCCTGCGCGTCGGTGCCTTCCGTCACGGCATGCACCTGATACAGCGCCAGCTTGGCCTGGTGCGGTATCAGCTTGTGGATGGCGTTGAAGGTTGCATCGACCGGCCCGTTGCCGCTCGACTGCACGGTGACATGGTTGCCGTCGATGTCGAGCGTCAGGGTCGCCGACTGCGGACCCATGGTGCCGGCGATCACGGTCAGCGCCACCACCTTGGTGCGATCCTGCTGGGTGGCGATCTCCTCGTCCACCAGCGCCTCCAGGTCCTCGTCGTAGACGTGCTTCTTGCGGTCGGCCAGTGCCTTGAAGCGGTTGAACGCATCCTCGAAGGCGTTCTCGCCGAGGTCATAGCCCAACTCCTTCAGCTTGGAGCGGAAGGCATTGCGGCCGGAGTGCTTGCCCATCACCAGCGAGGTCTTCGACACGCCGACCGACTCCGGCGTCATGATCTCGTAGGTCTGGGTGTGCTTCAGCATGCCGTCCTGGTGGATGCCGCTCTCGTGCGCAAACGCGTTGCGGCCGACGATCGCCTTGTTGTACTGCACCGGGAACGAGGTTGCCGCCGACACCAGCCTTGAAGCGCGGTTCAACAGCTTGGCCTCGATGCCGACGTGATAGGGCAGCACGTCGCTGCGCGTCTTGATCGCCATCACGATCTCTTCCAGCGCCGCGTTGCCGGCCCGCTCGCCGATGCCGTTGATGGTGCATTCGACCTGCCGCGCACCGGCCCTGACCCCCGCCAGCGAGTTCGCCACCGCCATGCCGAGGTCGTTGTGGCAGTGCACGGAGAAGATCGCCTTGTCCGCGCCCGGGACGCGCTCGCGCACGGTGCGGAACATCTGGAAGTATTCCTCCGGCGTCGCGTAGCCCACCGTATCCGGCAGGTTGATGGTGGTAGCGCCAGCCTTGATGGCCGTCTCCACGCAGCGGCACAGGTAGTCGATCTCGGTGCGCGTCGCATCCTCCGCCGACCACTCCACGTCCGCCACCCAGTTGCGGGCCCTGGAGACCTGGAAGTGCACCATCTCCAGCACCTGCTCGGCCGACTTCTGCAGCTTGTACTTGCGGTGCACCGGCGAGGTGGAGATGAACGTGTGGATGCGCGGCCGCTTGGCGGCCTTCACCGCCTCGCCCGCCCG
>DASTOW010000263.1:0-4590 GCA_035762425.1 Hyphomicrobiaceae bacterium | reverse complement strand
GTCACAAATGCAATGATCCGCCAAAGCGGATCGCCCTGGCGGATCATCGTGGAGTGACCGGCAGCCCCCGCCCCGGTCAGGTCGTTATCAGGCCGCTGCCGACTTGGAGGCGGTCGGAACTTCCGAGATCGTCTTCAGGATCTGGGAAGCGATCGGGTAGGGGTCGCCCTGGGAGTTCGGGCGGCGATCTTCCAGATAGCCTTTGTAGTCGTTCTTGACGAACGAATGCGGCACGCGGATCGAAGCGCCGCGGTCGGCCACGCCATGGCTGAACTTGTTCCAGGGAGCGGTCTCGTGCTTGCCGGTCAGACGCTTGTCGTTGTCCGGGCCGTAGACGGCGATGTGGTCCATGAGGTTCTTCTCAAAGGCCTTCATCAGCTTCTCGAAGTACTCCTTGCCGCCGACTTCGCGCATATACTTGGTCGAGAAGTTGGCGTGCATGCCGGAGCCGTTCCAGTCGGTGTCGCCGAGCGGCTTGCAGTGGAATTCGATGTCGATGCCGTAGCTCTCGGTGAGGCGCAGCATCAGGTAGCGGGCCATCCACATCTGGTCGGCAGCGGTCTTGGAGCCCTTGCCGAAGATCTGGAATTCCCACTGGCCCTTCGCCACTTCGGCGTTGATGCCTTCGTGGTTGATGCCCGCGGCCAGGCACAGGTCGAGATGCTCCTCGACGATCTGGCGCGCCACGTCGCCGACGTTCTTGTAGCCGACGCCGGTGTAGTAGGGGCCCTGCGGCGCCGGATAGCCGGCCTCGGGGAAGCCGAGCGGACGGCCGTCCTTGTAGAAGAAGTATTCCTGCTCGAAGCCGAACCAGGCGCCTTCATCGTCGAGAATGGTGGCGCGCTTGTTGGTCGGATGCGGCGTCTTGCCGTCCGGCATCATGACTTCGCACATCACCAGCACGCCGTGGGTGCGCGTGGCGTCCGGGAAGATCGCGACGGGCTTCAGCACGCAATCGGAGCTGTGGCCCTCGGCCTGCATGGTCGAGGAGCCGTCGAAGCCCCAGAACGGCAGTTGCTCGAGCGCCGGAAAGCTCGCGAACTCCTTGATCTGCGTCTTGCCGCGCAGGTTGGGGACCGGCGTGTAACCATCGAGCCAGATGTACTCGAGCCTGTACTTTGTCATGCTAGATTTCTCCCGAGCTGATGATGCGCTGGTAGTTTGAGAGGAAGGCTTTGCCGCAACGGGCGCCGCCCGCGCAGTTGCCGTCGACGATGTTCCCGCTGCTGGCACAACCAGAGAAGGGGACGTCTTGGAGGGAGCTGCCGGCTCAAGGGAAGCTGGAGCCTGGAGCCAGCGCGCAAACCACTTGAGCATTCACCCCTCCGCCCGATCGCCTATGCGGCCGAGCCCTTGCAAGGAGCTTGCCCACGCACGCACAGCGCTTCGCGAGCGGGCGCGACCAACGCGCACAGAGTTGTCCCGCACTGCGACAAGTGCAGCGGAGAGCCCAGCAAACAGCTTGAAGTCCCCCCAGCGGCGCACGCGCATCGGTCCCACTGCAATGGCCCGACAACATCCAAGCCGTCACGATGGCGACCGCGGTTGAACGCGGCGCGATGCTATACAAACAAGCAAATCCGCGGGTGCACATAATGCAGGCAAATACGATTTTTTTAATAGGCAACTGTTTAAATAACGGACATCGGAGTTATATGGCGCAGGGAGTTTTGAGAATCTCATGCACGGTCGGAAGGAACGGACTATGGCCGAACGCATCCCACGTGAGACCGCGAAGGTCTACCAGTTTCCGGTCGGCGGCCGCGCCGGCCGCGAGGCCGCCAGCAAGCGCACCGAGGACCATGCCGCTGCGGCGCGCTATCCGCGCGTGGACTTCGGCAGCTGGTATCACGACGCTGCCATCGAGGCCGAGCGCACGCAGAAGCATTAGGGCGAGATCGTGCTGATGCAGGCATGTCAGCTTCCATGAGAACGTGAGCATGGCTGCGTCAGGCCCCGAAGATCGACCAGCCAAGCCGCTTGGAGAGCATTTCGAGCGCGAGCAGGCCAAGATGCGAGTTGCCTGACGCATCCAGGCCCGGCGACCATACTGCAATTGAAGCCTTGCCCGGAGCGATGGCAAGAATCCCGCCGCCAACCCCGCTCTTGCCCGGCAGCCCGACGCGATAGGCGAATTCGCCCGATCCATCATAGTGGCCGCAGGTGAGCATGATCGCATTGATGCGGCGTGCCCGCTCCGGCATCACCACCGACATGCCCGTCGACGGGTTGCGGCCGAACTGGGCGAGAAAGCGCCCGGCCATGGCGAGCTGCCGGCAGCTCATGGCGATCGCGCAGTGATGGAAGTAGACCCCGAGGGTGAGTTCGACCGGGTTTTCGATGACGCCGAAGGATTTCATGTAGTTGGCAAGCGCGCTGTTGCGAAAGCCGGTGCGTTGCTCAGAGGCCGCCACCGCCTCGTCGATCGAAATCGAGGGATCATCGGCGAGAAAGCGAATGAACCTCAGGATCTCGCCCAGCGCCTCGCGCGGCTTGTGGCCGGCCAGGATTATGTCGGTGACGACGATGGCACCCGCATTGATGAAGGGATTGCGCGGCTTGCCGCGCTCGAATTCGAGCTGGACGATGGAATTGAAGGGGCTGCCGGAGGGCTCGCGTCCGACCCGGCGCCACAAGTGATCTCCCACCTTGCCCAGCGCCAGCGTGAGCGTGAACACCTTGGAGATGCTCTGGATCGAGAACGGCGTATCGCAATCACCGGCTGCGGCGACGTTGCCCTGCGTATCGATGACGGCAAGGCCGAACGACTTGAGGTCGGCGCGGGCGAGCTCCGGGATGTAGGTTGCGACCTCGCCACGATCCGTGCGTAGCGCCATCGCAGCCGCGACGTCCTGGACGGCGAGCTGCAGGGCAGACGTGGTCTGGTTCATGCCTAGTGCCAACGCGAAGGATGCTTGGTCCGAACAGGACCACGGTCGCATTGCTTATGTATCAACGCGCGAGGTTTGCAACGCTGCAGTCGCCTTGTCCTGGCTGGAAATGGCCGCAGGCGACGCCCGCCTGATGTAAAATTGGTCGGGTTGCCTGCTTCCTCGGCGCAGTTGCGTTCCGCGCCAGCATGCCGAAACACGATATCAAATGCAGAGGCAAGGGAGCAAACCTCCCTTGCCTCTTGCTTGTGTCTTTCAACGCCGCGCCAACTTCGGCTTTGCGTTGGCCTGGCGCTTGAGCGTCGGCGGCGTCTGCGTCGGCGGCTTGCGGCAGTTCGGCGGCTTACCGACCATGCCCGTCGGGCATTTCTCGGGAACGATCCGCTTGCAGTTGGGCGGGGTCCCGGTCATGCCCTTCGGGCACTTGGGTGGCTCCGGCCGCTTGCAGTTCGGCCACTTGCCTGTGGTGCCTTCGGGGCACTTTTTCGGTTCTTCCACCTTTCGGCAGTTCGGCCACTTGCCAGTCGTACCTTCCGGGCACTTCTTCGGTTCCTCGACCTTGCGGCAGTTCGGCCACTTGCCGGTCGTGCCTTCGGGGCACTGCTTGGGCTCATCCACCTTTCGGCAGTTTGGCCACCTGCCAGTCGTGCCCTCGGGGCACTTGGGCTCTTCGACCTCGCGGCAGTTGGGCCACTTGCCAGTGGTACCCTCCGGGCACTCCTTGCGTGGCGGCTCCCCGCAGCGCCGGCCGGTCCAGATTTGGCCGACGGGGCAGCAATGGCCCTTGTTGAGCCACTGACCATCCGGGCAGCCGGGCAGCGTCACCAGTCCCGGCCCGCGCGAGCAGCGGTCGCCTGTCCACCGGAAGCCTGCCGGGCAGACCTGCGAGGCCGGCTCGGGGCGGCACAACCTGGCCGGCAGGTCGTAGGAGGCTTCGGACTGGTTGTCGCCGACCTGGCTGTCGTGCGGCGCGCCCCAAGGCGTGAGCAGCTGCGCGACGTTCTTGAGCTTGCAGTTGAGCGCCTTGGCATCGTTGTCGTCACCCGAGACATTCACGACGAACACCGGAATGGATGCGTCGTTGGCGCCGGGGTTCAGGACACCGTCGGTCTGGCAGATGCGGGTAGCCGCATTGCAGGTCCACTTGCCGAGACCATCGAAGCCGATGTTGAGGCCGGGCGAGGGTATGTCCACGACCTTGATCTGGCCGTTGAACGTACCGGGGCCTGCGTTCCACACGGCGATGCGGAATCTCTTGCACCATGTGGCGTTGCCGACGAGCGGGCAGTCGCCCTCGACAAACGTGGTCTTTTCCACCTTCAGGTTGGTCGTGCTGTTGCAGAACTCCTCCGGCACGAACGCCACCGCCCCGGCCTTGTCGTCGGCAGGGTTGGTGTTCTCGAAGCCGCCGGCCACGTGGGTGATCTCCACGATGTTGGGCAATCGGCAGTTCCTCTGGATCACGTCGGCGTCCGAGAAGGTCACGTTCAGCTTCAGTACGACGTGCTGCGTCGGTTGCAGGGTGAGATTGACCAGCGACTTGCAGATCGCGCCTGCGCCGCCGGTGCCCTGGCAGTTCCAGCCGAGGTTCCAGCTGGCCGTGACGGGCTCGGCCGGCAGGGTCTCCTTCAGCTCGATCCAATCCTGGTAGACGCCGGGGCCGGTGTTCTCGACGGTGATGTCGTAGCCGCACCGCCAG
>DASTOW010000262.1:0-8298 GCA_035762425.1 Hyphomicrobiaceae bacterium | reverse complement strand
GTCCTTCATGAAAGAGCTTTGGTGGGTGGAAGCACTCGACATCGTCTTCGGTGTTGCCATTCTCGCAGACTTCTCGGCACGGCTGGCGATCAGTCGGCACCGTGTTCGCGATCTGCTCCATCCGGCCACCTGGATCGATGTGGTCACGATCCTTTCGTTTCTGGCTCCGCTTGCCGGCGAGGCAGGCGGCTTTCTGCGCGTGCTCAGAACGCTTCGTCTGCTGCAGACCTATGAGGTGCTCGCGCGCCTGCGCGCCGACAGCGCTTGGTTTCGACGCAACGAGGAGCTTGCGATTTCCGTCGTGCATCTGGTCGTGTTCCTGTTTGTCATGACCGGCATTGTCTACGAAACCCAACACTGGACGAACCCGGACATTCGCAACTATGTCGATGCTCTCTATTTTACGGTGACGGCCCTCACAACGACCGGCTTCGGCGACATTACCCTGCGCGGCTCAGCAGGCCGGCTGATCTCTGTGGTCATCATGATCTTCGGGGTGACCCTCTTCCTGCGTCTCCTGCGCTCGCTGCTTCAGCCACACAAGGTGCGCTTTTCCTGCCCCGCTTGTGGCTTGCAACGCCACGAGGCCGATGCGGTACACTGCAAAGCCTGTGGGAAAGTCCTCAATATTCCCGATGAAGGATCCGTGTTGTGAACGCCGCCGTGGCGAACGACGAGGGCTTGCGCATGGCAAGCGCACGCGTTTTCCACCCGGCATGTTAGTCCCATGCCGTGCCGCAAGCGTTGCCTATCGCGCGGGGCCGATATGCTGCCGAGTTGTGGCGAGCAAGGCACCCCGGTCGCAATAGGCAGCAGCCACGGCCGCGACAATCGCCGGCGGTTTGCGATCCTCTGGTGTCGCCAGAACGGCGTCGAACCAAGCGGGGTGCCGGCCTAGACATGACGTCGCGCGGTCATACCCTGATCTTGCCGTAATGACGTGGCCTTGAGATGAACGCGCTCTATCTTGAATGGACGCTAGGCCAATGTCCCTAGAACTGTGCGTTCTTGCCAGCGGCTCGGCCGGAAACGCGGCGATCCTGCGATCGCCCGCGGGCATCCTGCTTATCGACGCCGGCATCGGCCCACGCACACTGGCCAAACGCCTCGAAGGCACCGGGGTCCGCCCGCACGACATCGCAGCTCTCTGCCTTACCCATCTCGACGGCGACCACTATTCAGCCAGCTGGGACTCGACCCTCCTTCGATTGCATATCCCGATCTACTGTCACGCCAACAAGGTCGACGCCTTGGCCTGCAACTCGCCCGATCTCGTGCCGCTCATACGACCATTCAATGTCGACGCCTTCTCGCCGATCGATGGCCTGACATGCGACCCGATCCATTTCGCGCATGACCAGCTTGGCTCGCACGGCTTCGTGGTCGACGGGTTCGGCTATCGCATCGGCTACGCAACCGACCTCGGCCACGTCCCTGCGTACTTCTTCGATCGCTTCCGAGACCTGGACTGCATTGCGCTGGAAGCCAACTACGATCCGCAGATGCAGGTCAACAGCGCCCGCCCCTTGTTCCTGAAACGCCGTATCATGGGCGGCCATGGCCACCTTTCCAACTTCCAGGCTCTGGCGGCCATACGCAAACTCCTCGACCGCACGCGCCGATTGCCAGACCACATAGTGCTGCTGCATCGCAGCCAGGAGTGCAACTGCGCGGATCTGGTCCGGCAGCTGTTCAGCACCGACCGACGCATCGCGTCGCGCCTTACGTTGGCGCAACAGCACGAGCGCTCTGCGTGGTTGGGACGCGCAAATCGTCGTCACTACGTCGGCGAGCAGCTGCTGTTGGAGTTCTGATCCGCTGCAAACGTGACCCCCGATCACAGCGCGGACGTCATCGTTGGGAAACGTCGGCCTCGGGCCGAATCGCTGCGGCGATGTGTTCGCGCATTCGTCCATCCATGATGGTCAAGCCAACCACCGCCGCACTGGATCAAAAGCAGACCTTGCCGGCACTTTCCACCTATCGATGATGCCGCTGCGGTCACAAGCGGATCTGGCGGCGTGTCAAAGGCACTATAGACCACGCCGGCAGCTTTCTGCAGGTTCTCAGATAGACAGCCACAGTAGAGTTGCTTCGTTCGCTTGCCGCATCTCCTACCTCGACATAAGACCGAATCATCACTAGCCCCTAAGCGCGACGGTCGCGGCCACACCAAATTGCACGTTGGAATCGAGCCTTTATCTGCCGGTCAAGCGCTTCCTCGAAAGGCTTGGTTTCGAGGTCAAGGGTGAGATATGCGGCTGCGACTTGGTGGCCCTCGATGGCAAGCAACCAACCGCCGTCGTGGTAGGCGAACTGAAACTCAGCTTCACGCTCGATCTCGTCCTGCAAGGAATTGATCGATTTGCTGCTTGCGATGAGGTCTGGCTTGCTGTGCGGGCTTCGCGGCGCGGGCGGGGCCGCGAACACGATCCGCGCGTGCGCAAGCTATGCCGCCTGCTCGGCTTCGGTCTGCTGGCCGTGTCAGCGCGTGGCGCAGTCGACGTTCTGGTCGAGCCAAAGGACTGGCGCCCGCGCCGCGATTCTAAGCGCCGCTCAAGAATCGTGGACGAGCATCGGCGGCGGATTGGCGATCCCGCCACCGGCGGCAGCACCCGCCAACCGATCATGACGGCCTATCGACAGCAAGCACTCGCCTGCGCGGCAACGCTGTCCCGCGCACCTGCCCGCCCCCGTGATTTAAAGGGCGACATCCCTGATGCTGCCAAAATCCTACAAAGGAACGTTTACGGCTGGTTCGTCAGGGTCGAGCGCGGACTCTATGGGCTGTCGGATGCCGGCACTGCCGCCCTCCTACGATGGAAGGCCTACCTTCCCGCTCCGGCTGACGCCGCATCGACCCTCGAGCTTGCTCCGTGAGCAGTCGATCCGAACCAGGTTCGGTGCCAATGACAACGCCTGCAAAAGCACCAGCGGCGGTCCTCCCGCCAGGTCATTTGCTTTTGTAGGCCTTTGCCTCTGCGGCCACGCCCGCCGCATCGAACTTATTGATGTCGTCGAGCAGGTCGTTGGTGATGATGTCACGAGCGCTGGTTTTTTCCTTGATGACGCCCTGTGCCAATAGCCACTCCATGTAGCTTTGGTAGTTCGCCTCGACATTGTCGCCCCAGCGCTTTCCGTCGACAGGTTCATAGCGCCAGTTCTTGGCCCGAGCTTCCAACGTTAGCAAATCGTCACGCAGCGCGGTTGCCTCGTCTTTGCCGGTTGCTTTGGTCTGCGGATATACCTCCCACAAAATGCGGATTGCGGCCTCCGGGTTGGCGATGGCGAACACTGTCCCCATGGCGTAACCCTGTGCCAACGCCACGGCCTGCTTGCGGTTGTCCTTCAGGTAGTCTTCCAGCGCGACGAAGCCATTGGACGGGAATTTCTTGATCTCGGGATGCTCAAGGAAACGTAGCTTGGCGCCGGCATTCTCCGTCAGGGCATATTGCGTGTCGAACTGCGACAGCGCCTCGATCTGCTTGCTACCCAACAGCGCGGCGGTCTGCGCGCTTTCGCCCGCAACCATGATGGTAATGTCCTTGTCGGGATCCATGCCGGCCTGCTTGGCGAGCGCCCGGGCAACGATCACGCCGGCGGATGCCATCGACGTCACGCCAATCTTCTTACCCTTGAGATCCGCGATCGACTTGACCGTGCTGTCCACCGGCACGGCGATGCCATAGATATTGCCCTGATATGCCGTGTAGAAGAATTTCGCCTTGACGCCCTGCGGACGAATGATGGCCAGCGGCTCGGCCGACGGCAGCGAGGCCTGCAGCTCCTTGGTGGCAACCAGCTTCACACAATCGGTCGAGCCCGGCAGGGGCACAAGGTCGACCTTGATGCCGGCCTTCTCGAACCAACCCATCTTGGTCGCGATCGCGAACGGCGCGGCCGCCGAACTTACCGTGCGGGCGCACCACCCCACGCGCAGGGTCGTGGTCTGCGCCATACTCGGCGCGGCGGCTGCCAGAAGCCCACAGGCCAACGCGACACCGCTGATCACTCGCTGCATCACAAAACCCCTTCTTTTGTTGCGTTTGCTTCGTTGGCGTCGGCGTCGCGCGACGTGTCCCAGAACAGTACGCGCCGCCGCACGAGGGTGACGACGCCATTCAGGACCAGGCCCAGGATCGAGAGAATGAACAGGATGGAGAACTGGCCCGCCACGTCCATCGTGAAGCTCATGCTCTGCATGAGCATGCCCAGGCCCTTTTCGGAGCTGATCAGCTCCGCCACGATCGCGCCGATCAGGGCAAAGATCATAGCAATCTCTAGACCAGCGAAGATGTAGGGCATGGCGTTGGGCAGCTGCAACATGCGGAAGATTTGCCACCGCGACGCCGACAGCGAGCGCATCAGGTTGACGCGATCCTCGTCCGCCGAGCGTAGCCCGACGATGGTGTTGACCATCAGGGGAAAGAAGGCGACGAGCGCGGCGCTGACCACCTTGGAGGTCAGGCCAAGTCCGAACCACACGAGAATAAGGGGAACAAGCGCCACCTTCGGCATCGCCTGGAACATGATGATGATCGGATAGAGGTAGTACTCGACGGTCCGCGACAGCGCGACAACAGTGCCCAGCATGAAGGCCAGCGCACAGCCAAACAGGAAACCCAGCAGCGTCTCGCTGATGGTCGCGCCGATATGGCTGACGTAGAGATTGCTGGCGATGCCGTTGTACATGGCGTAGGCGATCGCGCTCGGTGCCGGCACGATATAGGCTGGTGTCTTGAAGAAGCCAACCGCCCATTCCCACGCGCACAACAGCAGGGCGATGAACGCCAGGCGCAAGACGAAGGCAATGGGGCCACGGCGCATCAGTCAATTCCTCTGCCACCTGGGTTGAGCGCGGCACGCACGCGTTTGACATAGGCGCCAAAAGCTTCGGTATTCATGACGTCGAGCTTGCGTGGCCTCGGCAGGTCGACGTCAAAGGCGTCGCCGATCTTGCCCGGCCGCGCTGTCATGACGATCACACGGTCGGCGAGGTACACGGCCTCTGCCGTCGAATGGGTGATGAACAGCACCGTCTTGCGCCGTTCCATCCAGATGCGCTGCAGTTCCACGTTCATGGACTCGCGCGTCATGGCGTCGAGGGCGCCGAACGGCTCGTCCATCAGCAGAATGGCGGGGTCATGAATGAGCGCGCGCACGATGCCCACACGCTGCTGCATGCCGCCCGACAGCTCGCGCGGGTAGCGCGCCTCGAAACCCGACAACCCGACCAGCTTGATGAGATCAAGTGCGCGCTGTCGCATGTCATGCTTGTCAAGGCGCTGCACGTCGGCCGGCAGCATCACATTGCCGAGCACGGTACGCCACGGGAACAGCACGGGCGACTGGAATACCACGCCGATGTCGCGGCGCGGGCCCTCGATTGGCGATCCCTTAAGACTGGCCTCGCCCGTTGTCTGGGGCAGCAGGCCCGCCAGAATCTTGAGCAGGGTGGACTTGCCGCATCCGGACGGGCCGACAACGGCAATGAACTCTCCATCGCCAACCCGGAAGCTGATGTCACTCAGCGCCAGCACGGCGCCCGCACCGCGGCCGTAGCGCAGCGAAAGCTGGTGCACGCAAATGATATCGCCAGACGTTTGCCCGCCTGCAGCGGCGCCCTGCGTCACCCGAGCGTCCAACAACTCCTCCCGATCCATCTTTTCGCGTCGGCGGCAGAAGGCCGGTGGCGCGGCGTGGATATGGCAAAATTCTGGGCCGGTTGGTGGCTGCTGTCCAGAAAACAATTTGCCCGACGTCGCCGTTCCCGGCGATCCTCAAGACCCGCTTTACAGCGCTCGCGCCGACAACAATGCTGGAGTGCCATCGAGCCGCGCCGGCCCGGCGCAGGCCACTAACCAAAAGGATCGGGCCCAATGCCCAACTATCAGGGAAAACGTGCGTTCCTGGAATTGCTGCGCCAGGAAGGCGTGGACATGATGTTCGGTAACCCTGGCACCACCGAGCTGCCGCTCATGGACGCGCTCGCCGTGGAAACGGGCATCGCCTACACCCTGGGTCTCAACGAGGCGGTTGTCATGGCCATGGCCGACGGCTACGCGCAGGCGTCGGGCAAGCTGGCGGTCGCCAACGTGCACGTGGCACCCGGGCTGGGCAACGCCATGGGCATGCTCTATGACGCGCAGAAGGCGTGCTCACCCATTCTCGTCACGGCCGGCCAGCACGACCAAGCTTTCAGCTTTCAGGAGCCAATCCTGTGGGCCGACCTCGCAGTGATGGCCCGTCCGCTCGTCAAGTGGTCAATCGAGGTCACCCGCCTCAAGGACCTGCCGCGCGCTGTTCACCGCGCCGCCAAGACCGCGCTGGCCCCGCCGATGGGCCCCGTGTTCCTGTCGCTCCCGGTCGATGTGCTCCAGGCTAGCGAGGACATCGAACTGGGGATGCCGACCAGAGTGGCTGCAGGCATACGCGCAGACCCATCCGCCGTCGCCAGCGCCGCGCACATGCTGGCGGCGGCGAAAAGCCCCGTGCTCATCGCCGGTGACGCGGTGGCGCAGTCCGACGCTCTGGCTGAAGTCGCCGAACTCGCCGACTTGATCGGCGCACCCGTGTGGGCCGAAGGCATTGCCAGCCGAGCAACGTTCCCCTCGACGCATCCCCTGTTCCAGGGGCACATGCAGCGCCTCTCGACTGAAATCCGCGAGATCTTGCAGCAGCACGACGTGTTGTTCTCAATCGGTGGGGATCTCTTCACACAATCCCTGCCCACCAACGCCCATCCAATACCCGCCGGGCTGAAGGTCCTCCATCTCGACACCGACGCCTGGGAGCTCGGCAAAAACCAGCCGGCCGACGTTGCCATGCTGGGCGAGCCCAAAGTCACGCTGCCCGAATTGACGGACAGGGTGCGGCAACTGCTCGGTCGGGAGGGAGCGGAGCATGCCCTGAGGCGGCGCCAGGCGGTGATGCGAAATACCGCAGACAAGCTGGCAGCCCTGCGGCGCGAAGCCGAACACCTGTCCGACAAGAGCCCGATCCGACCGCTGGCGCTCATGAAAGCAATCGGCGACATGCTGCCCAATAATGCCGTGGTGGTCGAGGAAGCCCTCTCATCCGCCGACCGCATGCGCAATCTCATCCCGTCGCTTGATTGCAAGAGTTGGTTTGGAATGCGGGGTGGCGGCATCGGCTGGGGCCTGCCCGCAGCCGTTGGCGTGAAGCTCGCCCAGCCGCAGCGCCCCGTCGTGGCTTTGATCGGCGATGGCAGCGCCATGTACACCATGCAGGCGCTCTGGACTGCGGCGCATTGCAAAGTGGGAACGCTGGTTTTCGTCATTCTGAACAACACCTCATATCGCATTCTCAAGCAGCGCATGAATGCGATGCGCGAATACGCAGCACAAGCCGATCATTACCCCGCCATGGATCTTATCGAGCCAACGATCGACTTTGTCGGATTGGCCGCATCGCTTGGCGTAAAGGCAGCGCGCGCCAGGACGATCGAGGATGTGCGCGAGCTGCTGAGCGGCGCGCTTGACCGCGCACAACCCTTCCTGATCGACGTGGCGCTGGACCGGAGCTTTAAGCCGGTTTGAAAAGCCCATTGACCCGCTGCACAGCGAGGCTGCGCCGCCTCAAACAACGGACCATTGCCACGCTGCAGCGCCTCGGCGTGGGCCAGGCGTGGACGTCGGCAATCGACGCCGGACCGTGCCTGGCCGATGGCAAAAACGCTCAGTTCGCGAACTGGCGGTGCAGGGCGTCGGGCCAGCCGGCCGTCAGGTAGCGGAACACCCAATTGCCGCGTCCTTTCAAGCGCTGGTAGCTCGACTTGAGATCCAGCACCAAGGTGATGCGGCGACTGTCGCAGTTGAGCTCGCCGCGCTCGTGCGTGGCCACCGGCCGGAAGCCCATCACGCGGGTGTGAAAACCGAGCGGGCTGTGCGGGTCGTCCTCGAACACGTCGGTGATGAGATGCGTGTAGCCCCTCGCCACCATCTCCTCGGTGGCGGCCCGCATCAATGCGGCGGCGAGCAAGAGGTTGCCGCGCTCCTCGGCCACCACCGCGAAGCGCCCCACCTCGGCGATGCGATGCTGGCGCACGAAGTCGGCGACGTCGACGCGCGGATCGAGCAGCGTCAGGCTGGACTGTGCATATTGCAGCAGCGGCGGATCGAACAGCGACCGGCCCGTACGGCGGTGTCAATCTCGGTAGCAATGCCATACCTGAGGCCATGTGCCTGCCAGTGCAGCGCGAAGGCGCCGCGCTGCAACTCGGCCACGAATGCGTCCGCTGGCAACGTGTCGTGATCCTCAGCCGCATTCGCCTCGCGG